>JAQICX010000069.1 GCA_027858345.1 Kiritimatiellia bacterium | reverse complement strand
AACTCATTGCAGTGACACTCAAGGCGAAGCTGCAGAGAGGCTTTTGCAACTAAAAATAAAATTGCAAGAGCAATGTAGCGAAGCGAAATGGCCTATAAGATGCGTGATATTGCATTACAAATTCATAAAATAAATAGAATTTTAATACTAAGTCATCTGCACGGTTTTTAAGCTAAAACAGCTAAAAACCTTGCAGATAAGCATAAAATATATTTTATAAAGCATTAACAAGATGCGGTTTATGAATTAAACAGTAACCCCTAACTATGCAGGATAAGATCTAGACCAAGGCTCGGCAGGCACGCAGGTGACTGTTGTTGCTCCCAGCATACAAACAAACTTTGTATTGGAAAAACGGGAGCGATCCCATCCTGCGGGATTTTCATTATCATAGCTGTCGCCAACCTAAAAATCAAGGAATGAGCAATAATTGTTATTAATGGCTTGTATTTGTTTTTGGTATCTGTCAAAATTCCGGAGTAATAAATTAATACTTAAATTTTGGAGTAATATTGTGAATTTTGTTAAAGAAGCAGCTAGGGATGTTAATGTTGTTTTAGATGTTGATGTGTGCGTGTTAGGCGGAAGTTGTACAGGTGTTTTTGCTGCGGTTAGAGCTGCGAGACTAGGGGCTAAAGTGGCAATTGTTGAAAAGCAGAACAGCTTTGGAGGAATGGCTACTGCAGGCTTGGTGAATATATGGCATAGTATTTTTGATACAGAGTTTAAAGAACAGATTATTGGAGGTTTAACCGTTGAGGTTATGGAGAGCATGAAGGCTCGGGGTGCTGTTGCTATTGATGAAGCCAATGCTAGCGCTTATTATCGCTTTAACAGTGAGGAACTTAAGGTAGAGCTTGATAAACTTGTTCTTGAGCATAATATAACTCCTTTGCTTAATACTTTTGTATGTAATGTTTCCATAGATGATGATAACAATATTGAAGCTGTTTTTGTTGAGAATAAGTCAGGTAGACAAGCAGTGAAGGCCAAAGTGTTTGTCGATGCAACAGGTGATGGAGATGTTGCAAAAATTGCTGGTTTTCCTATGCGCGATTCCATTCATCCTCTGCCTCCAACAACATGCGCAAAAATTCAGGGAATTAATAAAATTGACGAGTTGAATATTGGAGCATTTATCAATGAGCATGGTAATGAGGTTGGTTTAAGAAAAGATACTGGTTGGCATGGGGTGATTCCTACTTCAGAAGATGTACGTATGTATGCTATGACTCATGTTTTTGATATGGTTGCAACAGATGGACTTTCTTTGTCGAAAGCAGAGATGGAAGGTCGCATCCAGATTCAATCCTACATGGATTTAGTACGTAAATATTATCCGGATTATCCAATATCTTTATTGACGCTTGCTTCCTCGATTGGACTGCGAGATAGTCGCAGGAGCATTGCAAATTATTCGCTGACAGATGATGATGTTTTGTGGGGTAAGCAATTTGATGATGCCATTGCAAATGGTTCATACAGGGTGGATGTTCACAATGAAGAAAATGGTGGTTTTGAGTTTAAATATCTTGATGGTACCACACATATTATATCTTCAGAGGGAAGTACAAAAGGTCGTTGGCGTGATCCGATTGATAAAGATCCCACATTTTATCAAATACCTTATAGAACAATGGTAAGAGATGATTTTGGCAATCTTATTGTAGCAGGTCGTGCTATTTGTGTTGATGATCTTGCTTTTGGTGCTGTTAGGGTTATGGTGAATTTAAATCAGGTTGGGGAAGCTGCTGGTGTGGCTGCTGTTTTGGCTTGCCAAGAGGGGAAAGATGTTTCAAAAATTGATGTAAGAAATTTGAGAAAAACTTTGGCAAAGGGCGGCTCAATTGTTGTTAATTGACAATTAAAAATATTAGCCATGGACTGTGTTTGTTTTGCCAGCGGGATACATGTTGAAATGACGTTGCTGTTTTCTTTGATGTCTTCCTTCAGAAGAAGAGTGGGGGGGGTTAGATTCTAGGGTTACGCTGTGCTCACCTCAAGCTTCTTGCGACTTTGACTCATTAGAGCATTTCACTAATGAAACGCAGTAAATCTTTGTTCTGCGGCTTCCGTTGAATCTTTCAAAAAAATACGCAATAGGACTGCTATTACTTGATTTTTTTTTAAGCCCAACGTCGTCCTCGAATAAAATCTTTACAGCGTTTCATTTGTTCAATGCTCTAGATTATTTGAGGTGGGGGAGATTAAATAAAGAATGGGACTTATGAGACTGATGGGAGCAATGTTAAAAAAATGTAAGACGTTCAAAGTCAAAAAGACTTAAAATCCGTCCCATTAGTCCCATAGGTCTCATTACTTAATACTTCCGAAGGAAAACAATGAAACATTATCGAAAAGCCAGCTCAACATTCACTTCTGAATAAGAAAATCCCCGCTTTAGAGGTGCTCTTGCTGATTCTGCTGTAATAGGAAGGTTTTCTGTCCTTAGTTTTTCGGTTGGAGATAAATATTTGCGTTTGAGCCAATAAAATTAGCAGAAAACACATTGTTTTATCACCAAATGGGTGATAATATGGAAAGTATTGTTTTATGGCAATGAGGAATAGGCCATTCACTACGTTCATTGCTTCACCCTATTGTTTCTTTTTAGTGGTTAAAGCCTCTCTCGCAAGCTCGAGTGCCGCTCCCGTTTTTCCAAGACAACGGTTATTTGCATGTTGGGAGTCCCGGAATGCGGGATCCTCGTTGTCATAGCTACGTTCAACCGAAAAATTAAGGTTTCTGTTTGATATGGTGGTTTTGACTTGTGGGAGGACAGTGTTTTTTGCTAATATGGTGAGTTAAATAGTATTAAGGGAAATTTTTATGGAAAATTTAGCAAGAACAGATTTGTTACCGTTAGGGTTTGGGTGGTATTATATTTTATTGTGTGTAGTTTTGATTGGTGTTGGTTTACGTTTTTTGAAGAAAAAGTTATGGGATGTTGAACAACCCCGCAATGTTCTGATAGGCATGTTTTGCTTGTTTGGACTTTTACGTTCTTTGTTTTTCTGGTTTGTACTGCAATTTATTGCAAAGTTTATATTTTTTGCAACACCTTGGCCATTGGTTGTTCTCGGTTTGATTGCCGGTTTTGGCTTTGAAGGTCTCCTGTTTTTGTATAAACATGAGGTTTTGATTGCTGGCGATAAGTATGGCAAGTTGATTAGTCCTTTACGAATTGCATTTTTTCTTTTGTTGATTTTCATGCTTGGTGAGCCAGTTTTTCGTCGTGATAAGACCGTTACAGTTGATCGCCATGTTGTTGTTTTGATTGATGATTCTGATTCAATGCATATTGTTGATAAGCAATGGTCTGATGCAGAAAAGATGTATATGGGGGAACTTTTTGGTTTATCCAAAGGTGAGAATTGGATTAATGGTGGCAAGATTAAAGCTGGATTTGATGATTTTCTTGCTATTTCCAGAGAGATGGGTAGTAATGGTAAGTTCTTGTATGATACTTATGAGAAGTATTCAGATGAAGATTTACGTGATTTTGCAGAAGTTTCAATTGATGATCTAACTTTTTCAATAAAGGGCTTGGATGCTATCAGAACAGAACTTTTCCAGTTTAGTTATATTCCTCAAGTTGCCACTTTTTGTACTGGTCTTTCTAATATAAACAAGATATATCAAAGCAAGATGCTTAGTTATGTTCGCCGTAAGCCTAAAGAATTTAATAAGAACACTTTGAAAGTATTTTTGTCTCTAAATAGCAAGATGATTACTGCATATTTGAAGTATCAAGTACAATTGCCAGATGTTCTAGATTTGATTGCAAAGGATATGTATAAGAATTTGGAGCCTGAAGACAAAAGTATTTTGATGAGAATTGTTGAGACAGAGCGGTATAAATTGAGAGATAGAATTCTTTATGGTGTGGGTACTGATGTTTCAGTTTTGGCAAAGTTGAACGAGACTTATAAGACTGATGGTTATATTTTTGGTCGCGATGCAAAAAGTATATATCTTGATTTGCCGGAAGGTGGTCAGGGGGACAATTCAGCAAATCATTTAGTTGCTGATAATGTTTTTAGCAACAGGATTGATGTTTTACTTTTTAGATCAGAGACTGATTATGCAAGTTCGTTAGAGCGTGTTCTTAAGGAAGTTTCGCTTGATAGTTTAGCGGGTATTCTTATGTTGACTGATGGGGGCAATAATGGAAAGTCTGATCCTTTGCCTGTATGCAGGCGTTTGGGTGGACTTGGAATACCTGTTTCATCTATTATTATCGGCGGAACAGATATTCCCAAAGATATTGCAGTTGTTAATGTTGCTGCACCTGATTCGGTTTATCTTGATGATAAGGTTCGGGTTAAGGCTGAAATCAAGATTAATGGTTTGACTGGAGAGGTTGTTAAGGTTCGTCTGTTGGAAGGTGACAAAGTTGTTGATGAACAAGAAGTTGTTGTTCCTGATGATGATTATCGAGAAGAACTGAGATTTAGTCATATGCCTACATCCCATGGTATCACTCATTACACAATTGAAACATCTGTTTTAAAGGGAGAACTTTCGGCTGAGAATAATAGCTGGGGCTTTGATGTTGCAGTTAGTGATGATAGAACAAATGTTTTATTGGTGGACAGTTTCCCTCGCTGGGAGTTCAGGTATTTAAGAAATTTGTTTTATGGTAGAGATAAGTCAATTAATTTACAGTATATTCTTTTTAATCCTGATATGATTACCGAACAGGAAAAACGTCCAATGGTTTATGCATCTGCCAGTCGAAAGTTTGGTGATTCAGAGGCTACTGTTTTTCCATCGGAAGAGAAAGAGTGGAGAATGTTTGATGCTATAATTCTTGGTGATGTTGCCCCAGAAGATTTGAGTGATCGAGTGATTGCAGAAATCAAGAAGTGTGTTGAGGAACGAGGTGCGTTACTTGTGGTCAGTGCTGGTCCAAGATATATGCCTCATCACTATGAGAATGAAGATTTAAAGGCATTGTTGCCGATTATATATGAGAATCAATCAAGGCCACAGTTTAAGTCACCTGAGAAAGATTATAGAATTAAGCTAACTGCAGCCGGGCGTGAACATCCAATTATGCAGCAGTCTGAAAGTTCAGCCGAGAATGATGAGATTTGGGCTTCTTTGCCTGTTATGCGTTGGCGTTTTTCTGTTGAGTCGTTGAAGCCTGGTGCTAGTGTTCTTGCTTATGCGCAGCCTGGAGAAGACGATGGAATGGACTTTTCTGCAACACAGGAAGAGCAGGAACGTTATTTGGAACAACGATTGGAACAGGAAACACACAATGCACTTGTTGTTGTCCAGAGATATGGACAGGGTACAGTTGTTATGCTGCCTTTTGATCGGACATGGCGTTGGCGTTATGGCGTTGGAGATGTGTATCACCATAAGTTCTGGGGACAGATGATGCGCTGGGGAGCTGGAGAAAACTTGCGTTCAGGTGGTGAGCATGTAAGACTTGGCACTGATAAACTTGTTTATTCTCCTGGAGATACTGTAAAAGTTGTTTCACGCCTGATTGATAAATCATTTAGCGGTGTGAATAAGAAAAAGTTTGGCGCAACAGTAAAGTTTAACGGACAGACAATTCTGCGAAAAGAGTTTGATTATCGAGAAGATTCAAATGGATATTATGATTTAGATTTTAAGGCAGCAGATGCATCTGGATATTACACAATAACATTGACTGGTGATGTTATTGATGAATTAAGAGAAGATGGCTCGGCCAAAGATATTGACACAATTATTGCCGTTAAGACATTGGACAACCCTATTGAGAGATCCGTTATGAATGCAGACCCAACGTGGCCTGCAAAGATTGCTGCAACCACAGGAGGTAAGCTTTTAACACCAACGGATATTATGAATGCTGATAGTCTTTTTGGTGAAGGCAACAGGGAAGAAGTTTTGATTCAGGAGAAGACACTTTGGGATAAGTGGCCGCTATTTATTTTGATGGGAATTATTATTGGATTTGAATGGTTTTACAGGAAAAAAGGAGGTTTGGCATAATTATGAAAGCTAAGCTAAAAGAAAATAATGCAAATGTTGATTATACTAAGTTACCAGAGTCTATTGTTAAGAGTTTGACAGAACTGATTGAACGAATTAAATTAATTTTATGGATTCGAGGTTCGCTTGCAGTTCTTGCAGTTGTAGTTGTTTCAATTTTGATTGTAATGGGAATTGATGCAGCAACAATAATTATTTCTCCCATATACAGGTGGGGGTTAAGTTCGCTGGTTTTAGTATCATTTTTAATAGCACTATATTTTTATCTATATAAGCCTCTTACACAGCCGTTTACACTGACAAGAGTTGCTCGTTTTGTTGAATTGAGGCATCCAGAGCTTCAGGAAAGAATGAGTTCAATTGTTGAGTTGTGTCGGATTGATAAGGGTTCAAGTGATTTTGGTTCACAGCGTTTGATTGATCAGTTGGCAGAGGAAGCTACATTTGATGCGAGCAATGTTAAACCACGCCAAGAGATAAACACAAAATCAGTTAAGCCATGGTTTATTGCAGCTGGATGTGTTGTGGGGTTTATTGTTGTTTTAACGGCAATCTGGCCTCTAAGAACTTTAAGGTTGATGACAAGAGTTATGGCACCTGCTTCAGATGTTGGAAGTTTTTTTTCTGACAGCATTGATGTTGAACCAGGCAATATACGAATGATAGTTGGAGATCCTTTAAACATTATTGTTAAAACATCCAGTCCCAAGATTAACACGGCATATATGATTAAGTTTGCAAAAAACGGCAAACTTATGAAAGAGCGAATGGTTGAATCAGTTGTTGACTCAGAAGCAGAAGAAAATGAGAATGTTAAGGTTTTTAAGATATCTATTCCTCAAGTTAATGATGGATTTAGATATAGTATACATGCGGGGCATAGTGTTACAGAAAAATATGAGGTGTTTGCTGAAATACCACCACAGATAGATTTATTAGATTTAATTTATAGTTATCCTAAATATACAGGTTTGGGAAGCGTTATTAATACTAATTCATCTGGTAATATAAGTGTTGTAAACGGCACTAAAGTTAGAATTAATGCAAAACTTAGTAAGCCAATTAATACTGCAAAAATTGTTATTGGAGGAGTTCAGCTTCCAGAAACAAATTTGACCTATACAAGTCAAATAAGATTAATAGCTGATTTTGACGTTCCTAATAATATTAATGATAAATGGGAAATTAATATTGAAGATCATTTTAAGTTTAAGAACACGCCAAAGGTTTATTCTATTGTGAGTATTCCTGATTTGCCACCAACGGTTGACATTTTCAGACCAATTAACAAAGATCTGACTTTAAGTCCTAATGGTCGTTTTGTTATAAACTATTTTGGTTTTGATGACTATGGTTTAACAAATGCATTTCTTGAGGTTACAAAAGACAATAATGAGCCTGTTGTTCATCCTTTAAAGAAGCTTGTTAAAGAAAAAGATAAGGAAGGTATCTGGAGTGGAAATGTTCGTTTTGATTTGTTGAAATTCAATTTAAAAAACACATCAAGTTTAACTATTAAAGTTTGTGTTGCAGATGCACTGCCAATCGAGCTTGGCGGGCCACAGATTGGAACCAGTGAGCCTATCACAATTACGATTGATAAGTCAGCAGAGTCTTTGTCTCGTCAGTCCTATGATCTGCAACAAGAAGCCATAACGAAGATTCTGGAGAATGTTTTGCAGAGGTTAGAGGATGCAGTTGTGGATACAAAAGCAATTAATGTTGAGATGTCCGAGGAACGCCCTGATTACATAAAGGTAGATGAAGATTCAACAGATGTTGCAAGTGAGTTGTCAATTGCAAATGGTATGTTGGATGATTTGGTTTCAGTGTTGGGTGACACTGCTTACAAAGAACTGATTGAAGGTGTTCAAAACGTTCAGACTAAAGGAATCGCTGTGGCCAAAGAGAGTGCAGAAATGATTGTTATGCTTGATAAAGATGATAAGAAGGCTATGGGTAGAAAGCTTCGTACATCACTTGAAGACTCAATTATGCTGCTCAAAAATTTATTTTTAGAGTTAGAGGAACTTGATAAAATTGTTGAAGAATGGATAAAGGCTGAGGAGTTGGCTAATAAGCAAGAAGATTTAGCTGCTGATGCTGAAGAGATATTGGAATCAGGTGAAATGTTTGATGAAGACTGGGTAGAAGATCAAAAAGATATTGCAGAAGAGCTAAGCGATGTTTTAGAAAGTGGAAATCCAGAGGCTATAAGAGACAAACTCGCTGAAGTGAAAGAAGCAACAGAAGAATTGGCAAAAGATGCAGAAGAACTTTCTGGTTTGCAGGATAAACTTGCGGAAGCCACAAAAGAAGAGAAAATGGAAACTCTAAGTGAAGCTATTGAGGATGGTTTATCTAATGATGGTTCCGAGAAATTTGAAGAAGCTAAAAAAGCTGCTGAAGAAGGTGATTTTGATGAAGCAATGACAAAAGCTCAGGAAGCTGTTAGAGAAAAAGCAGAAGAATTGGCAAAAGATGCAAAAGAGCTTGAAACAATTGGTGATATACTCACAGATAATCAGGCTTTAAATGATGCTGATGAAAAGGTTTCTGACTTGGCTGATAAAGCTCAAGGTGAGACAGAAAAAGCAACAGATATGGCTTCAGATATTTCAGAACAACCTGATTCAGCACAAGAAAATGGTGAACAGGGTGCACAAGATGAACAGTCTGCTGCGCAAGAGCAGGGGGCTCAAGAACAAGGTTCAGAAGCTACTCCTGAAGAACAGGCTGCTATGCAAGGTCAGCAAGAAAAAGCTGCTGATGCTTTATCTGATGTAAGCAAAGGTTTGGAAGAGTCTAAAAGTGCTTTGGAACAACAAATTTCAGAGCTGGATAAACAAATTGCAGCTCAGCAGGAAAGTTCAATGAACGCTGATCAACAGACTGCTATGGAGACAGCTATGGATGCGGCCATGGAGGCTGCAATGACAGCTGAGAATGCAATGGAGATGGCAAATATGGAACCATCACAGGCAGCACAGGCTCAGGCTCAAGCCCAGCAAGCTCAATCAGAAGCACTGGAAGCTATGACTGATGCCCAGGCTGCTCAAGCTGAAGCTATGGGTGCATCGCCGGAAGAAGCAGCTACAGCACAAGCCGAGGCATCCGCATCTCAGGAAGAAGCGGCAGCGGCCCAAGCGGAAGCAACACGGGCAATGGCTGATGCTCAGGCGACATTGGAAGGACAACCGGAAACACAAGCCGCCGCCGAAGCACAGTCAGCCGCCGCTGAGACTCAAGCAGCAGCAAATGAGGCACAAGCCGAAGCAGCTTCAGCACAAGCCGAATCTCAAGCAGCTATGGAAGCAGCGGCTGAGTCTCCTTCTGAAGAAGCAACAGCAGCAGCACAAGCATCTCAGGCAGCAGCGGCACAGGCACAAACCGAGGCAAAAGCGGCACAGCAATCAGCTCAGCAGACACAAGCGGAAGCTCAAAAGGCGACGGCTCAAGCGGAAGCAGCAATGCAGGAAGCTCAAGCAGCCATGATGGCTGCTCAACAAGCAGCACAGGCATTGAGTCAGATGATGCAGCAACAGGCACAGCAGTTGGGAATGACTCAGCAGCAGATGCAGTCAATGGCTAGTATGAATCAACCTCAGCCTCCGTCTCAGCAGAAGTCTCAACAACAGAGCGATAGTCAGCAAAGTTCTGACAGTAATAATCCTCAGAACAAGCCTGAGAAAGTTGAGACCGGCGTTATTGATCCTGAACTTTTGAAGAATCTTGGTTTTACACTTGAGGATTGGGAAAAGATTAGGGGTGGTTTGAAGAGTGGTATAATATCGGAAGGTGTTTATGATAATGTTCCTCCTGAATATCGTGCTCTTGTTAGGGAATATTTTAAGGAAATTGCTAATCAGATTCAGTAGTAGGCTTTGCCAGCAGGAAAGAAGAAGGAATAGCTTCGCAAGGAATAGGCTTCGCCTAGGAAGAAGGAAAGAGGAAGGAATAGCTGGATTTGCCTTGGAAAAAAGAATCAGGAAACAGAAAAAGGAAGTGGGAAGAAGTTCGAAAGTGCGAGAGTTGGGAAAGCAGATAGAAAGAATACTTTGGAATAACCCCTCCGTCTAGCTTTGCTAGCCACCTCCTCCCGCCTTGCGGGACTATCCCGCAAGGCGTGGACAGCCGGGGAGGAGTTTTGGCGGACAAGACGGAAGTTTTAAGTGCTGGAGTTGGGATAATTAAGTGGGTCGAATTTATTAGAGGAGAATAGAGATGAGTGAAGACAAAATTGTTTTGAAGATGTGTCATTTGAAGAAGTCGACACTTAAGGATCATTTTGATGAAGTGGTTGATATTGTTTCGCAGCCGAAGTATATCTGCAAGAAGTGTTTAAGGATTGCAAATGATAAGAGTTTGTTATGTAAACCAAAGAAGTTGACTAAAGAATTATGAATATAAAAAGTATAATATTAGGTGTTTTATCTATAATAGTTGCGATTTTTCTGTTTTTCATTTTTTTCTGGGCTGCAGTAATATTTATAATATTGGCAGTTTTGTTTATGATTTACTGGCGAATCAGGATGTTTTTTATGCTTAGGAAGGCAGGGAGAGGTCAAGAGGATATTGAGGCTGAATACGAAGAGGAAAGTATTGAGGATGATGTTGTCCTTGTTACAGCACCTGATGGAACCACTGAAGAGATTCATTTAAACAATGAAAAGTAACTTAATATGATTGAAGTTAAAAATTTAACAAAAAGATATGGAAGAAAGGTTGTTCTAAACAATCTCTCTTTTGATGTACAAAAGGGTGAAGTGGTTGGTTTTCTTGGTCCAAATGGTGCAGGAAAAACGACGACTATTAAGATGTTGACTGGTTTTTTGCCGGCGACGGCAGGTGAAATCAAAATATGTGGTTATAATGTTTGTGAAGAAGCGAATGATGTTCATAAATCATTGGGTTACCTGCCTGAGAATAATCCAGTATATTCTTCGATGCGTGTATGTGAATATTTGAAGTTCATTGCCAAACTCAAGGGTGTGCCTTTTCGAAAAGTTGGTTCACATGTTGATGAAATTATTGATCACTGTGATTTGGACAACTATCGAAAAGCAGTGATCAAGAATCTTTCCAAGGGGTTTCGTCAACGTCTGGGACTTGCTGTTGCGTTGCTTGGCGATCCTGAAGTGCTTATTCTTGATGAGCCTACTGCGGGACTGGATCCTTATCAAGTTGTTCAGTTTAGAAAAATAATTGAGCGTTTGACTCAGAAGCATGCCATATTGATCTCTTCACATATTCTTTCAGAGATTGAGCTTATAAGTAACAGAATTGTTATAATCAATGATGGGGAGCTGATTGTTAAGGGTAACACTACAGAGTTGCTTGACAATATGGATAGTGGTGGTACTGTTTATATGGAAATTAGGATTTCCGATGGTGAAGATGTTAAAAGCGAGTTGGAAGCTCTTGAGGATATTATCAGAGTAAACAGCTTGGATTTTTTCAGTAATGGTTGGATAGCTGTTGAATGTGAGGTTGCCCACTTTGACGATTCAAGGGAGGCTCTGTTTGGTTTGATAACATCCAATAAGTGGATATTGAGAGAGCTGAGAAGTTCACGTCATACATTGGAAAATCTTTTTCTTGAGATGACAAAGGAAAAAAATAATGAGTAAGACTTTTTTGATTTTTAGGAGAGAAGTTGGTGTATATTTTTATTCAACACTGGCATTTTCTATTTTTTGTGTATTTTTGGCAAGTACTGGATTTTTGTTTTTACAGATGGTACAGGCCGAGATGGGAACACGTGTTACCCTTTCTACCATAATGTTTAAGTTACTGTTTTACTGTTGGTTGCCGATAATTGTAACATTTTTATCGATGCAGTTTTTTTCAGATGAACGAAAAAGTGGGCAACTGGAGTTGATTTTGACTCTTCCAGTTACAGTCTCTCAATTGATTGCGGCAAAGTTTGCAGCAGCACTATGGTTTTTGTTGTTAATAATTCTAACAGCGGTCAGTTATGTTTGTTTTGTTGAAATCACAGCTGGAGGTAATATTGCCGGAATTATTACAAATTTAATGGGGGGCATTTTATTTATATTCTTTTTTGGTATGTTTGTTCTTTCAATTGGCATGTTTGTTTCAACGTGCACGCCCAATCAGCTTGTATGCGCTACATTAACATTTGTTTTTATATTTGCATTTTATTTTCTAGGTTATGTTATTGACCTCATTCCAAAGATACCAACCTGGGTTAAAGAATTTCTTAATATCCCAATATTTATGAATAATTTTTGTGATGGGGTTATAGATAGTCGTCCTTTAGTTTTTTGTTTTACAGGAACAATTTTGTTTTTGTTTTATTCAATAAGAGTTTTAGAAGTTTCCAAACATAGGTAATATTAATGAAATTAAAGAAAAAGTTGAATTCAAAGGCTATTCGCAAGATGAGGCGCAAGAAGTTAGGTTTTGGTTTAGGTACATTCACGGCATGCTTTCTTTCCCTGATTGTGTTTTGTCTTATAAATTTTATTGGTATGAAAATTTATTATCGTGGCAGTCTTGACAATGCTGGTGATTTTGATTTGTCTCCCAAAACTTTGCGTTTGCTTGACAATATCAAGGGTGATCTGACAATTTACGTTCTTGTTCAGAGGTCAAATAATTTTTATGATGAGGTGAGGAATATTTTAGGGGAATACTCTTTTTATTTGCGTAAAAACACATCTATAGATTTTGATATAAAATATATTGATCCGGATAGGGAAATTTCGAGAGTTGAAACGGTTGCAAATAAGTTTGGCCTTGATACTCCTAATGTTATTGTCTTTGAGCTTGATGACAAGTCTAATGTTGTTTACGTTGATGATATTGTTTTGTTTGATAAAGAAGTGACTTCAAAGGGAATAACGAGCAAATTAATAGCATTTAAAGGAGAGTTGGCTTTTTCTTCTGCAATTCTTGATCTTGCTAAAGATAATATCCCAATAGTTTATTTTTTATCTGGTCATCGAGAGAAAAATCCTGCTGAGTTTCATAAGACGCGTGGTTATTCAAAGATTGCAGCTTTGATTGAACAGGATAATATTGAGATAAAGCAGCTGCTTCTTGCTTCGGCAAGAGTCATTCCTGAAGATGCTGCATGTTTGATTGTTGCTGCGCCTGTTGAAAGTTTTGCAACTTTTGAGTATAAGGCAATCGATAACTATCTTAAGAATGGTGGACGAGCAATATTTTTACTTGATCCTCCTGTTGATCAAGGCTTGGTTGACTTTTTCAAGAAGTATGGTTTACTTGTTGGAAATGATACGGTTGTTGATGGGAGTCTGCAAGGAAATGCGTTGCTTGTTTCAACATATGTAAGGCATCCTATCACTGAAAATATGGCTCGTGTTGCAACAATGTTTTTTAATCCGACCTCATTGCTTGTGGATAATTCCAAAGTTAATCCTGAAGCAGATAAACCTTTGGTTTTTCCTTTAGCAATTTCAGATGAGAGAAGTTGGGCTGAAAAGTTATCATCAGATAATAAAAGACTGCATTATGATGCTGGGATTGATTTGCCGGGTCCACTTCCTGTAGCGGTTGCAATTGAGATTAATAAGTCAGATATATCTTCTCTTTTTCGCACTGGTAAAATGGTTGTTTTTGGAGATTCTTATTTTGTTTCAAATGGCGGTTTGACTCAGGGGGTCGGTGGAAACCGAACAATATTTTTAAGTTCTTTAAATTGGTTGTTAGAGCGAGAACAATTGTTGGCGATTCCTCCAAAGAATCTTACTGTTCTTGAGATTAACTTTGATTTGAAGACTTGGCGATATGTATATCTTATGATGTGCTTGATTGTTCCTGGATGTTTTGCCTTTTTAGGATTTTTTGTTTGGTTTGCGAGGAGAAAATAGTGAAGGTTAAGCTTAATATATTTTTGTTTTTAGTTGCGATAATTTTCGGCGGAATTGTTTTTTATTTGGTTCAATTTGATAATAAGCCAATTGGTGACACTCGTAAGGCAGGTGTTTTATCTTTTTCTTTTTTAGGTAGTGATATAAATTCCGTCAGCATTAAGAATGAAGATTGGAAAGTTGATGCCTCAAATATTGGAGGGCGTTGGTACTTATTGAGACCTGTTTATGATTTGGCAAGGCAAGGCATTTTTGAGAGTGTATTCTCGATGGTTGAAAATATGAAATATCAAGAAATTGTCACGCCTAAAGATATGAAAGATAGGCATTTGACATATGAAACCTTTGGGCTTGATAATCCAACGGTTGTAATAACACTTTTTTTTGATAACGATAGTATTGAAGTTGTTTTTGGAAAGCGTACACGATTAGGTGACTATATATATGTAAAGAGCAGTGAATCTGAAAAAATTTATACAGTATCTTCTAAGATTATTGATATTTTGCCAAAGACCATTGATGAATTGAGAGATCCTGATATGTTTAATATTGATTCTTCGCTTCTGGATGTTGTTAAAATGAAGTCATCAAAAGCTGGTTTTGTTGAACTAAAAAAAGTTGCAGGTGAGTGGTATTTTGAACAGCCTGATATTGGTCCAGTGGATTCAAGTTTTCTTTTTGACATTTTTGATAAGCTCGTTAAGATAAAAATTAAGAATTATGTATGGCAGGATTTAATTGAGCAGACCCCAAGTGCAGAAGGTGCTCTTGATTATGATGGAAATAATATTTTGTATGAACGCTATGGACTTAAAGACTCAGATGTTTTGTTTGATATCGATGTTACCGATCCTATACTTGGTGACACCTATGGTCTAAAAATTTCACAACATAGTCCTGAAAATTTAAATTTGCATTATATTTTGAGAAATAATCTGCCTGATATCTTCTCTGTTATACTTAAAGAAGATGATTTAAGAGTCTTGAATTTTTCCTTAAATGATTTAAGAAGCAAGCGGCTGTATCGAACTGAACCAGAATTTGTAACAGAAATAGCTATATCTAAAAATGATAATCGCTTTGTTATGACATGGACAAATGGGCTTTGGGCTGTTACCGAGCCTGTTTTTTCAGTTGCAGATCGAGCCACTATATCATCATTTCTTAATTATTTTACAAAACAGACAAGGATAGTTGACTTTGTATTGCCCGAGGATGTTGACTCGTTAAAGTTGGAGCCTTATGTAAATTTGTCTTTTAATATTGATAAAGGCAACGGTGAACATGATGTGGAAAAACTTGAGTTTTATACATCTCAAAAAGATTCAGGCAAATTCTATGGAAAGTTCTCAGATCGCGATGATATTTTCTTATTGCCATACGAGACTAAGCTAATTTTTGGTCCAGATCTGGTTGATCCTTACTTGTTTTATAATAAAACAATTTTGAATGTTGCTACAGAAGATATTGGTTCTATCAGCACTAAATCAGATGCAGGAGAAAAGATTGTTGAATTATCGGAAGATGGTATTTGGGTTGCAGATGGTCAAACAAATGTTGTGAATATGGTTGCGGTGAATTCGATTTTGTTTTCCATTGCCAATTTACGAGCCGAGTGTATAGTGGATAGTGACCCGGAAAATCTGGAACAATATGGATTGGAGAATCCTAAATATATTTTAAAAGTTGGTTTTTCAACAGGTGCCGGCATACAGAAGAGTTTGTTGATAGGTGCTTTAGCAGGTGATGATGGTGCAAGATATGCAATGGTTAAGGGCAAAAATATTATTTTTGTTCTTTCGCCTGCTGAGTTATCGAATTTAACATTAGGTATTTACTAAAACCATGAATAAGATAAGAGTAAAGTTTAATAATTTTTGTTTAAGTTTGTTTAAGTTCTTTGTTCGTTTTATTGCGATTACTGCTTGTGTGGTAATTGTACTGGTTATATTTTTCTCATTCTATGATTTTCCACGTTTTATGATTAAAAAAGGGTTGGCAATTCCTAATAAGAGTAGTTTTTATTTTGATATAGAAAGGGTTCGTTTAAACTTTTTTTCTGGTGTTATATTTAAGAACATTTATGTGTACCGAAAAGAAAAACCAGGTGAAGCTGGTGTTCATATTAAGACAATGATAACTGACATTAATTGGTTTGACATGTTTCAAAGTCATCGGCGTATAAGGAAAGTTAAGTTTCTAAATACTTCAATAAAGAGTAGGCAGTTAATAGTTCCTGCAATAGATGGAGAAGGGGGATTGCCGCCACCTTTTAATTTGTTTATTGAAAGTAGTTTGTATTTTAAGGATTTATATCTTGATGGTGTATGGGTTTTGGAAATGACTGCAGATGCCAAGTGCAGAGGAAGCAAACTTTTTGTGGAACATATTGCTGGTTCATTAGGAAACTTGGAAAATCCTGGTACTTTTTCAGGGGGAACAATGGTATATGATTCAGAAAAAGCATTGATAGACATTGATATATCTGCGAAGTTGAATCCATATTTTCTGGTTCCGCTTTTTACCCGCTGGGGAAACACAACATTAGTTGATTTTATTCATAGATTTGATAAAGAAACTATGCATGAGACAACCTTTGTTGGAACAATTGAGAGAGATTTTAATAGTATTGATTCAATGTTGCTGAAGGGGCTGTTTGAGGTTGATGAATCAAAATATAATAATGTTGATTTCTTGAGTGCTGAATCAGAACTGACAATTTATACTTCAAAGGAAGGATCAAGTATTAAAGGAGAGAAGAGTTATGTGGTCAGGGACGAAGGACTGGTTCATGGAAGTTTTATTACAGAGGGTGATTATTCAGAGATAAAATTTCAGGGGAAATCCACAATTGAGCCTGTTGAATTATTACAGTTAATGAACATTAAGAATGAGTTTATTGAAGAAATCGATTTCATTACGCAACCAACAATTACCGCAACAGGTAAAGTTTCGCCACGTAACTACACAAATAATTCATTTTATGCAAACATTGATTCTGGTAATTTCGTGTATAGCAATTTTTATTTTACGACATTTAAAAGTGGTGTAATTGTTAATGGCATTACCAATCAATTCAAGGAGTTTGACAGTGATTTTTACGATGGCAAAATCAACGGTGATTTAACATTCTGCATTTTAGATAATTCTTATACAAATGTAGAATATTATGGTAATTTTGTGCTGGATAGTGTAAATTACGGCCTGTTTGCTCCTGTACTTGGTATGGATAACAGTGAAGCAGTGAGCGGCAGATTTAATGGTAAGGTTAAACTAGATGGCGTGTTGTCTGATGTTATCTGGTCGGAAATGAACGCTAGTGGCTATTTCTCAATCAAAGATGGTTGGCTATTCCGAATGAAAATTTTTGGTGGATTGTCAAAGCTTCTTGGAGAGATTATTCCTGGACTTGATTTTGTTATGAGTCAGTCGGATGCAACAATAGATTTTGAAATGAAAAAAGGTATAGTGGATATACAAAGATTAGTTGTTAATGGTGATGTTTTAAGTGTGTCAGCGACTGGTAAGGCAAATATGATTACCAGAACTTATGACATGAAGGTTCAAGTGAAATTTATGAAACAACATACATTTGTGGCTAAGTTTATAAATACAATTGTTTGGCCACTTAGTAAATTTTTTGAGATGAGTTTGACTGGAACTTTTGAAAATCCAGTTTGGAAAGCAGTTAATTTTTAATATAGGTAGACATGAAATTTTCGATACGAACATATGGATGTCAGATGAATGAACGGGATTCAGAAGCTATTGCAGCTTTGCTTGTTCAAAATGGCCATGAGCAGACGAATGTGGAGTCTGAAGCGGAACTTGTAATTGTGAACACATGTACAATAAGAGAAAAAGCGGAATCAAAGGCTTTGGGGAAACTTAGAAACTTGTGTGCAAGAAAGAGAAGAGAACCAAATTTTATTGTTGGAGCAGTTGGGTGTGTTGTGCAGAGATTAGAAAATGAGATTTTGAAGTTTGTTCCTAAGCTTGATTTTGCAGTTGGCACACGTAGCAAGGCTTTTCTGCCAGAAATTATTGAGGTTATAAAATCTGGTGGTGGGCCGATTGTTGATTGTGCCAATGAAGTTGAGTTTAATGAAAAAGCTTGGGGTGAGCACAAAGAAGGTGAAATCACAGCATATGTGAATATCATTCTTGGATGCGAAAGACGCTGTGCTTATTGCATTGTGCCATCTGTTCGAGGAGTGGAGTGGAGTAGGGAGCCTTCAAAGATTGTTGAAGAGGTCCAACGAGTTGTGAGGCTTGGTGCAAAAGAGGTAACGCTTCTTGGTCAGAGTGTTTTGCAATATGGTGTCAGAAATAACGTATGGTCGGAAGATTACGTGTCACCACGTGGCTATTTGGAACCATTTCCAAGACTTATGGAAGTTACTGACACTGTGCCTGGAATTGAAAGACTTCGTTTTATATCAAGCCATCCAGCGCGATGTACTGATGAATTTGCAAGAGCAATGTCAGAGTTGCCATCTGTTTGTGAACATATGCATCTGCCGCTTCAATCAGGATCTGATGAAGTTCTTAAGAGAATGCGACGTGGGTATGATACTCAACGTTACAGAGAAGCATTGGCTTCAATGAAAAAATACATGTCAGGATTTGCCATAACAACAGATGTTATTGTTGGATTTCCTGGAGAGACAGAAGAGCAGTTTCAGGAAACCAGACGATTTATGGAAGAGATGAAATTTGATAATGCTTACATTTTTAAATATTCAACACGTCCAGGAACTCCAGCTGCTGAGTGGGAAGATGATGTTTCGGAAGACGAGAAGATTAGAAGGCACCAGATTCTTCTTGATGATCAGAATGAAAGAGGTCAAAGAATTAACGAACATTTGGTTGGTACGAGTGTTGAAGTTCTAGTTGAAGGTGTCAGCAAAAGAAATGATGATAAATGGTCTGGTCGGACACGAACAAATAAGATTGTTGTGTTTGATGCAATCGGAAATTTAGAAATAGGGGACTTAGTGATTGTTAAAATTTCATCAGCTATGCCTCAAACAATTTATGGAGAAATTGAAAAATGTTAATAACAGTTTATACACTTATTATAGGTTTTTTGTTTATAATTACCGGCGGGATGATAACTTTAGCACGAGGAAAATTTTCAACATTTTTAAAGACATTTTGTCGTAATAAGTATGCAGGGATGGCTCTTTCTACTATCGATTTGATTCTTACATACTTTTTGCTGAAAGCAATGCCGATGGGATTTATTGACCAATACAAATGGTTGTTGATACCTCTTTTGCCTGTATCAATTGTCTTGGTTAATATGTATTTGGATGAACTATTGTTTTCCAGGGCATTAGGTGGTTTATTTTTGATTTTAATGGCTCCAGTTTTAGACTTGGCAAGAATGAATTTTTCAACATTCACACCAGTGTTATCATTGGCATGTTATATTCTTATTGTCATTGGCATGTACTTGGTCTGTTTACCATATCTGATGCGTGATTTTGGAAGTTTAATTGGGAAAAAGGTTGGTCGAACAACAATTCTGAGTACGGTATTAGTTGCCTATGGTATTGTTCTTGTGGGAATCGCATTCGTTCTATAAGCTAGTACTAATGGAATTATCAGTTAATCAGTTTAAAGGTGATTAAAGAAAGAAAATATGAAAAAATATTATATAATTATAGGTGTTGTTGTTTTAGGAGTAATTGTTTTTAATCTAAGAAATTCAATGTTGAGTAAGAAAGAGTTTGATAATATACCTGTTTACAGTGTTAAAGAGGGCCCATTGTTGATTAGCATTAATGAATCCGGGACAGTTGAAAGTAAAGATAAAATAGTTTTGAAGAGTCAAGTCAGAGGACGAAATCGTATCATCAGAGTTGTTGAAGAAGGTAGACTAGTCAAAAAAGGTGATGTACTCGTTGAGCTTGATTCAGGTGAATTGGAAGAGAAAGAGATTAGTCAACAGATTCAAGTTGAAAATGCAGATGCTAATCTGATTACAGCTCGTGAGACTCTTGCAATAACAACAAATCAGGTCGAAGCAGACAATGAAAAAGCTATTTTAACACTAAAATTTGCAAAGCTTGATTTAGAAAAATATATTGATGGTGAGTATCCTCAACAACTTCAGCAGCAGGAGGCTGATATTGCAATTCAATCTGAAGAACTGGAAAGAAATAAGGATGAGCTTGTCTGGTCAGAGAAACTTGCAGACAAGAGTTATATAACAAGATCAGAGTTGCAGGCTGATGAACTTGCTGTAAAGAAGAGTATGCTTAATCTTCAGATTGCAGAAAATAAGCTTGCTGTTCTTAAAAAATATACACATCCTCAGCAGGTTGAATTGCTTAAGAGTGATGTCAAGCAGGCTGAAATGGCTTTGGATAGAACAGCCAAGAAGGGGCGGGCTGACATAATCAAAACAGAAGCAAACTATAGAGCCAGACAGTCAGAGTTCAATCAGCAGACTTCTCGTTTGAAAGATGTTCGAGAACAACTGGTGTTTTGCAAGATTATTGCTCCTGCAGATGGTATGGTTGTTTATTCAAAGGGTAGCCATCGTTGGGACACAAGAGAACCTCTTGATGTTGGAGTAGAGGTTTCTGAGAGACAGAATTTGCTGGAGTTGCCGGCACAGAGCAATATGATTATTAAAGTTAGTATTCCAGAAGCTTCAATTTCAAAGATTAAAGTTGGTCAAGCAGTATTAATAACTATCGAAGGTTTTCCGGAACAGACATTTAATGGAAGTGTTGAAACCATTGCAATATTGCCAGATACTTCACGATCATGGATGAATCCCGAACTCAAATTTTATGATTGTAAGATAACACTAAATGATCCACCTGATGGAATTAGACCCGGCAACTCTTGTAATGCTGAGATTGTTCTAAATAAATTTGATAATGTAATTTATATTCCTGATCAGTGTGTGCAGATTTTCAAGAATCAGCCAATTGTGTTCGTTATGACAAAGTCTGGTCCGGAGCGAAGAAATGTTGAAACTGGTTTAAGTAATAAGATTATGGTTGTTATTGAAGAAGGTTTGGAGGTTGGTGTTGAAGTTCTGTTGGCACCACCGTTGATTAGTGAAGCTAATGACAAAGAAACTATTAAATAAAAATATATATGATTTAATCTGCATTCCTGCTTTTTGGTGTTTTACCATAGTGCAGTTAATATTTGCATTCTTTGTGATTTTCAATCAAGTACCTCATTTTATGTTGGGGTATCTTTTCAAATTCAATATAATTCTTCTATACTTTTTGTCAGCATATCTATCTGCCAAGTTTCTTTTTTCATTAAAGCAGAATAATGTATTTGCATTTATCTTTATGAAACCAATATCCAAGGCATACTTTGCTATGGTTTCAATGCTTTCTGTTTTGCTTGTCATGGTGATTCCACTTGTGGTCTTTATGGGCACAGTTTTGGTAGCAAATGTTCATCAATCTACTTTTGAGAAATATCGATCAGAGGTTGTATTGTCTCCTGATAGAAGTGTGATTGAAGCTAATGCCTTGCAGGTTCATGAAAATTATCCGGATATTCCATATGAAAAGATTTATAAAGAATTTATTTTGGCTGATGCAACCGTTTTGCCATTGAATACAAGAGAGTGGAAATTTGTTATTCCAGGAAATTTGTGGAATAAGAGATTTTCATTGTCCTACAATAATATGTTTAATGTCAGTCATAGACTTAATACAAATTCATTTTGGCTGGTCTCTGTTGACCAAAAAGAGGTTTTTAAGCATGGATACAAGTCTGACGAACAAATATCACATAATTTTGATGCACCATTATCTGAATCCATAACAGTTAAGTTTATTAACAATTCAGAT
This sequence comes from Kiritimatiellia bacterium, assembly GCA_027858345.1. GTDB lineage: Bacteria > Verrucomicrobiota > Kiritimatiellia > JAQICX01 > JAQICX01 > JAQICX01. The sequence continues at coordinate 52,343 of JAQICX010000069.1, read as the reverse complement.
CGTGTGCCGGTGTTATTTGTTAACGATCCGGTTAATCTTGTTTTTAATGTCAGTAGTTTTCCAATAAATCTTTTAAAGGGCGGCATCAAGACTCTTATGAATATATCAATTATTATAAGTATTTCATTTATGATGTCCATTTTCATGTCTGTTCCGGGAGTGTTTTTCTCTGTCTATCTTTCAATTGTTGCATGTATGTTTTATAAATTGTTTTATATTAAGAGCGGTTCAAACTATTTGTTGCAAACACTCTTTAGAAATGGCATAGGTGATGTTGTTGACTCTGTGTATGTCAGTGGATGGCAAGTTTTGTTTTATGCTGTTATAATTATGATTATAAATCTTTTAGTCGTTAAGGTCTCTGAGCATGAGTTTCAAAGTGATAGTTTTTATATGGAGCAGAAATGAGAAATATAAGAAAAACTATACTATTAATCTTGTTGGTTATTGCTGTTGGTTTATCTTGTATTGTTGCTGAGCTTAACTCTAAAAAGCTTGCAGATAATAGTAGTATGAACATTTCACCTCTGCTGCTTACAATGGGGGGATTTAGAAATATTATATCTGATATTATGATGGTTAGATTGCAATACCTGATTGAAGATAATGATTTTCTTGAGGTTCAGTATTTTTCAAAGTTGGTAAATGAACTTAATCCTGACTCACCAAAATTAACTATTTTTAATGCATGGAATCTTGCTTATAACATTACAATAGTTGTACCCGATCAGGAAACTAGATGGTATTTTCTTAATAGTGCAATTGAGCTTTTAACATCAGGATTGACAGATGAGAATAGTAAAAAAAATGCAGAGCTGCATTATGAATTAGCTACTTTGTATTTGAACAAGTTATCTAATGTGTCTGCTGAAGAAACATTTTATATTGACTTATGGAATAAGGAATATGATTTGAAGAAAAATGCAATGGATAACTTGCAAACCTTTGAAAAACTTAAGATGAATTTTGATATTATTAAGAAACTTGAAGATATATATGGACCCCAGGATTGGCGTACTTCACCACCATATATTAGATATAATGCATTTATGGCTAAAGAAAAAATTGGCGAAAATTGGCAGCATAATATCAAGATACTTTTGAAATAAAAAGACTAAATAAAATGAAAAGATTTGATGTAATAATTTTAGTATTGTTCTGTATATGTGGATGTAAGAAATTGGGAAAGCCTGAGACATTCACACAGGATTGGTTAACCATGGGAACTTTTGCAAGCTGCACTGTTAGTGCTGAAAATTCTGAGCAGGCTGATAAATATTTTAAGATTGTGAAAGATGAATTTGATAAAATATCAAAGTCATTTAACATATATAATACTAATTCAATTATATCAATCATCAATAGAGATGCCCATTTTTCACCAGTTAAAGTTAATGATAATGAGTTTTGTATAATTACAAATTCATTTGCATGCTCACAGAAAACAGAAACAGCATTTAATCCTGTATGTTTGCCTTTAATTAGACTATGGGGTTTTAATGGGGGAACCAACACAACTGTTCCAACGCAGCCGATGATTGATGAGGTCATGGAAAGAGTTGACATTTCCAAGGTGATATGTGAAACAAACACAATATTCTTCATTGGAGAAAATATGCAGCTTGATATGGGTGGTGTGGCAAAAGGTAGTGCTGTTGATATGGCTTATGATGAGTTGGAAAAAGCTGGATGCATGGAGTTTATGGTAAATCTTGGTGGTAATATTCGTGCTCAAACTTTGAAAGAACACCTTTTGATTGGTATACGAGATCCCTTTGATAAAGAAAATCTTATCGGCACACTGAAACTAAAGTCAGGGGAAGCCGTTGCTACATCAGGCGATTATGAGCGCTTCGTTATCTTGGATGGTGTGAAATATCCTCATATAATTGATCCACGTTCGGGATATCCTGTAAAAAAGACGGTAGCAACAACAATTGTGGCTCCAAATGCAACTATGTCTGATATTCTTTCAACGGCAACTTTTGTGCTTGGCAAAGAGAAAATTGATGATGTTTTATATCAGTTCCCAGATGTTGCCATTCTGGTGATCTCAAAGAATGATGGCAAAATGTCCATATCAATGTCCAATGAAGAGGTCTTTGATCTTTTGTAGTGTTCTAGTATTGACCATTGTTTGTTTTTAAGGTATCATATCAGAACTTTTTTAAAATTAATAGGAATAATATAGTTATGGCAGATAAGATTTTGGTTAATGGTAATGTGGCGGTTGCTCATGCTGCGCTTGCGGCGGGAGTAAAACTTGGTGTTGGTTATCCTGGTACACCTTCTACAGAAATTTTAGAAACATTCTCAGCAATTGGTGGTCATGCTCAATGGGCTCCAAATGAAAAGGTTGCATTAGAGGTTGGCATTGGTGCTGCATTTGGTGCTGCCAGAACAATTGTTACAATGAAGCATGTTGGTGTTAATGTTGCTGCTGACCCTCTATTTACGGTTGCTTATGAAAAGGTTGATGGTGCTTTGGTAATTGTTGTTGCAGATGATCCTGGAATGGCATCCAGTCAGAATGAACAGGATAGTCGTAACTATGCTAGAGCTGCTGGTGTTGTTATGCTTGAGCCTTCAACTTCTCAAGAAGCATATGATTTTCTTGGAAAAGCAATTGAAATTTCAGAAAGATGGAATGTGCCGGTTTTTTTGAGACTTACAACAAGGATTTGTCATTCAAAGACAGTTGTTGAATTGAAAGAATTATCTAAGGCAGATTTTGAACCAAACTATGAGAAGAACATTCCTGAGCGTGTTATGGTTCCTGCGTTGGCAAGAGCCGCACATAGAAGAATCGTTGCCAAATTGCATGAAATTGAAGCTTGGGCATGTGAAGCTGGTTCTGGTATGACAGAAGAAAAAAATGGTGATAAGTCAATGGGTATCATTACTTCTGGTATTGCAGCGGTTCATGTTTATGAAGCAGCTCCTGAAGCCGGTGTTTTGAAACTTAACATGTCTTATCCTTTCCCAAACAAAGTGGTTGAAGAATTTGCTGCTAAATATGACAAGGTTGTTATCGTTGAAGAGGGTGACCGAATCATTGAAAAAGATTGTCGTATGATTGGTGTTGAAGTTGTAGGCAAACCTGAAGAGTTTGTTTTTGGTGAACTCAATGTTGCCAGAACTAAGAAGCTAATTGCCGGCGATGGATCACCTGATGCTCCAACCCCAAAAGATCGTCCTCCACAATTGTGTGTCGGCTGTCCTCATCGCTACTCATTCCAGGTGTTGAAAGATCTTGATGCAGTTGTTACTGGGGATATTGGTTGCTATACTCTTGGTGTTATGCCTCCGTTTGAAAAAATTGACACATGTGTCTGTATGGGGGGAAGTATTGGCGTGGGTCTTGGTCTGCGTCATGTTTTGCCGGATGATCAAGCAAGAAAAGTTGTTAGTGTTATTGGTGACAGTACATTTATGCATAGTGGTTTGACAGGGATTGTAGACATGGTTTACAATAGACCAAAGACAGGCCATGTCGTGATGATTCTTGATAATAGTATTACTGCAATGACAGGCATGCAGGAGCATCCTGGAACAGGTAGAGCTCTTGACCATTCGCCGGCATATCAAGTTAGCGTTGAAGATGTATGCAAAGGAATTGGCGTTGAGAATGTCGCAGTTTTTGATCCTTTGAAGGAACAGGAAGAGATGAAGGCTACACTGAAAGATTATCTTGATAACGATAAGATTGGTGTGATTATTGCCAGACGTGCTTGCATTATTGCTTTAAAAAATCTTTCACAGCGAAAATAAATATAAGGAATTAGATAGAATGAGTAAAAAAGTTACAAATGTTGTTTTTGCAGGTATTGGTGGTCAAGGTGTGCTAAAGGCATCTGATATATTAGCTGATGCAGCTTTTGCAAGTGGTATTGAAATTAAAAAAGCTGAGGTTCATGGTATGAGCCAACGTGGTGGTTCTGTTTCAAGCGACGTACGCTTTGGCGAGGGTGTTTTGAGTCCAATGGTTCCAGAAGGCAAGGCTGATTATCTTGTTGTTCTTGATGAAACACAGGTTGAACCTAATGCAGGTTGTTTAGCTGAAGATGGAAAACTTATTACAGTTAATCATTTGGATGTTTCAAAGCTTCAATCACCAAAGTGCGTGAATATTGCGTTGTTGGGAGTTCTAAGTAATTTTCTTGATTTAGATGTTGAAATTTTAAAAAATTCAGTTAAGGCAAACTTGGCAGAAAAACTTCATGAAATGAATATGGCTGCTTTTGAATATGGACAAAGCATAGAAGCGTAAAATACAAAGGAGATGCATATGAGTACATACTGGAATGATAAGAATAGTCCTATGAACCCAATTAGTGCCCCGGATTTTATTCCAATGGAGCAGATGAGAGAACTGCAACTTTATAGATTGCAGGGTGTAGTGAAGCATTGTTATGATAATGTTGAACTATTTAGGACTCGTCTGGATGAAAAAGGTTTGAAACCAGAAGACATTAAGGTGCTTGACGATATTGCCAAACTACCATTTTCTGTTAAAACAGATTTGAGAAACCATTATCCTTATGGACTTTTTGCATCATCTTTGAAAGACATTGTTCGCTTGCATGCATCCAGTGGAACAACAGGCAAACCAATTGTTGTTGGTTATACAGATGAAGATATGAAGGTCTGGACAAATGTTATGGTTCGTTCTCTTGCCGCGTGTGGAGTTTCAAGCGAAGATATTGTTCAGAATGCTTATGGTTATGGATTGTTTACAGGTGGTCTTGGAGTGCACTGTGGTGCGGAAGCCCTTGGTGCAACTGTTATACCTATTTCAGGTGGCAACACCAGCAAGCAGATTATGTTGTTGAAAGATTTTTGTTCAACAGTTATTACGGTTACTCCAAGTTATTTTCTACATGTGATTGAAGTTGCTAGTGAAATGGGCATTAGTATTAAAGATTTGCCATTACGAGTTGGTATTTTTGGTGCTGAACCTTGGACATTTGAGATGCGGGAACGTATTGAAAAAGAAGCAGGGATCAAGGCATATGACATTTATGGTTTGTCAGAAATCATTGGTCCTGGAGTTGGCGTAGAGTGTTCAGCTCAGAATGGTCTGCATATCTTTGAAGATCATTTTTATCCGGAAATCATTGATCCAGACACAGGTGAAGTTCTTCCTGATGGTTCAGAAGGTGAACTTGTTCTTACAACTCTAACGAAGCAGGCAATTCCTATGATTCGTTATCGCACACGTGACATAACAACTATTATGACAGAAAAGTGTGATTGTGGCAGAACAATCAGAAGAATAAAGAAGATTAGCACACGTAGTGATGATATGCTAATTATTCGTGGTGTTAATGTGTTCCCATCACAGATTGAAGCTGCGTTACTGGCAGTTGAAGGAACATTACCACATTACATGATTTATCTTACAACAGAACATGATATGGATGCTGTTGAAGTTAAGGTGGAAATTAATTCCGCTCAATTTGGTGATACTGTCTCGGCTATTGAAAAGTTGAAAGCTGCTATCACAAACTCAATTAAGAGCATTGTTGGAGTTTCGGTTAAGGTGACGTTGGTTGAACCAAAGACTATTGAAAGAAGTCAAGGTAAGGCTAAGAGAGTTATTGACCAGAGAAATAAATAATAGGAGACCACGATATGAAAATGAATCAATTATCTTTGTTTATTGAAAATAAGCCAGAGCATTTGGATAGAATATGTGCTGACCTTAAAAAGTATGGAATAAATATAATTACTTTATCTTTGGCGGATACTAAGGATTTTGGAATTTTGCGTCTGATTGTTGATGATTGGGAAAAGGCAAAGGTTTCGTTAGAGTCAGAAGGTCATATTGTTAATGTTACAGAAGTTCTGGCGGTAGAAGCTTCTCATGAAGCAGGTGGTTTATCCGGAGTTTTGGATGTTATTGCCGGAACAGGTATTAACATTGAGTATATGTATGCATTTCCTGGAAATCCAACAACCCACACAGCTGCCTTGGTCTTTAGATTTGATGATCCTGAAAAGGCACTTGCTTTGCTTAAAGAAGCAGGACTTAGCGGTGTTGACAGCGTTTCTCTGTTTGAAAACAAATAAAAAGAGCATTCAATTAAAAATTAAGAATTAAGAATTCAAAATTTTGGAATAGCGCCGCAGGTATTTATTATAGGAAAGACGTCCAACACGGAAGACTTAATGATGAAGGAAACCCCCTTCCACCTCGCATCCTCCTTCTTTGCATTACGGCGCGACAAGTGCGAGGTGTGACCTCCACAGAGGTCAGGAAAACATTTTCCGCGCCCACGGGACGCGGCTACAGTGTGAAAGTTGCAGGTTGAGGTTGGATTGCAGAAACAACGCCTGTAGCCGACCTCCGCAGAGGTCGGGAAATATTGTCCGAGGTCTGCTGACCTCGGCTACAGTGTGAAAGTTGCAGTTTAACCATTGTACTGATTGTTTTGAACCATAAGGACATATATGCAGAAAGTTGATAAAAAAGAAAAATATACTATGTTTATTAAAGATATATGTCGAGTTTTGGCATTAATCTGGCGTAGTAGTAGGTCTTGGACGATTGCGAGTATGTTTCTTGTGGTTATTAATGGTGTATTGCCGCTGGCAAATATTTATTTGATTAAACTGGTTATAGATTCGGTTACTGATGCTGCAAAGGCAACACCAGATGACCAAAACTCATATTTTCTGAAATCAGCAATTTATATTGGATGCATGGGGCTGGCAACAATTCTTACTGCATTATGTCGTTCGTTGTCAGAGTTTATTGAAACTGCTCAATCGCAATGTATTACTGATGAAGTTCATGATATTCTTCATACCAAGTCACTTGAAGTCGATTTGGAATATTATGAAAATTCAGAGTATTACGACCAACTACATTTGGCTCAAAAAGAAGCTCCTTATAGACCAATGAGAATTCTTAGAAATATTCGAAGCCTTATTCAGTCTATCATATCTTCTGCAGGTGTTTTTGCAATGTTGGTTGTTTTTAACTATTGGGTTGCAATCATAATCTGTGTTTCTTTGATTCCAAGTTTTATTGTTAAATCAAAATTCTCCAACAAACAGTTTAGGTGGCGTAGAAGACAGTCGCCTAAAGATCGTCTTTCCTGGTACTTTAATATGATACTTACATGGGATGAACATGCAAAAGAGATTCGTCTTTTTAACAATGGTAAGGTGTTTAAAGAGCGTTTTCACAATGTTAGAACGCTGCTAAGAGAAGAGCAGATTGATATTGTTAGAAAACGCACAATAGCTGATTTGATTGCCCAGATTTTTTCAACGGTTGCTCTGTTTGGATGTATGGCATATGTTGGGAAACAGACTATTACAGGAGCGATTGCCGTTGGCAGTCTTGTTATGTATTTTCAGGCTTTTCAGCGAGGGCAAGGCTTTATGTCTACAATTCTTACAAGCCTTACTGGGTTGTATGAGAATCAGCTCTTTTTAAGAAACTTTTATGAATTTCTTGCTCTTAAACCAAAGTTGATTGATCCCATTGAACCATTGCAGATTCCTTCAGAACATGAATATTCGATTGAAGTTGATAATTTGGGTTTTAACTATCCATCATCAAAAAGTACCGTTCTTAAGAATGTATCATTTAAAATTAAGAGTGGTGAACATGTTGCTATTGTAGGAGAGAATGGTGCAGGCAAGACAACTTTAATTAAGCTTTTATGTCGTCTTTATGATCCTGTTGAAGGTAGTATTAAATTTAATGGTCAGGATATACGCAACTATTCTATTGAAGATTATAGAAAGCAGTTGAGCGTTGTTTTTCAGGATTATGCAAAATTTAATGTGTCAGCAAAGGAAAACATTTGGTATGGCAATGTGGATGTTGATATAACATCTGGTAGAATTGAGGAAGCAGCCAAGAAGTCTGGCGCTGATGAAGTTATCAAGAAACTGCCGCATGGGTATGAAACTATTTTAGGAAAAAGATTTGCAGATGGACAGGATGTTTCTGTTGGTCAATGGCAAAAGGTTGCTATTGCAAGAGCATTTATGCGAGATTCCGAGTTGTTGATTCTTGATGAACCAACAAGTGCTTTGGATCCAAAAGCTGAAGCAAATATTATTGACAAATTTGATGAGCTTACCAAAGGTAAGTCAGCAATTATAATAAGTCATCGGTTGTCAACTGTTAAGAATGTTGATAGAGTTTTTGTTATTTCAGATGGCGAGTTGGCGGAATGCGGAACTCATGATGAGCTTATTGAGGTGGACGGAATTTATGCAAAGCTTTTTGAATTGCAGGCGAGACAATATAGATAATTAAAATTCGCTACGCTAATTTTATTCGTTAGACAGTTAGGTAGTTAGACCGTTAGACAGTTGGGTAGTTAGATGGTTGGATTGGGCTTGCCGGTTCGTGTTTTCAGACTAAGTTGTAGAGTTGGCTCTCTGAGCCAATAAAGATGAAATGGTGTAGGGGCGAGACATGTCTCGCCCGTACGTTAAGATGAAAGATTTATCAGATGATTTTGAAGATAATAAATGGTGCAGATGTTGAAACTTTTGAAGATGTATACTCGGCTGATCTTCCTGGTAAGGATGGTCGAATAACTATAATGATAAAACATCTGCCAATTGTTGTTGCATTAAAAGCAGGCATTATGCATATTGACTTTAGCAACAAGACTGAAAAAGATATTGAAATTCCAACAGGAATCTGTTTGTTTCAGAATGAAGTAATGGAGATTATCTGTTCGGAGTATGAAGTTTAATTTTAACGAGTGCGGCTCAAGAGCCTGCCTCAGAAAGCGGGAAAGGAATACAATATGAAAGATATAGTAAAGAAGGCAAGAACATACAGAAGATTTAAGCAGGAGCCGATCTCAATGGAGACATTGGAAAGACTTGTTGAGTTGGCAAGGTTTGCACCATCAGGAGCAAACTCTCAACCTTTACGTTATGTTTTGTGTAATGATGAAATCACTAGAGACAATCTTTTCCCATGTATATCATGGGCAGGGGCTTTGAAAGACTGGGATGGACCGGAAGAGGGTGAGCGTCCTATGGCCTATATCATGTTAGTTTCAGAAAGACCAGCCACTATCAATACTGGTATTGCTGCTCAGACAATTGTTTTGGGTGCAATGAGTCAAGGAATTGGAGCATGCATGCTTGGTGCACTGAAAAGAGAGGTAGCCCAAAATGTTGTCGGCTTAGATGAAAAATATGGCATTGAGCTTTTAATTGGCCTTGGGTATCCAGGGGAAGAAGTTGTTGTTGATGATGCACGAGCTGGTGATAGACTCTTGTATTTCAGAGATGATAAAGATGTTCATCATGTTCCAAAACTTGTTCTTGAAGATATGATTATAAAGAAGATCTAGGTATTTATTTGAGTACTAAACTTGAAAAAATAGTTGTATTCAGTGATATACATGGAACTGTTCCAATTGGTTGGAGTGAAAAAATTGAAAAGTTTATTAGACCTCATTGGCAAGAGACTGATATGGTGATTTTCAATGGCGACACAATCAATTGGACATCTAATTATCAGCAAAATGATACTGAAGCAGTTGTTGAACATATCCAAAAAATCTGTTCAGAAGATTCTGTGACTCCGTTAATTCTTGCCGGCAACGCTGATTTTCTGATTTCCGATGAACACTTTTTTTATCATGAAGATAGTCAGACTTTTGTGTTTCATGGAGAGGTTGTTTTCCCAGAGGTTTCACCATGGCGTCTAGAACATAAACTCTTGAATAAACGATATTGTGATTTTCTTAAAGACAATTCTCACAAGTTTGACTCTGAGCTTGATTTAAAGTTTGCAGCATCTAAGCATGTTATTAATATTTATGAATTTGATGACAGTTTCCAAAAGAAGTTATACTATAGATTTCCTTGGATTATAAATCCTGTAAGTTGGTTTAATTTGCTGAAAGTGTGGAAGACTTTTCCTAAAAGAACAGCTGAATTTGCTAAATGCTATTATCCAGATGTTAAGCATGTGGTTGTCGGTCATTTTCATAAGGCAGGCATTTGGAATATTGATGGTATAGAAGTCATCTGCACAGGAGCATTCCGCAAGTTTTCCGCCCCACTAATGGTCTCCATCGAAGGAACCAACGTTGAATATCAAAACATAAAAAAGGGCAAAAAAAACCGCACTTGATTGCTCAAGTGCGATGGTATATTTCAGAATGGAGGCGTGAAGCGGAATTGAACCGCTGTAGCAAGTTTTGCAGACTCGTGCCTAACCTCTCGGCCATCACGCCATTTCTTATTTGTCATAAGAAGGCGGAATTATTACAAATATTGACTGTTGTGTCAAATGTTAAAATGTTTTTTTTCGTCTTTTCTTGGTTTTTCTTATTAATCCTTAGTTTTTGGTCAGCAGTAACAAGTTGATTTTACGGCACTGAGATTAGGGAGTTAGTTTTCTTTTTTTTTAACCATTTTCGCGAAGAGCTACGCAGGATACAGCAAGCTTCGCATGACATAGTGTTGGGTAAAGGAGGGGTGAAGCACCCCGACCCTACAAAACGCCCGTAGACCATACATTTAGCTTTTGTTTCAGCATTCTCAACTTTCATGTCAGCTCGTAGTCTGGAACAGCGAAGGAGGAATGGACAGGTGCTTCACCCCGCCGAAAAGGGCATTTCACTTAAAAAGTTAGGAAAAGAGCCTCAGTTTTTCGGTTGGACAAGAAAACATCTGTTTGAGCCAACAAAATCAAGCATTAAAATTTCAACTTTTACTTTTTTGGGTGATAAAGTGAAAAATATTATTTTATGGCAATGAGGACATTGCCGCTCCCGTTTTTCCAAGACAACGGTTGTTTGCATGTTGGGAGTCCCGGAATGCGGGATCCTCGTTGTCATAACTACGTTCAACCGAAAAATCAAGGAAAAGAGTCATCTGTTAAAGTTATTCTTGCGTTTGCATTGGATAAATGGTATAAACAATGAAGTTTTTTTTGATGTAATGATGAGAAAGAATATTTAAGGGGAATATAAAAGGTATGCAGAAAAACAGCATAAAATTAGAGTCTAGACTTAAGGGTATAGGCCTTAGTGATGGTTGTGCAGTTGCAAAGGTTTGTAGGCTGGACAAGGATCAAAAGCTTGATATTCCATCGTATACGCTTGCAACGTCTAAAGACGTTGAGCAGGAATTACAGCGAACCATTGAAGCGTTTGATAAAACAAAAAAGCAAATTTCTGATTTGGAAGAAGAAGTTCGATCAAAAATTGGAGCAACAGAAGCGGGAATTTTTACTGCTCAAATTTTGATGCTGGAAGATGATCTTGTCTATGGTAAGATTCTTAAGCTGGTTGAAGAAAAGCGTATGAATGCTGAAGCTGCCGTTTCTCAAGTTTTTGAAGCGTTTGAAAACCAGTTGCTGAGTTTTGAAGATGAGCATATGCGTGAACGAGCAAGTGACTTTTCAGATATTAAACATCGTCTATTGTCGAACTATTCGAATATATCCCAGTATCATCCAACCAAATTTGATAAGAATAAGAAAATTGGCAAATCGATGATTGTGGTTGTCAGGGAGTTGACACCATCTTTGACTATGAAGGTTGATACAGCTGAAGTTAAAGGATTTATTACAGAAAAAGGTGGATTGAACTCACACGCTGCAATTTTGGCACGTTCAATGGGAATTCCAGCAGTTAGTGGTATACCCAATGTATATGCAACATTGGAGGACGGCACAGAGGTTATAATTGATGGTACTCATGGGGAAGTTATTGTATGGCCTTCACCGGAAACCATTGAAGAAAAACTTGAATTTGACTGCATGCCAGATGTGACTGATTATTGTAGTGAGCCTGTAGAAGGTTACAGGGTTATGGGAAATATTAGTTTTTCAACTCAGCTGGATCAACTTCTGGAAGTTTGTGCAGAGGGGGTTGGACTTTATAGAACTGAGTTTGAGTTGATTGCCCGTGGGCGTTTGATGACAGAGGATGAACTTTATGAACGTTATTCAGATGTGGTTCAAAGGGTTAAGAATGGACCAGTGATTTTTAGAATGTTTGATATTGGTAGTGATAAAACATTGCCTTTTCTCGATATGCCTGAAGAGAGTAATCCAGCTCTTGGTTGGAGGGGAACGAGGTTGTTGTTACAGAGGCCTGAAATATTGAAAACTCAGGCCAGAGCAATAGCTCGAGCATCTGTTCATGGACCTGTTTATGTTATGTATCCGATGATTATTGATGTTCCTCAGTTCCTTGAAGTCAAGGCACTGTTTGAAGAATCTATCAAAGATTTGGAGTGTGGCACTATACATCATGGTATTATGTTTGAAGTTCCATGTGCATGTCTGGCAGCAAAAGAGTTGTTTGAAGTTGTTGATTTTGCAAGTATTGGAACAAATGATTTGATTCAGCATCTATTTGCTGTTGACCGCAATAATGAGAGAGTTGCATATGATTATAGTCCTGATAAGCCGGTTTTCTGGAATTTAATAAAGAGTATTTCTGATGAGGCCAAAGCTGCAGGCAAGCATTTATCTGTTTGTGGTGAGCTTGCAGGTGATCCAAGGTATACTCAGAAGTTTATTGATATTGGAGTTTCAAACATCAGCGTAAGTTATAAGCGCATATCAGATGTTAGGAAGAAGGCAAAAAGTATAATCTCTGGTTGAGGGAAAACTGCAGACGATTTTATTTTATTTAACCTGAATTATTCATAAAACTTCTACTGCGATAACGTATAGTACTTAATATCAAAGATTTAGCTTAAATAATAATTTTGATTTATGTTTATAAACCTTCTCCTATTATTTTTCGCTATCTCATTGATCTCAAGCACTCTACGCCATCTCGCAACGAAATTTATGAATAAATCTGGTTAGGGAGAGTCCTATAACTCAATTTTTGTTTTTCCTGGAATATTAGGAATAACACTTTGTGAGTTTTAGGACATCCCCATAGTTTTTTTAAAGATGGTTGAAATTGTTATGAAATTTAAAATTATTATATTAGTATTAAGTGTTATGATTGAGACTGTGTTTGCCTTATATCCTGATGAGTTGGCTATAATTGTGAACAGAGATTCGTCAGATTCTAAGGCCGTTGCAGAAAAGTATTGTGAATTGCGTAAGGTTCCAAATGTCAATATTATTGAGGTCTCTATTCCGGCTGAAGACGATAAATTTCCCGTCGAAATCACTCAGGATGTGTTCACGGAAAAGATTTGGAAAGCAGTTAATAAGAGTATTGTTGAAAAAGGATTGAAAAATTTACACGGTTGGATTTATTCGGTTGATATGCCTACAACTATAAAAACAAGTCCTCAGGTATCAATCACAGGATTAACATATGTTAGAAATGAGCTGCCGGCAGATCATGTTATTAAAGGAGGGCAATATAGATCTCCATATTATGGAGGACCTTTGCAAAGCGGCAGGTTGTTGGAACCAAAGAGTTTTTCATTTTCAATGAAGGGAAAATCTGCTTCTGACCGTCCTTTGCTGTCAATGATGCTTGGATATATTGGTGAACGAGGAAATAGTGTTGATGAAGTGTATGAGAGTCTTGAACGCGGAGTTCAGGGGGATTCGACCTATCCAAATGGTGATGTGTATTTTGTAACAAATAGTGATGTTAGGACTACTTGCAGACTTTGGCAGGTTGAAGGTGCTACAAAGGTTTTAGATAAGGTTGGACTGAAAAGTGTTGTTTGTGCTGAACTGCCAAATGAGACATGTGGTGATGTTCTTGGAATTTGGGTTGGCAGGGCATCTATGAATACAGATTCAGGATGTAAGTATCTTCCTGGTTCAATGGTGGATAACCTAACAAGTTTTGGTGGACGTTTTCAAACCAAAGGTCAGACTAAATTATCTGATTGGTTGAGAGCAGGAGCAACGTTGGCGTGTGGAACAGTTACAGAACCATATGCAATTTGGCAAAAGTTTCCAACAAGTTATTTTTGGTATTTTTATAAGGGTGGTTGTAAGTCGATTGAGGCATTTTATCAAGCGACATATTGTCCTTTGCAACAACTTTTTGTTGGGGATCCAATGGTTTCTCCATGGGGAGGAAAGGCAAGAATTAAAATTGTTCTTGAGAAAAAGGGTGATGAATGTGAAGCCACATATGTCTTTGAGAATGAAGATGAAACAAGTGTGTTTAAGAGCGCTGTGTGGTTTTTGGATGGAAAAGAGATTTCTAGAGGCAAAAAAGCCATTATAGACTTGCAAAAACATACAAAACAGCTACATTACCTAACTGTACATTTGCCGACATTTGGCTTTGTTGATTTAGGTTGTTATGATATGATGAAAATAGAGAATGAACCAGGTAATTAAAGTACTGTTACAAATCGTATGAAAAAATATGAAACGGAATACCCCTCCCACCTCGCAGGCGAGGTGATCCCGCAGAGCGGGACTATCCCGCAATGCGTGGATAGCCAGGGGAGGAGCTTGGGCGGACTAGGTTTAATTTGCAGACACAAAACACCTGTAGCGTGGGGCGTTGACCGACGAAAAAACGTGTGCTAGCTTTGCTAGTCCCGCAAAGCGGGAACAAAATAGTCTGTATCCCGTTGATTTATAAGAAAATAGGTCTGAAAAGAGTATTAAACTTTTGAAAAAGATGGGAATTAGGAAGAAGGAAGACAATGAAATTAGTTAGATTTTTAAAAGATAGAGTTGAAGTTTGTGGTAGAGTTGATGGCGACGATGTTTATTTGCAGGATGCATCTGCAAATGGTCTGGTTGATTCTGGTGAGAAGATGAAATGGGATGATATAGAATCTTTTCTTCCTCCAGTAAATCCTGGAAATATTTATGCAGTTGGTAAGAATTATAGTGAGCATTGCAAGGAGACACAATTAGAGGAAGAGCTTGAGAATCCTGTTATCTTTATTAAGACAACAAATACCGTTACAGCTCATAATGAAAAGATTTTGATACCGATATTCAATTCTGATGAGGTTGACTATGAGGCTGAACTTGCAGTTATTATTGGAAAGACAGGCAAAAATATACCTAAAGAAAAGGCATTGGAGTATGTTTTGGGATATACCTGTGCTCAGGACATTTCTGCCCGGGATGCTCAGTTTTCAAATGGAGGACAATGGGTTCGAGGAAAGTCATTTGACACTTTCTGTCCTTTGGGACCTGTGGTTGAAACTGAGCTGGATCCAACAGATTTAAGAATTACGCAGCGATTGAATGGAAAAGTTATGCAGGATGACACAACTGCTTCAATGCTTTTTTCTGTTGCGGAAATTATTTCATATGTGTCAAGAGGAACAACATTGTTGCCTGGTACAGTTATTTTGACAGGAACTCCAGGTGGAGTTGGTTTTACACGTGACCCAGCTGTATTCCTTAAAGACGGGGATAAGATTGAGGTGGAAATTGAAAATATAGGCAAACTACAAAATGTTGTAGAGGGTTTTGCGGAAGTTAATGTTTAGTCTGAATTATTCATAAAAATCTACTGCAATAGCGTATTGCATTCAAATTCAAAGAGTTAGTTTGAATAACAAATTTGATTTATATTTATAAACCTACATCTGTTATTCAGCACAATCTCATTGACTTTAAGCACTCTACGCTATTTCGCTACAAAGTTTATGGATAATACAGTTTAAGGAATTTATTATGACAGATGAAGTGGAAAAAACAAGAGTCGTTGCCATTGTTGGTAGACCAAATGTTGGTAAATCAGCTATGTTTAACAGACTGGTTGGAACGAGAGTTTCAATTGTTCATGCTGAGAGTGGTGTGACAAGAGATAGAGTTATGCGTGAAGTTAATTGGCGAGATGAAAGATTTGAGCTGATTGATACTGGTGGTATTGCCATGATTGATAAATCAGTAAATAATGACCACATTGATGCGGGGATTGTAGCACAAGCTGAAGCTGCTTTACAGGATGCTGAAGTTGCAATTTTGGTAGTTGATGTTCAAGCAGGTCTTCAGGTGCTGGATGAAGAAGTTGCAAAGATTCTTAGAAACAGTGGAATT
This sequence comes from Kiritimatiellia bacterium, assembly GCA_027858345.1. GTDB lineage: Bacteria > Verrucomicrobiota > Kiritimatiellia > JAQICX01 > JAQICX01 > JAQICX01. Next base: position 36,388 of record JAQICX010000069.1, on the reverse strand, counting down.
AAAACTTTTGTTGCAGCGAATAAAGTTGATAGCACCCAATATATTGCACATACTGATGAGTTTGCTAAACTTGGTTTTCCTGTGTTTCCTGTTTCAGCAATAAACAACAAAGGTTTTGAACCTCTTTTGGAGGCGGTTGTTGCAGAATTGCCTGAAATAGAAAGTGTGACCATTGATAATCCTTTGAAAGTTGCTGTTGTTGGCAGACCAAATGTTGGCAAATCTTCATATATCAATAGAATTTTGCAGGAGAATAGACTAATCGTTTCAGATGTTGCAGGAACCACACGTGACAGCGTGGACATTCCATTCACATTTGGTCATGGTAAGCAGGCGCGACATTATAGTTTGATGGATACTGCCGGTATGCGTAAGATGGGCAAAATAAAAGATACGGTTGAGAAGTATAGTCAATTTAGATCCGAGGACAGTATTAAGCGTTGTGATGTTGCAGTCCTTGTTCTTGATGCTATCCAAGGACCTACTGTACAGGATAAGAAAATTGCAGCCATGATTGCAAAGTTCTACAAGGGATGTGTGGTTTTGGTTAACAAATGGGATCTGCAGGAAGAGACACAAACTCAGTTTGGTCCAAAGCTTTTAAAGGAAATTGGATTTTTAGCACATTGTCCTTTGGTTTTTGTTTCATCAAAAGATGGATATAATATTAGAAGAAGTTTAGATGCTATTGATCATGTTGGTGCACAGGTCTCTACACAGATACCTACAGGGATTCTTAATAGAGCTGTTCAGAATGCATATAAAAAAGTTAATCCTCAGAGTGTTAATGGTAAGAGACTTAAAATATATTATGTTACTCAAACTGGCATAGAGCCAATTAGATTTAGATTTTATGTTAATAGTCCAAAATACTTAAAACCAAATTATAAATCATATTTGATGAAACAGTTGAGAGAAACTTTTGGGTTGGAAGGTGCTTTTGTGTATTTAGATTTTAAAGCTAGAACACAGAAAGATATTACATCTAAGAAACTACCTGAAGTTTATGATGAGAATGATGATTAAGGTAAATATATAATATATGAAGAATTTATTATTGGTTCGTAATATAAAGTCAGGTCTTAAAAGTTTGCAATTGCATTTCATGAGATCTTTTTTGACAACACTTGGAGTTGTTTTTGGCGTGGGTAGTGTTATTGCCATGCTTGCAGTTGGTGAGGGAGCCAGCATTCAGGCAATGGATCAAATCAAAGCTCTTGGTAGTAATAATATAATAATAACTTCTGTTAAGCCTGTCTCAGATAGCGAAAAGGGTCAGCAGAGAAGCAGTTTTATGAGTATATATGGTATTACTGATGAAGACCGCGAACGAATTATGACGTCAATACCTGATGTGGTTCGAACTGTTCCAATACGAACCATGCAGCAAACTGCAAGTCTAGCTGAAAAAACACAGGAGTTGAGAGTTGTAGGAACCACTGCAGATTGGTTTGGCATAATTAAAAGACCTGTACTGTGCGGAAGAGTTTTTAATGAAGATGATACATCGGGTGATCATGCTGTTTGTATATTGACAGAATATGGGGCTCGTAAAATGCTGGCAAACAGCAAAATTATTGGTCAGAATATTAAAGTTGCAAATTTTCCTTATAAAGTTATCGGAATTGTTAAGAATTCGGCTTCTGGTGGAGATTCATCTATTCAAGCACCAGATAAAAAGACTGATATTTACATACCTATTGATACCATGATTAATAGAGGTGGCAAGACTATTGTTCAGTCTACTGCAGGTTCCCGCTCTATTGAACAGATTGATTTGCACCAACTTATTGTGGAAATTAATAGTATTGACAATGTTGAAAAATCTGCTGCCGCTATTAAAGCAATTTTTTCAAAGTATCATAAGAAGCAAGATTATGAGATCAGCGTTCCGCTTTCTTTACTGCAGCAGGCAGAGGCCACAAAGAGAACGTTTAATATTGTACTTGGCTCAATAGCGGGAATCAGTTTAATTGTTGGCGGAATTGGTATTATGAATATAATGCTGGCATCGGTTACAGAGCGTACTAAAGAGATTGGGATTCGACGAGCAATTGGAGCTAAGAAGCGTCAAATAACTACACAGTTTTTAATTGAAACCGTTGTTTTGTCTGGTCTTGGAGGAATAATAGGTGTTGTTGTCGGAATATTTATTCCATACTTAATAACAACGTTCTCGTCAATGCCTACGGATGTTACACCGGGAAGTGTAATACTTTCATTTGGAATAAGTATCACAATTGGTATTGTATTTGGTATATATCCCGCTGTTCGTGCTGCAAATTTGGATCCGATAACAGCCTTGCATCATGACTAATTGTTGTTTGGTTTGTCTATAATATTATAAAAAAGGTTAAGTATATGAATTGGTTTGGAAAGTTTTTAATGGGACTAATAGTATTTGCTGGGATCTCTAATTCGCAGGCTGAAGTTGCAAAACCTGAAACGCTTGTTTCTTCTGATGATTATCTTATGAGAGAATCATATGGTTCTAATATGAGTTTTCATGAAGACGGCAATGGAAAATACAAAAAATATATACGAGTTGTAACCGATCAGAATTATGGTGTTTTTTATATGGTTCAACTAATCAAACCTGTTGCTGCAGATATCAGCAAGGGGGATGTTCTGATGATTAAATTTGCAGTTAGAAATGCAGGTGCTATGCCAGGGTCTATCACCGCATATTTTCAGCAAAACTATCCAAATTATAGTAAAGATATTTGCAACACAACATTCGTAGATGGTGAGCATTGGAAAGAGTACTCATTTCCATTTGTTGCAAGTCAGGACTATTCAATGAACAAAGGTAGTTTATGCTTTGGTTTTGGTTTTAGTACTCAACAGGTTGATATCGCAGGAGTGCAACTTCTTCGTTATCCAAAAGGAACTGATATTAAAAAGCTAGAGTCAACACCATTAAAAATGAGCTATATATATAAAAAAGATGCCCCTTGGAAAAAGAGTGCTCAAGAACGTATAGAGCAGTATCGAATGGGGGATTTTGAAATTTCCGTTGTTGACAAAAAAGGTAAACCAGTTAAAGGTGCGGGGATTGTCCTTAATATGAAAAAACATGAATTTCTGTTTGGTTCTATTTTTTCAACTAAGTGGATTGTTGATGAATCAAAAGATGGAATCATATATAAAGAAAAGATTTTAGAGTTGTTTAATGCTACAGGTACAGAAAATTCGCTTAAGTGGCCGTGTTGGGCAGGTGGAAATTGGAATACAGATCAGGCAGGCACATTAAAGTCAATTAAATGGGCTGTTGATAATGGACTGTTTTTTAGGGGACATGTTCTTGTCTGGCCTTCTTGGAAGCATGTTTCAAAAGCACTTCAACAATACAAAGATAATCCTGAAAAAATCAGAGAAGAGTGTGAAAAACATATTGTAGATATTGTTTCTGCCACTAAACAATATTTTAATGAGTGGGATGTATTGAATGAGCCAAGAGCAAATAATGACCTTATGCAGGTATGTGGTGATGATATTATGGTTGATTGGTATAAAACTGCTAAGAAAACCAATCCAGATGCAGTGCTTTATATAAATGAATACTCAATTCTTGCAACTTCGGGAGTTAATACAAAAGAACACCAGAAATATAAAGAGACAATCAAGTATTTAATTGATAATGGAGCGCCTGTTGATGGTATTGGTATGCAATGTCACTTTGGCAACAATTATCTGGATATGCCTACGATTAAAGCTATTCTGGACGATTTTGCTAAGTTGGGGTTAGATATAAAAATTACCGAATTTGATGTGAATACTAAAGATGAAAAAGGTCAGGCAGAGTTTACAGAAGATTTTATGACGATGATTTTTAGTCATCCTGCTGTTAAAGAATTTCAGATGTGGGGCTTCTGGGAAGGTTCACACTGGAGAGGAGATTGCGCCTTTTATACAAAAGATTGGCGTGAGAAACTGAATGCTAGGACATATAAGAAGTTAGTTTTTGATAAGTGGTGGACAAATAGAACATTGACTACAACAAAAGATGGAAAAGCAGATTTGAAGGCATTTTATGGAAAATATAAAATTTTTGTTTCATATGATGGACGAGAAGTGGTGAAAGATGTTATTATATCCAAAGATAATAAGAAAATAGTAATAGAAATTTAAGGAATTTTAAATGACTGCTAAAATAATTGATGGGAAACAAATTGCAAAGGATATTCGTTCCGAACTTAAAGATGAAGTTGCGGCTTTAAAGGAAAAGGGGATTGTTCCTGGACTTGGGGTTATATTAGTGGGGGAAGATCCTGCATCAAAGTCATATGTTAAGGCAAAGGAAAGAGCCTGCGAAGAGATTGGTATATACTCTGATGATAATAGATTGCCGGCAGATATAACTCAGAAAGAGTTGATTTCAATGGTAAAGAAAATGAATGATGATCCCAAAATCAATGGTATTCTGGTTCAGTTGCCTTTGCCTGAGCATTTGGATGAAGCTGAAGTTATCATGACCATTGATCCAACCAAAGATGTTGATGGTTTTCATCCTGTTAATATAGGCAAGATGGTTATTGGAGAAAAATGTTTTTTGCCATGTACTCCTCACGGTGTTCAGCAGTTGCTTGGACGTAGTGGTGCAGAAGTCTCAGGTTCTCATGTTGTGGTTGTAGGACGTAGCAATATTGTTGGCAAACCAGTTGCAAATATGCTTTTTCAAAAAAACAAAAATGCTAATGCAACAGTTACTGTGTGTCATACAGGAACAAAAGATTTGGCGTATTTCACTAAACAGGCCGATATTATTATAGCCGCAGCAGGCCGTCCTAATACTGTTACGGCAGACATGGTTAAAGATGGCGTTGTTGTAATTGATGTTGGCGTCAATCGTGTAGAAGATGCAAGTAAGAAAAGCGGATATCGCTTGGTTGGTGATGTTGACTTTGATGGTTTAAAAGAAAAAGCATCACTAATAACTCCTGTTCCAGGTGGGGTTGGTCCAATGACTATAACAATGCTTCTTTTTAATACTGTAGAGTCTGCAAAGCAGGCTAATTCTATAATATAAGGATTGTTATCATGGAAAATGTTCTTGTTGTTGGAGCCAATGGTCAACTTGGTTATGATTGTCTTGAAGTATTTAAAGATTATAATGTTATCGGTTTAGATTTGCCGGATATTGATATTACAAGTATGGATTCAATTAATGCTGCTGTCAAAAAGTATAAATCTGATATTATAATTAATTGTGCCGCATATACAAGTGTTGATGCAGCTGAGAGCAATGTTGAGATTGCTACTGCTGTCAATGCGACTGGACCTGAAAATTTAGCAAAGGTTTCTTCTGATATGGATGTTTTCCTTGTACATATATCTACTGATTATGTTTTTTCTGGAGACAGAAAATTGCCCGAAGAGACTATTGAATCGGATCCAACAGGTCCTGTTTCTGTATATGGCAAAACAAAACTTGCAGGAGAACATGGGGTTGCAGCAAACACTGAAAATTATGCAATTTTACGTACTGCCTGGCTTTATGGAACTAATGGTAATAATTTTCTTAAAACAATGAAGCGATTGGCTGTTGAAGATTCAGAGCGTGTTATTAAGGTTGTAAGCGATCAATTTGGTTGTCCAACACTTTCAAGAACTTTGGCAAAACAGATCAAAGAAGTTGTGAAAAATGAAGCCACAGGATTGTTTCATGCAACAGGTGAAGGATATTGCTCTTGGTATGAGTTTGCAAAAACATTTTTAGAAATGTCGCATATACCTTTTTCGATGGAACCGTGCTCAACAGAAGAGTATCCTACCCCTGCAAAACGTCCAAGTAATTCAATTTTGGAAAACAAGAGACTTAAAGATTTAAATATCAATGTAATGGTAAACTGGCAAGATGATCTTGCTGAATTTATTAAGCTTATGGAAGGTAAATAAGTATGTATCAAAATTTAATTGTCACAGGTGGCTGTGGATTTATTGGAACAAATTTTATAAGATATGTTTTAGAAGAGACCGATTTCTCAGGTAGAATTATAAATGTTGATATTCTTACTTATGCGGGCAATCCATTAAGTCTTGCTGATATTGCGGATAAATATGGTGATAGATATGTTTTTGTTAAGGCAGATATCTGTGATTATAAAGAAATGTTGTCTGTGGTTGAACAATATGATGTTGATTCAATCTGCCATTTTGCAGCAGAGTCACACGTTGATAGATCAATCTTGCACCCAGATGATTTTATTAATACAAATATTATCGGCACATACAATCTTTTAAAAGTTGCATACGAGAAAATTGAGACAATAAAACGTTTCCATCACGTTAGTACTGACGAAGTTTTTGGAAGTTTAGGCGCTGAAGGTTTGTTTAGAGAAGATACCCCATACGCACCAAATAGTCCATATTCTGCATCGAAGGCATCATCGGATCATTTGGTTCGTGCATACTGTGAAACATTTGGTGTGCCAGTAACAATGTCAAATTGCTCAAACAACTATGGTCCTTATCAATTTCCGGAAAAGTTGGTTCCTTTGATGATTCTCAATGCTTTGGAAGGTAAAGCGTTGCCAGTTTATGGCGATGGGCAAAATGTTAGAGACTGGTTGTTTGTGAAAGACCATTGTATCGCTATATGGGAAATTATGTTTAGCGGAGTTGTAGGTGAAACTTATAATGTTGGTGGACGTAATGAAATGAAGAATCTTGATGTTGTCAAAGTTATCTGCAATCTTGTTGATGAAGTTGCAGAACCTTTGGCATCTGGTGAATCTAGAGAGTCTCTTATTAGTTTTGTGAAAGATAGGTTGGGACATGACCGCCGTTATGCAATTGATTGTAATAAAATTGATGCAGAACTTGGATGGACACCAAGTGAGTCTTTTGAAACGGGCATAAGAAAAACAGTGAAATGGTATTTGTCTAATATGGACTGGTCTGAATCAGTTAGAACGGGAGAATATCAAAACTGGATTAAAGAAAATTATTTGTAAAACATATAGGGAGATTATGTAATGAAAGGTATTATTCTTGCAGGTGGTTCAGGAACACGTCTATATCCATTAACTCGTGTTATTAGCAAACAAATTTTGCCGGTATATGATAAACCAATGATATATTATCCATTATCCACGCTTATGTTGGCGAGAATAAGAGAAATATTAATAATAAGCACACCTGAAGATCTTCCATACTTTAAAAAGCTGCTTGGGGATGGTTCAAAACTTGGACTTTCTTTTGATTATAGAGAGCAACCTAGTCCAGATGGTCTTGCTCAGGCTTTTGTAATTGGCGATGACTTTATTGGTGATGATTCTGTTTGCTTAATTCTTGGAGATAATATTTTCTATGGTCATGGATTGTCAGATATGCTTGAGAGAGCAGGGCAGCTTGAACAGGGTAGTCTGATTTTTGGGTATTATGTTAAGGATCCAGAGCGTTATGGAGTTGTTGATTTCAATGATGAAGGTTTAGTTACAAGTATTGAAGAGAAACCTAAATCACCCAAGTCTCACTATGCTGTTCCCGGATTGTATTTCTATGATAACTCAGTTGTTGAGAAAGCAAGAAATTTACAACCATCACCACGAGGTGAGTTGGAAATTACTGACTTGAATTTGTTATATCTTAAAGAAGAGAGTTTAAAGGTCGAATTATTGGGTAGAGGATTTGCGTGGTTGGATACAGGCACTCACGAGTCTCTTCTGCAAGCTTCAAACTTTGTTCAAACAATTCAGGAACGCCAAGGAACAGAAATATCATGCATTGAAGAAATTGCTTATCAAATGGGATATATTACGGTGGAAGCATTGCTTGAGCAAGCCGAAGTAATGAAAAAAAATGATTATGGTAAATATTTAATATCAATTGCAAATGAAGATATGCAAAAGATTGGAGATTAAGAAAAGTGGAAAATAATTTAGAATGTGAATTGTTAGCAATACCAGATGTTAAACTGCTTACTCCTAAAAAGTTTGGAGATCAAAGAGGTTTTTTTATCGAAACATTCAGCGCATGGAAGCATGGAGAACATGGCATATCAAATGACTTTGTTCAAGATAACATATCCTTCTCTCGCATCGGGACACTACGAGGACTACATTATCAGCTAAAATATCCACAAGCTAAGTTGGTATCGGTCGTTCAAGGAGCTGTTTTAGATGTTGCAGTAGACATTCGAGTAGGCTCTCCATGGTTTGGTCACTCTATAAGTGCTGTTTTATCTGATGAAAATCATTGTCAGCTTTATGTGCCGGAAGGTTTTGCTCATGGCTTCTGTGTACTTAGTGATACTGCTTTATTCTCATACAAATGTTCAGACTTTTATCACCCTGAAGATGATGGAGGAATTCTTTGGTGTGATCCAGCATTAGGTGTTGATTGGGGAGATATAACACCAATATTATCTGAAAAGGATAAAACAGCATATCTGCCATTGGCAGAAACTCCAGAGGATCTACTTCCAAAATATAAACTTTAAAAGAAGCCTACCTTATATTGAATGCTTTCTTGAATTTATCAAAGTCGTAATAGTTTTCAAACAGATCGAAGACTTGATGGATTTTCTCTGAGTCATAAGGTTGTAGTTTAGTGTCATCAATGCATTTATGAAGTATATCATCTGTCAGTGCTGTATCTGTATTAACAGAGAATGCAGGGATGCCTTGGTCTTTAATAGACTGTAGTTTCTCTTGGTCAAGGTCAGAGGTTCGTCTACATGACAGAATAATGCCGGCAAGTTTGCTCGTTAATGTTTTATTATATTCAATAATACCTGATAGTCTTCTTTCTGAACCCGCACTTATGATTATTACATCTCTAGACTTCAAATACTCTTCAGGATGAAAAAGCTCATCTGGTACTGATATAATCTTTATATTACCGCATGGAAACTCCCAGCTCTTGTCATTAGAATCTCCAATTGGTATTGCATTTGGAAATTCTTTCATAATTTGTCTCATTGATGGTTTGTTGAGGTACTCAATTTCAGGCAGAAAACCAAATATTTTAATTGGCTTTCTAAAGCAGCCTTTATACATAATGTTAAGAAAGTCTTCGGATATATACTTTTTCATTATGTCAAGTTTGTGAGGAAAAATTTTGTTGAAGATAATACCCCTTACTTGAACTTTATTCGCCGCAAAAAATGTTAAATCTGTTGTAAGCATATCAATTGACTTGCCAAGTCCTCCGCCAGCAAGGTATATAATTTCAGCACCAATGGTTTTGCATACAGCAGCATTCGATAATCCGACAATGCTACCAACACCTGGATGCCCTGTACCTTCTGCTATTATAATTTTTTTATCCGAAATGGAGTCTATTGCTTTTTTTATTTCATGAATATAATTTTTTGTGATTTGATCTCTGTTTTTTGATATAAGAAATGTCTTAGTTACACCTGATGGAATTTTAACAGGAGAAGCAGCGTTCATATCAAGATCCGGTAATAAGAAATTTTGCAGTATTTTTGTGTCTTTATCTGTTTTCATGCCATTTGGCAGAGTATACAGTTCTTGCCCAACCGGCTTTATGTAACCAATATCTTCAGGTTTATATATCTTTCTTAATAAAGATATTAGACCTAAGCTGGTTGTTGTTTTTCCTGCGTGTTGTCTAAATCCTGATATATATATGATTTTTGGTTTCATAAAAGCTTTCTGTTTTCTATGAATTTACAAGTGACTTGATGGCACTTTTAATTCGAGTCCTACATTTTATGGTTTTGAAATACATTAAAGGATAATAGCGTGTAAAGATTGTATTTAGCTTAATTTTTTTGCCATTTCTATCTGCTTCTACTGCTATACCAAGTATAGAGTCATGATTTATATATTCTATATCATAAACCAGTCCATCACCTCTAATTGTATAAATAGTAATATCATCGACATTTTTAATGGCATGTATTCTGTGCGCTAGCAGGTGATTGGCTTCATTACTATAAAAAGCAACTTGTCCCTTCTTTAATTTCTTGTTGCCAATAGGTTTTATCTTTATTGTATCTCCATCTTCTATAAATGGACGCATACTCTTGCCTGTAGCCTTAAACCTAAACTCATTACCACTTGATAGTATCTCTTTGGCAATCTCAAAAAAAAGTTGTGGGTTTTTTTTAATCACTTTATCGTTCTCTAAATTCAATGACTAGTAATACTAGTTTTCGGTGGATTGTTCATAATTATTCAGTTTGTGTTTTGTCCTTGACGGGTATCTTTTTAGTAAAGCAGCTAATATGACTGCTAAAATTGTTATAGCCGGAATATGTAATGGAAAGTCGACTAAAGAGTGAACAAACAGACCTCCTAAACCAAATATTATTGCAATTTGCATTTTGTAATGAAGTCTTTTATGTATATGCTTTCTTTTGTCTTCCAGCTTGTTTTTCCTAAGAAAACTTTTTAACAACTTTGTTTTAAGCAGTATAGCTAAAATAAAGCAACATAGAAGAGTGAAACCGACAGTACCTAGCTCTGTTAAATACTGCAATATATCGGAATGGGCAAATTTAGGATACCATTTATAGTCAGTATCCTGTCTTAGATAATATATTGATGTTGGTTTAAATGTACCACTGCCAACACCATATAATTCATGACCATCACTAAACATTTTCCATGTTGCATCAAAAATTACAGCTCTACCATTCAGATCAGAATCAGCATTCTCAAGTTGTTCTATACTTGTTTTTAATTTATCCAGTCCATTTATGCTTAACATTGTCGCAATAATAAAGATAGGGATAGATACTGCAAGAATTTTTAACAGTGTAACTGGAAGATGTCTCTGCTCTAACAAGTATGGAAACAGTTCTATGAATAGCATTGTAACAACGATTGCAAAACATACAGCTATTCCTGTTAGACATGAACTAACAAACACTGAGTATATCATTAAAGATGCAATAAAATAGAAGATATATCCAGGGTGACTCTTTGCCTGTTTGTTTTGTGCATGCAGTTGCCTATTTCTACCATATGCCAGAGTCACAGGTATTAATAAATTAATATAAGCCACGTAGTTATTGATATTAACAAATCTTCCTGACAGTGCTAATTCAAATTTTTGTGGAGCCAAATACTGCATGATCGCCAGTATTGCTATTAATCCTCCATTGCAGATGATTAATAAAAACAGAAAGTCTTCTCTCTTTTTAGAATTAATAATAATTTTAGTTGTAAGGAAAACAAAGTAATATGTTACAAATAGTAATAATGACGATAGAGATAAAGTTGTGTCAGCACTGTTAGGTAACCATGGTATGTGATTTTGCCATGTTAATCCATAATGAGGTGCTGGATTCGCTATATATGAGTTGTTAATTGCTTGGACTAATATATATATAACTACGAGAATAAAGAATATAAATCCAGGTAGTGATATAAATGTTTTAAATATCTTTTTTTTCTCTTTGCCAATCAAAGCGATAAATGCAAAAACAAAACCAATTATACCAACAATCTGAGTAATCAAAAGGTCCTTAGGCATTACTGCACCATACTTCCATGATGAAAAGAGTATAACAAAAGTCAAGCAAAGAATGGCACCCATGATAATGTTACCCCTTCTTCATAGAATTAACATCAATATTTGGTACGATGTCATCAGATGAACTGTAATAATCTTTATATTCCTTGTTATATGAAGAGTAATAGTTGTAACCATATTGCTCATAATAGTAGTAATAAGCGTGATTGCCATAGGTTATTTTATTAATAATTACACCTAGTAATTTTGTGTTGCTAGCTTTTATCTTCTCTATAACATAATTAGTAGCTTTTTTCTTGGATTTGTTGTGATTTACAATCATTATTGCTGCATCCATCTTTCCAAGTAAGATTCTAGAGTCACTAAGTCCAAGCATTGGAGGTGCATCAAATACTAACAAATCATAATGCTTCTCTAGTTCTTCAATCATATCATTGAAACTAGAAGACTCTAGCAGAGAAGTTGGGTTAGATGTTCTTATACCTGCTGGTAGAACGTCCAAGTTAGGTAGTGGAGTTTTTACTATTGCATCTTGCCAAGTTGTTTTTTTTGTCAATATACCATTGATTCCACCTTTTTTATTATCAATGCCAAACATTAGTTCTAGTCTAGGTCGTCTAAGGTCTGTATTAACAAGAAGGATCTTCTTTTTTCTTTCTGCACCAACTGCACCAAAATATGTTGTTGCAAACGTTTTACCTTCATCAGGGTTTGAACTCAGGATAATAATTTTTTTTACATCTTTTAACTGATCTGCCAGTTCAGCATGCATGGTTCGAAAACCTTCAACCACTAAATTGTTATGTTTGTCAGGCTTTAGAGTTCCATTTTCTTTAAAGAATTTTTTCTTTATGAATGGAATAGCAGCAACAACTTTCTCACCCATTTCATTTTCAATATCAACAATCTTTTTGATTCTATTATCAGTAATCCAGAGCAGTAGGGCAAGTGCAAAACCTAAACCGACTCCAACAACAGCACCAATTAAAATGTTTTGAGCATGTCTTGGTTTGAAAGGTTTCTGTGGAAGTGTCGCTTTCTCTGAAATATGAATATTGTTGCTTTCTGTTTTACCCTGAATTGCAGTCTCATTCATACGAGCAATAATATTGTTATATAAAGATTCAAATTGCTGTGCATTTCTTTTGAGAACATTATATTCGGTAGATTCTCTGTTAAGCTTTAAAGCATCTTGGGTCTTTTTATTAAGTTCTGTTCTCAAGTTTCTTTCTTGTGCAAGAGCGTGATCATAGCGAGCCTTAACCTTAGAGGCAGCCTCTTCGCATGCATTATCGTACTGAATTCTCACTTGTTCATATTCTTTAACAGCTTGTTTCATTGCAGGATAACCGTCTTTATAACGTTCCTTAAGAACCGAGATTTCAAGCTCTTTTTCTTTAAGCAGTTGATAAAGTCTTGCTACATCAGGCTCTGAAATTATTTGCAATATGTCTTCCGAATCAATATCTTTATCGATCATGGCATTCATTTCATTGAGAGTTGTTTCGGTTGAAATTCTTTCAGCTTCGGCTTCAGTGAGCTTGTGACTGATATCTTTCATTTTTAGGATTGTGATATCTTGTTGTTGTTCTAGAGATACCTGACCTGTTCTTTCTCTATATGAAGCCAGTTTTTCTTCTGCATCAAATAGTTTGGCTTTATACACTTCTGCCTGAGATTCAAGCCATCGAACGTTTTCAGTTGAATCTGTCATTTTTCTGTCAAGCTGGTTGTAAACAAAAGTCTCTGCGACAATATTGGCAATAGTTACTGCCATTTCTGGATCTTTGCTGATAGCAGTAATATCAACAAGTCGAGTGCCTGGGTATGGTTTCACTTTTATTGAGCCCATAACAAAACCAGTGTAATTAATGTTTTTATCGAACTTATCTGGGTGTTTTTCTTTAAGCTTCTTTGATGTTTTTATTGCTATATCACGACCTTGAAGATTTTTGACCATTGTATTGTAATATTCATCAGTTCCATCTGCTATTGGTCCAACCTCTGCTTGTGTCTGCATAACTTTTTGAGTTCGAGGTTCAATTTGTACTTGTGATGTTGCCTTGTATAGTGGAATTTGCTGAAAACTCCATACGCCTGCAACAACAATGCTGATTATCAGTATTGTTATAATCATCCATATTCGTTCAAGGGCAATAAACAGGCAGTCCTGTAAGTCTAGTTGGCTATCGTCTTGTTGGTATTTATTCTGGGTGTTCTGTGGTTCAACATCATTGGTCGCTTGTTTCATATTTACTTATTTTCCTATAAATCACTTAAAGCCAAGTTTCAGGTACTGTAATAATATCACCATTCATCAACGGTATATCTTTCTCATCATTTTTTCCATTAATCAAATCAGCTACATTTACTTTTATAATTGTTTCTTCACCTGATTGACGTCTAACAATACGAACTTTTTTAATGTCCGCAATATCTGTGAAGCCACCAGCTTTAGAGAGAGTAGCAAGAAGAGAGAATGGTTCATCTGTTGATATGCTAAATGTTCCGGGTTTTTTAACTTCACCAAATATGTTCACTCTTCGGTTTGCTGTTGACGAAACAATCACATTGACACGAGGATCTACAAGGTAATTCTCGGCCAGAAGTTTGGTAATCTTAGCTTCAGCTTCTGATACTGTAAGATTTTCCACTGATACAGCGCCTAATAGTGGGTAGTTGATCGTACCTAATGGTGAAATTTTGAATTTTTTAGATAACTCGGGTTCCTGAAAGACTTCAACTTCAATAACATCAAGAGATGTTAGTCTGTATGTTCTTCCTTCTGTTGTTTTTAAGTCTTCCTGTTTAACAATATCAAGAAGTTCTGCTTCTGACATGTTGTTAATACGTGCGGGCTTTGAGGTTCTGCAGCTTGTTGCTAAAAAAAATAATGAAATTGTTAATAAGAAGAATATTCCTTTGTTCAATTCAGGCTCCTAAAATTTGATATGTATATATCGGGGTTTATTTATTACTTATTACATTGAATATCTTAGAAACAGAGTAACTTTATTTTCATCAAAGTCATAAGTGTCTATATTTGAGGTGTCGGTTCTGTACTCATATTTAACACCAGTATTAAATTCAGATGTTATTTTATAGTTTGCACCAATACGGAAAGTATATTCATCATCCTTACGATAAACATCTTTAATCATCAGGTCGTCCCATGACAGGTATCTATATTTAGCACTAAGGTCAAAATATAGGTTACTGCCACTTACCTGTTTTACGATTAGACCTTCGATCCATAGTTCAGTTTTGTCAGCCGTAATATTGTTAGCTGCAGGTGCAACATATTGACCACCATGAATGGTTACGGTTGTTAATCGAGATAAATTTGCAAGTGCTTTAAGGTAAAAAATAAGATTCCATGTGTCTTGAAGTGCGTCATCTTCATTTGTGCGATATTGTCCACCAACTTTAGCTTCTAAGTTAAGTTTGGCAGTCTGTTCTCTACGAACACCAATGCTGTAAGATGTGTATTGTGAATCATAGCCTTTGTTGCCCGATCTATCAACATAACCGTATCCCAATTCACCAAAAATATCTGATTTAGGGAACATGTTGTAGTAAAAACGCAATGCAGGATTCCAGTCTATATATCCAATAAGAGTGTCGTTGTTTGGATAATCTTTGCTACGAACGCTGAATAAGGCAGATGCGGATGTTTTACTGCTGACTGTTCTTTCAAACTCAGACAGAACATTTATTCTTGTCTCTCTAGTTAAATCACCTTGCTCCAGGTCACCGCTTGTATCTGTAGTATAGTCACCTTTCAAAAAGAATGTTGATTTAGGAAAAATCCAATATAGACCAGCATCAAAATACCAGTTTTCATCGTTCTCATCGGTAAGCTCATCGTACAGTTTCCATTCAAAAGCCGCAGCCATAGTAAGGTAGTTTCCGTCCTGATTGCCGTAAAATAGAGCTAGCTCAGGTCTGATTCGGTATATAATATCATCCTGCTCATTATATTTATCCAAAAACACATTGTCATCATATTGAACAGATGCATATAAACTTGGTTCAAGAGTAAACTTGCCTGCCTCAACTTTGATAGGCTCAAGCTCTGCAATAAGATTCGTGCTGAGCATTGATAGTGCTGCTAATGTAAATATTGTTTTTTTCATAGTTCTAACTTTCTCATTTGTTATTAAATTTCACAAAGTTGATTGGCTTGGATCGCCATTGTTAATTGGATCTGGCGGCAATGGTTGTTCTGTACCCTTTGGAGTTGGTCTTCTTCTCTCTGTTGGTGGTTCTACTGTCGGTGTATTAATTACACTGGATATAGAATCTATAACATCCTGAGTCTGACTTGGGTTAACTGATGCAAAAACATCTGAAAGAGTTTTTGAGGATGTGGATGCAAATGTTGCTATACCTGTTGTAACAGCAGCTCTTAGTTGCAGATCTCCATCCATCATGATTACCGATTGACCACTAGGAACGGTTGAAGTCTTGGTTCTTGATGTTACGTCAATCTCTCCAATGCCTGACTTAGCTTCAGCAGTAGTTGCTGTTGCCATAACTTCAAATGCAGCTGGCTTGTCGGCAATAACGGTTCCAAATTTCGTGTTAACTTTAAAATTAATATTTTTGGTTTGTGTAGGAATATTAACCATTATCATACCCTTTTTAAGGTCTAGAACAACTCGTTTAAGGATGTTTATTGAATCTTTTGTAGGTAGTCCTTCAGAAATAATGTCAAGAGTGTCAATAACAACAATTGAATTTGGCATAACTCTTACTGCCGCTCCTGAAGTCAAAATCATATCAACTGTTGAATCTTTTTTTGTTTGAACTGTATAACTTTGGGGAAGGGCAAGACCTTTTGCTATTGTTCCACTTTGCATTTTTGAGGAATATGTTGCAATCCCTCTTACATCAGTTATAACTGCACGAGCTAAATAATCTGCTGCATTTGCTACATTAGAAGCAAGTATAATGCTAAACATTATGACAAGTATGTTATTTCTTTTCATTTTTTATCCCCTGTTTTTATTGCTATAAAATCTGTTTAAAACCTTAGGTATCAATACAACCTATTCAGCTTTCCTCAATTTAAACTGATTGAGTTTCGATTGTGAATGAATATACCTATATTCAAAGTTAGCACAATAGTAGTTCAAACCCTAAAAAAAGTCAATTAAAATAAGGTAAAAAATAATATTTTTTATTTGTTTCATATATTTGGAGGTAAAAGAAGCGTTTAAGTGATTTTTTTTATATAAATAGGTTAAAATATGGCAAATATTAAGTATGTTTTTGTAAGTGCATACTTAAAAAAAAAGAGCAACAGGTAAAACTGTTGCTCTTTTGAAATAACACACAGTGTTTTAGACACCACTGTAAGCAGCAAAACCACCATCGACAGGAATTACTGTACCAGTAACAAAACGTGCTGCTTCTTCAGATGTCAGCCATAGCAAAACACCAATTAAGTCTTCTGGTGTTCCAAACTCACCCATAGGAGTATTGTTCAATATTTTATCTGCACGAGCTGTATATGAACCATCTTCGTTTGTTAGAAGACTGCGGTTTTGATCTGTAAGAAAAAATCCTGGTGCAATTGCGTTAACACGTATCCCAACTTTAGACATATGTACAGCGAGCCATTGTGTGAAGTTGCTTATTGACGCTTTTGCTGCACTATATGCCGGAATCTTGGTTAGCGGCGTAAAAGCGTTCATTGAAGAAATGTTAATAATTGTGCCGGAACCTTTTGCAACCATGCCTTTTGTTAATACTTGAGAAGGTAGTAGGGTGCCAAGAAAGTTCAAGTTGAATACAAACTGAACACCATCAGGATCAAGATCGTAAAATGTTTTAACATTCTCATCGGTGTTCTCAAGAACTTCTTTTGTCATGAACTCCATTGAGGTGGTACCTTTAGGATGATTTCCTCCAGCGCCATTAATTAAAATGTCCGTTTCTCCAAATTTTTCAATAACCTCCTTGTTTGCAGCTTCAATGCTTTCACGGTTGAGAACATTACACTCAACACCCATAGCTATTCCACCTGCATCATTAATCTCTTTTGCAACAGTGTCTGCAGCTTCTTTTCTCAGGTCAGCAATTGCAACCTTTGCACCTGCATCAGCTAAAGCTTTTGCCATTGTTCCACAAAGCACTCCACCTCCGCCTGTTACAAATGCAACTTTACCTGTAAGATCTGTTTGGATTCCGTATTTCATTTATGTTTTCCTTTTTTTCTTTACTTAAATTCTTAACAGCAGTGAAGTTTAATAAAATATGATTGTTGTTACAATAATAAATCTACAAATTAATCTTATTTTTTTGGTTTCCAGACTTTTACTTTAAGGCTTTGTCTTCCCCAATTCAAAGCTTCCTTATGTTTTGGAAAGAAAATATCAACCTTATATCCCTTGATTGCTCCGCCGCGATCTTCAACAATTCCGTATCCAAAACCAGGAATTTCCATTATTGTACCGAACGGGAAAATTGATGTGTCTGCTGCAAGAATGCCTCGTCTGGCTTTTGTTCCAGAAGCTGTTATACCAACCTCTTTTCGTTTACCTTTATTGGGACCACTGCTATATACTGGTCTGAACATCCAGTTCCTTTTCCAGCCACAACATTTTCCACAACTACAATATCCAGTTGTTTCTATTGTATAAGTTTGGGCATTAACGCCTTTTGGTGGCTTTATGGTTGAACAACCTGAAAAAAGAAAAACCAGAAACAAAAGAGTGAGTGTAAGACCTGTTAGGCTAAAGTATGTCGTTTTCATTTGCATCTATATATCCTTGTAGTATTACCTGTGCAGCAAGTTTGTCTCTGACATTTTTTCGCTTTTCTCTGCTCATATCTGCTTCGATCAGCGTTCTTTCAACAAGACTGCTGCTTAGGCGTTCATCAGAAAATTCAATAGGTAAATCTGTTTTGAGTTTTAGTTTTTCAATAAATTCCCTAACCTTTAATACCATTGGTCCTTCAGTACCATCCATGTTTAATGGAAGACCTATAACCAATTTTTCAGCCTTTGTTTCTTCAATTAAGTTACATATTTCTTGTAAAGATTGCTCATCAGAAAATGTGTTTACGGTTCTGAAAGGTGTTGCCAGCATACCCAATGGATCGCTGATGGCTATGCCGAGTCTACGAATACCATAATCTATTCCTAATAATTTCATTAATTCCTTAAGATGTTTTATATTAATTGATCAAAATTGCCATTTGATTTAACCATTGCAACCATTTTTTTGATATCCTGAGCTTTTGATTTGTTGCATACCATAGTTACACCATCAACTTTTACAACAACTAAATCTTTAACACCTATTAGAGCAGTTAGTCCATCTTCAGAAACAACGATGTTATTGGATGAATCCATTGATAAACACTCACCGATAACAACATTGTTATCTTCTGTTTTATCCAAATGATTTTCAATTGCAGGCCACGAACCAACATCATCCCACTCAAAGACGCCTTTAATCATCTGGATGTTATCAGCTTTTTCCATTATAGCATAGTCAATACTTGTTTTTTCCAGCTTTCCATATTCCTCTTCAAGTTTCGCATCAAATTCAGAAGTACCTGTTGCATATTGCTCCATAGTGTCTGCTAACTCAAGTAGATTGGGAACGAAATTACTTAATGCTGTCCTGACTGTTTTAACAGACCATATAAACATGCCCGCATTCCAAAAATAGTTTCCAGATGCAACATATTTTACCGCAGTTTCGAGGTTAGGCTTTTCAACAAAACGTTCCACATCGAAGAACTCAACTCCAGCTTGATTACCTGTAGATTTGCCAGCTTCAATATAACCAAAACCAGTGGCTGGAAAACCAGGGTTTATACCAATTGTGATAATTGTATCCTGTTTTAAAGCCCTCGTAAGTCCTTGTCTAAGAGTGTTTTGAAAAACTTCTAAGTTTTCTATAAGCTGATCTGCTGTAAGGATGCAGAATGCACCATCAGGATCTTTTCGTCGAACAATTGCAGAGGCAAGAGCACATACTGCTGCTGTATCACGACCAAATGGTTCACCAATGATATTTTCCGGCAAAAGGGCTGGTGCTGCCTTCTGAGATGCTTCAACTATTTCTGCATTTGTGATGACAAAAACTCTCTCAGGAGGAATGAGTCCATCTAATCTGTCAACAGCCATTGCCAGCAATGTTTTTTCGCCTAATAAAGATAATAATTGTTTGGGTTTTTTACTTGTGCTCATCGGCCAGAATCTCTCTCCGCGTCCACCTGCCATAATTACTGCATAGCATTTGTCTAACATTTATAATCTCCGATTGACATTGTTTTGTTTTAATAATATTTGTAAGTTTATATCAATTTTGTCTTTTAGTTCGTTGAGCATAGTCAGCACCCTTGCCTAATTTAATGTTTTTTAGTCCTTCAGGCAGGTAAGTATCGACATGTTTTTTTAAAATTTCTTTATAGTCAATATGCTCATCATTCTGTATGATTTCACTCAATTCTTCAATATAAGATAGTATGTTTGCCATAGAGTGACTCTCTCTCTCTTCTATGAAAATTTTCTTACAAGGAGTTTTTTGTTGGTCAACCTTGTCAACCAAAAGCTCTTCATACATTTTTTCTCCTGGACGAAGTCCCAAAAATTCAATTTTGATTTCCTCGTATGGAGTGTAGCCGGATAGTCTTATGATTTTTTCTGCAAGATTGATGATTTTGACAGGTTCTCCCATGTCTAGAACAAAGATTTCTCCTTGGTTTGCATAAAGTCCAGCTTGTATAACCAATGATGCTGCTTCAGGAATCGTCATAAAATATCTTATAATGTTTGCATCCGTTACTGTCACAGGACCACCTTTTTTAATCTGTTCTTTGAAAAGTGGAATCACAGAACCGTTTGACCCTAAAACATTGCCAAAACGAACACAGGAAAATTTTGTTTTGCAGTTTTGTTCATTACCATGTGCTTGAATAATCATTTCAGCAAATCGTTTTGTTGCACCCATAACATTTGTTGGACGCACAGCTTTGTCTGTTGATATAAGAATAAATCTTTCTGCTTCATATTTCTTTGCCAATTTTGCCACGTTAAATGTACCAAATATATTATTCTTAATAGCTTCCTGAGGCGTTCTTTCCATTAAAGGAACATGCTTATGAGCTGCGGCATGAAAAATAATGTCTGGTTTGATTTTCTTAAATAATTTTTCCATTTGGGCATAATCTCTAACTGATGAAATATATACTTCAATATCGGTTGTGGATGGATCAACTTGAGTGGCTAAGTGGCTGATTTCTCTTTCCAGTTCGTATGTCGTGTTCTCATAAATATCAACCACGACAACCTTCTTAGTATCATAAGCAACGAGTTGCCTTACAAGCTCTGAACCGATGGATCCGCCGCCTCCTGTAACAAGTACAACTTTGTCTCTTAAATAATCATTAACACCTTGTTTATCTAACTCAACTTGTTCTCTGCCCAGTAGATCAGCGATATCCACTTCTTTCATTTGAGTCAATGCCGATGCATCTGTCATCCAGTTTGATATAGGTGGAAGTGTTTTAACTTCGACTTTTGTCTCACTACATAAATTTAAAATTTCACGCTGCTCTTTTGGATCCATACTCGGAATGGCAAAAATTATCAGGTCAACTGAATGCTTCTTGGTAATCTCAACAACATCTTTACTTTCACCAACAATTTTTATTCCATTTATGTTTCTGCCAAATTTGTTTTTGTTGTCATCGAGAAAGCCAACAATTTTGTAACTAAGGGAGTTATTCATTCGAATTTCGTTGAGCAACATTCGCCCAGCATCTCCTGCTCCAATTATAAGGACATTCTTTAGACATTTATTTTTTGCAAATATGTATGATTTCCTCATTCGAAGAATTCTGTACAGTACTCTAGACCCTCCAACTCCCATATAAGATAGGATGAACATCATAATAATTACACTTTGGGGAACCTGTCGTGTGGGAAGAAATGAATTAACAATAAATAAAATAAAAGATGGAACACCTATGGCCACAAAAATTCGCATGAGTTCATTGATACTTGTATAAATCCAAAGGCTTTTATATATTTTCAAAAGCACCATTGATAGAGACATAATGGCGACAATCATGATAGCTTCTTCATAAGTCTGCTGAAGTTGATTGTCTAACTTAAATTCAAACCTTAGCAACATTGCAGATATAAAAGCTAACGCAAAAATCAGGATGTCCAACATCACAAACAGTGCTATGCGAAATCTTTTTAACATAAATACCAATTCCTTTTATTTCAAAATAATTAATTAATTATACATATAAAGAGCAAAATTTGCAAGTTATAAGTGAACTAAAATATCAGAATGACTTTTATAACTGTTTTTTCATGACAAAAGTTTAATTATATTTCACCTTTTTCTGTTGTTTCTGTATGTAAAAATAGAACTGGGAGGTTTTGTAATATTAAAAAACGTCTTGTTTATAAATGTAAATATTAAAACAGATGATCTTAGAATGGATTTATTGTCACAGTGTCAGCATGTGAAAATCATGAAATCTGTCACCTGATTAATTCTCGGCAGTGGTGCCGTATTCTGATTTGATGCTGTTTAAGATTGGATAATTCCTGATTCTCAAAGCATATGCAATTTTCTGCATTTGTGCAGCTAGTTCCTGATCTGTGACCTCTACATCTTCAATTGGCTGTTTTGCTGCAATATTAGCAATTATATCCCATTCCAGATTTTCTATTTTTGTTTTCCACATTAGGCATCTTTTTTGAATGTGTTCAATTGCATATTTTCTGTGACTAGGATTGATTATATATTCTTGTTCAATATCTTCCGGGATTTCAGATAGTTCTGAATCGTATAAAACAGTTAAAGAGCCAGATGTGTCATTCGTTTCAAGAGATGTGGGTTGATAGGTCAGTGCTTCAATGTAGAAGTTTGTGCTAACGCTTGGAATGTCATCTAATATTTTGCTGTTCTTGCAAAGAGTTTGCAGATATTTATCGTTGGGAAAGGAGTCTAGCCATGTAATATCGCTTGCATTGTTAAATTTGTTATAAAAACTCTCCTTCTCCCAATCGTTCATAAGTGAGTCAATTCTTAAAATCAGTTGCTGTTTCCAGATATCAAGAATTTTGGGCCCCTGTTGTTCATCAGCCATCTGTTGACCAACAACCATTAGCCTTGTTGCTATTGCCAGAATCAGAACGAGTGGTAGTGATATCTGAACTAATGCATCATTAGCATTAAGTGCAAAACCATGCTTTTTCTTTTTTCCTGCAAGCAGTATATTTAGTTTTGATTTCTTTCTCATCTTATTTTTTATTCTTTAAATCTTTTTATTTGCTTTGTCACAATTTGTCAGAACCCACGAATCTTGGCTACATACGCGATTCGGCATCTCAACATTAAACCACTTTTTCTAACTGTAGCCGCATTGCCCGGCACGGAAAAACAAATTTTGCATGAAACACTCGCCTTTTTGTCATAACATCATGAGCTACATGTCCTCCGTTCTGTCCGCAATAGCTCTAAGAGCGACGGCTGGAAGAAATTTATAACTTCCTGCTTATCACTTATCACAACGAGCGTAGCGAGTTCTCAATCTTAACCTCTACCTTAATCTTAAAATGAGTCAATATATGTCTTGATGTTCTTAAGTATTTTGTTTCTCTGTTTTTCTTTATCTGTATTAGAATCTTTTAGTACATCAATGATTGCTTTGTTTTTATTCCCATTATCAATAATATTGTTGAGAATTTCTGAATTAGTGGTTTCTGTCTTGTCATGAAATTCTTTGTCTTGTTTAAGTATTTGTGTAATAACAGCAGGTATTTTTTCAACTGAAGCTTTAAGTGCTTGAGCTGACTCTGTTTGTTCTGTTACAAGAGTGTTGTTTAGTTTTGAAAGTTCCAGTTGTTCTGTTTGATTCGTGTCGATCTTTTCAAGCGTAACAAGTCTGTCCAGTTTATCATTGATATTATCCAGTTTGTCTAGTTTGCCAATCTTATCATAAATTTGAGACAGAATGGCAAGCTTTTCCAAGTTGGCCAGAGGTTCAAGCAATTTGTTGGTTAACTCCTGTTGTTTGTGTATGTGCTGGAGAAATTCTGTATTAATGCTTTGCTGTTCCAAAAGCTTGAAAAATGCTTTTTCAATGTTTTGTACACTTTGAGGAATGTTCGTGTCGTTATATTTCTCAATTGTGGTTGAAAAATCTTCGACAACTTTATTTAGGTTGTTGAATTGTATTGTAAGGTTGTGGATTACCTGTTCAATATCATCTTCGTCGTTCTCCTTTATTCCAAGAAGTCCATGAAAAATCATTGGGATTGGCTTTACAACAATAAATGCACCAATAATACCTACAAGAGAACTTAGTAGGGCCGTGGCTGTACCATCAAGTAATCTATCTATTGTTTCTCTAATTTCAGGTGCACCGGTTGCATCTGTTCCAAGAGTTGTAAGCCCGCTTGAGTCAAGACCAATCAACAGTCCATATAGTGTGCCTGCAAGACCAAGCATAACCAAAAAGAAGGGAAAATTTTCAGGGTAGGGGAATGTTTCGGAAATCTCTGTATCTCTACTTTTTTGTAATTTATTCAATGAAATAATTGGAAACAGACAGATTAAAGCTGGTATCAGTGTTGTTACTGTACTAAGGTCTGATGATAACGTCTCCAAAAGTTTGTGTATGTTTGCAGGAATATATTTTAAAAGAATTGCCAAATCTGGAATGAAAAGCTTAATGGCAAATTCAAGATTAACCAACCAAAGTAGTGTGAAAATTACCAGTAGTATAAAAAAAATCGTTTTAGTCAGTATATGTTTCTTCATTATGGTTCCTAGTTGTTTAAAAAAATAATATTTGAGTAGAATAAACTTTTAAATATGAAAACACAATAACAAAATAATTTATCACCCAATGTCCTCATTTTTTCGGTTGAATGCCCTTTTCGGCGGGGTCACGGACCCCGACCCTACAGGTGCGGATGCTGCAACCAAAGCTAAAAGGTTGATTCGCAGGTGTTTTGTAGGGTCGGGGTGCTTCACCCCGCCTTTTAAATAAAATTTTCAACTTTATCACCCATTTGCTGATAAAAAATGTGTTTTCTGCTAATTTTATTAGCTCAAACGCATATTATCCACTCCAACCGAAAAATCAAGGCTATAGTTCTCTATTTTTCGGTTGGATAGCTTTTCTGTCAGCGGGGACGCTGACCCTCCCAGCATGCAAATACACGTTGTCTTGGAAAAACGGGAGCGACCCTCGAGCTTGCGAGAGAGGCTTTAACCACTAAAAAGAAACAATAGGGTGAAGCAATGAACGTAGTGAATGGCCTATTCCTCATTGTCATTATATATTTTCAAATTTATTACCCATAGATTTGTGAAAAATGTATTTTCTGCTAATTTCATTAGCTCAAACGCATGTTTTATCTCCAACCAAAAAACTAAGGGAGTTCTTTTTTTTCGGTTGGCTATAGCTATGATAACGTTTCTCATGCCGTCACGCAGGTGACCGTTGTCGCTCTCTGCTGGTTTCCCCTGACTCGGAAAAGAATCACTTTATAGCAAATCAGCAAATGGGTTAGAGTTAAATGCCGGCTTATTAGATGCTCTGGATTTGTTGTCACGTTTTGAAGACTGTTGTCCACCGTTTGGCTTGTTCTTACTTGCAGAACTTGGTCTTTCGCCGGGATTCTTCTTTAGTGAAAGAGAAATTCTCTTGCGCTTCTGATCAATCTCCATTACTGTAACTTCAACTTTTTGATGAACCTTCAAAATATCTGCCGGGTTCGAAACATAATGGTCTGCGATTTCACTGATATGAACCAGTCCGTCTTGATGAACACCAATATCAACAAAAGCACCAAAATTTGTTACGTTTGTCACAATACCTGGTAGTTTCATTCCTGGTGTAAGGTCTTCCATCTTTTGAACTGTTTCTTCATATGCAAAAGCTTCAAATTTCTTACGTGGATCACGCCCCGGTTTTGCAAGTTCCTTGATGATATCGTTAAGAGTTGGCAGACCAATTTGGTCTGTAACGTATTGTTTAAGGTCAATAGATTTTGTTATCTCATTGTTTTCACCAATTAGATCTTTTATTTCAACACCTTTATCTTTTGCCATTTGTTGAACAATTGAGTAACTTTCAGGATGCACACCGCTGGAATCAAGTGGGTTTTCTGCACTTATAATACGCAGGAAACCTGCACATTGTTCAAAGGTCTTCTCCCCAAGCTTTGAAACTTTTTTGATTTCTTTTCGAGATTTAAAAGGTCCATTTTCATTTCTGTAGTTGACGATGTTCAGAGCAAGCGACGGACCCAAACCTGAAACATATGATAGAAGTTGTTTACTTGCTGTATTGATTTCAACCCCAACATTGTTAACACATGACATAACTGATACATCAAGACTTGATTTCAGTTTGTTTTGATCAACATCGTGCTGATATTGTCCGACACCAATTGATTTTGGATCAATTTTAACAAGTTCTGCCAGAGGATCCATCAGTCTTCGACCAATTGACACTGCACCTCTAACTGTTACATCTTGATCCGGAAATTCTTCTCTAGCCTCTTTTGATGCTGAGTATATTGAAGCACCGCTTTCATTAACCATTACAATTGCTTCAAGCTCTTTTGCTATCGGAAGTGAACGAACAAATTTCTCTGTTTCTCTGCCGCCGGTGCCGTTACCAATTGCAATTGCCTCAATCTTAAAATGCTTAACAAGATTCGGTATGACCTCCACAGCTTCAGCAAGTTCTCTTGGTGACTTGCTGATATAGATGACGTTGTTGAAAAGTAGTTTGCCCTGTTTGTCCAAACATACAACCTTTGAACCGGTTCTGAATCCTGGGTCAATTGCTAAAACAGCTTTTTGTCCCAGTGCTGATTCCATTAGAAGCTCTTTGATGTTTTTAACAAAAACTTTGATTGCTTCATCGTCCGCACGTTCCCTGAGGTGCATTCTTGTTTCAACTTCCATTGATGTTGAAAGCAGGCGAGAGTAGCAGTCTTTAACAGCCAGTTCCATCTGTTCTGTTGTCTTGTTTGATGAAGTAATAACTTTTCTGATTATCAATTGAATTGCTTCGTCATCGGATGGACGAATATATAAAGAAAGTATACCCACTTTTTCGCCTCTGAACATTGCAAGTGCCCTATGACTTGGGGCATCTGAAATTGATTCTGACCATTCAAAGTAATCCTTGAATTTTTCACCAGCATCTTCTTTACCTTTTTGTACCTTCGATTTAATCACAGAGTTCTTTGCAAAGAAATCTCTAATAATTTGACGAACGTCTTTATCTTCATTTATGGTCTCTGCAATAATATCTCTTGCTCCAGCTAGAGCTTCTTCAATGGTGTTAACCTTTTTTTCAGTGTTGATATATTCTGCAGCAGCAGTTTCTGGGATGGTTTCATTGCTTTGTTCTAAAATGATTTTTGCAAGTGGTTCCAGACCTTTTTCTTTTGCAATTGTTGCACGTGTGCGACGTTTAGGTCTGTATGGAAGGTAGATGTCCTCAAGAGATGTTAGTGTTTCTGCGCCCGCAATGGCAACACGTAGTTCGTCTGTCAGCAGCTCCCGTTCATTAAGAGACTTAATGATTGCATCTTTGCGGCTGTCGAGAGCTTCAAGTTGGTCATGGCGTTGACGAATGTCTGCAAGTTGAACTTCATCAAGATTACCGGTTACCTCTTTTCTGTATCTTGAAATAAATGGAATCGTTGCGCCTTCTTCCATCAGCTTCAGGGTAGCTATAATTTTTTGTGGTGCAATTTTTAGTTCTGTTGCGATTGTGACTATATGTTGTTCGTTCATTATATTACGGGGTCTCCATTGTAAATTCTGTTTTTAGTATGAACTGGCAATAATACACTTATAACCCAATAAAATCAAGAATATATTTTAAATCATCTCCTCAATCCTCAATTTTTTCAGTTGAGTATAGCTATAACAACGAGGATCCCGCAAAGCGGGACTCCCAAACCTGCAAATTAATATTGTCTTGTAGGAATGGGAGCGACGATGTCCCCATCGTCATAATTAACTTCAACCCCCAAATTAAGGAATTTCTCGTTTTTCATATTTACAAGTTGATACTAATTTGTGAATTTGTTAATATACATGGTTTATAAAGAATTGTGAGGAAAGAAATGGTTGCTAGAATTGTAGAATTTTTAAAAGATGGTAATGCTGTTGTTGAAAACTTTCTTAAACGCCCGGCTTTTGATGACAAGGCAGAGGATGTTGCCAGGGGTGTCTTGAGTGATATTAGAGACAATGGTGTAGATGCGGTTTTGTCTTATGTTGAAAAGTTTGATGGAGCAAAACTAAGTGCAGAAAATTTGCGGGTTTCCGATGCTGAAATTGCTGCTGCACTACCGTTGGTTGATGATGAATTTAAAAAAGCTGTTGCTGAAACTAAAACTCGTATAAAGGCATTTGCTGAAGCTGGCATGAAACGAGATTGGAATATGGATGCTCCTAGGGGTGGTACTTTGGGCGAAAAGTTTGTGCCGTTTGATCGCGTAGGGGTATATGTTCCTGGTGGAGCTGCTCCATTGGTTTCAACTGCTTTGATGACTGCTTACATGGCAAAGGTGGCTGGTGTGCAAAACATTGTTGCCTGCACTCCTATGGGAAAAAATGGCGAGTTGAATCCTATTATGCTATATGGTTTGAAAGAGGCTGGTGTAACCGAAATTTATAAAGTTGGCGGCATTCAGGCAATTGGTCTGATGGCATACGGAATTGAAGGCGTTGAGAAAGTGCAAAAAATTGTTGGCCCGGGGGGAACTTTTGTTACTGCAGCAAAGCGTCAGGTTTACGGGCAGGTTGCTCTCGACCTTGTTGCTGGTCCAAGTGAAATTGCAATTCTGGCAGATGATAATGCAAATCCAGCCTTTGTTGCTGCCGATTTGTTGTCTCAGGCCGAGCATGGTTCAGGTTTTGAACAGTCACTTTTAGTTACAGACTCAATGAAAATGGCAAAAGCTGTGAATGCTGAATTGGCAAAACAAGTGCCATTGTTGAAACGTCAGTTCGCTCTAGAGAAAGTGATGGACAATGGTGTCCTGCTGGTTGTTGTCTCTGATTTGGATGCCGGTATGGATTTGTGCAATCGCTTTGCTCCTGAACATTTTGAGATTATGGTTGATGAGCCTGAAAAATGGCTGGATAAAGTTAAGTCAGCTGGTGCTGTTTTCCTTGGGGAATGGACACCGGAATCCGTTGGCGATTTTGCTGCAGGACCTAGCCATGTGCTGCCGACAGGTGGAGCTGCATCAATGTTCTCGGGGTTGACTGTTGATGACTTTAGACGTAGAACAAGCTTCATGCATTATACCAAAGAAGATTTGCAGGAAGTTTTGCCGACTGTTGTGGCATTCAGTGAAGTTGAAGGTCTTGATGGGCATGGACGCTCGGCAACAATAAGATTCAAGCGTGACGCTTGACCCACAAGCGTGACGCTTGACCCAAGACAAAAAAACGTGACATTTGACCAAAGACTTGGAAAATGTGACGTTTGACACATTAATTTAAGAAAGTAGGGGCGAAAGATTTTTGCCCGAAAATTTATGTTGAGAAAAAGATGAAAAATTTAATAAAAGAATCAGTGAGCTCCTTGGAAGGATACACACCTGGAGAACAACCGGGAAGTAAGAATGTAATAAAACTCAATACTAATGAGAATCCTTATCCTCCAGTCCCGGCATTGTCAGATGGATTAAGCAATTTTGATATATCAGAGTTGCGTAAATATCCAAATCCTGTGTCATCGAAACTACGCAATGAAATTGCCGATTATTATAATTTGGAAGTTGATAATGTTTTTATAGGTAATGGATCTGATGAGATACTTGCACTTTGTACTCGTGCATTTGTAGAGGATAATGGCTCCGTTGGCTATTTTGAACCATCGTATTCATTATATCCTGTCTTAACTGCCATACGAGATGTGGAACAACGACCTGTTAGCTTGAATGAAAATTTCACATGGGTAATGCCTGAAAATTTTGAGGCATCACTATTTTATTTGGCAAATCCAAATGCTCCAACCGGGATGTGTTTTGATAAAAATCAAATCATTGAATTTTGCGGCAGCTTCCCTGGAGTCGTGCTGATTGATGAAGCATATGCAGATTTTGCATCATACAATTGCATTGACTTGCTTAGCAAATTTGATAACGTGGTGATTTGTCGCACATTTTCAAAATCATTTTCATTGGCAGGTATTCGTTTAGGGTATATGCTTGGAAATGAAAAGTTGATTTCAGCAATGATTGCAATCAAAGATTCATATAATGTGAATGCTCTCACGCAGGAGCTTGGATATCTTGCATTCAAAAATATTGATTATATGAAAGCAAATGTTGAGAAGATAAAAGCAACACGTGCTGTGTTGAGTCAAGAACTGTCTCAACTTGGATTTGAAGTATGTAAGTCTGAAACTAATTTTGTTTGGACAAAATCCTTGAAGGTTCCAGCAAAAAAACTATATGAACAGTTGAAAGCAAAAGGAATCTTTGTAAGATATTTTAATGATGACCTTATAAAGGATTATCTGCGAATTACGGTTGGTACACCCGAGGAAATCCAGCGTTTCCTCGAAGAATTACGAGTTTTATTGAAGACTTAATTTTTTAACATTTATGTCATGCATTACATGAAAAATGTTGAGGAATAATTAACAAGATGCTTAGCGTTAGAAACTATTGTTGTAGGGCTGAAAGCCCTTAATAACACAGCCTAGGGCAACGCCCTAGGGAATAATAATAATAAAATTTCACCTCCCCACGGAGTGTCTTTTATTGGTTATTGGATGTTGAACGTTCGATGTTCCATGCGTCGCTTCGCTATGCAGGACACTGTGGACGTTCTTTTAAAGTCCATTATGGAATACAGAATATTTTAACAAAATAGGAGTTTGTTATGGCTGATAGAAAAGCAACAGTTAAAAGAAAAACTAGAGAAACACAAATTAAGATTGAACTGAATATTGATGGATCAGCAAAATATAAAATTTCAACAGGTATTGGATTTATGAATCACATGCTTGAGCTGTTTGCAAAACATGCAATGATTGATTTGAACCTTGAAGCTACTGGTGATATTGACGTTGATTATCATCACACTGTTGAAGATATTGGTCTGGCTCTGGGTGAAGCTTTTGATAAAGCTCTTGGCGATCGCAAAGGTATCAAAAGATATGGTTTCTTTTATCTGCCAATGGATGAATGTTTGGCAAGGGTTGCTCTTGATTTGGGAGGTAGACCTTGGTTGGTTGAAAAGTATGCTTGCAAAAAACAGAAGATTAGAGACTTTGATTTGTCGCTGATTCATGAGTTCTTCCAGGCATTCATTGTGCAGGCGAGAATGAACCTCCACATCAATCAGGAATATGGTAGCGAAGCTCATCATGCATACGAGGCTGTTTTTAAAGGTTTTGCAAGAGCATTGAGGATGGCAATGGAAAATGACCCAAGAGAAACTGGCGTCCCATCAAGTAAAGGCTCAATGTAGGGGCGAGATGAATCTCGCCCATACTAATAATATAATGTTTAAAGAACAGGAAAAATAATGATAAAAATTATACCAGCAATTGATTTAAAAGGTGGCAAATGCGTTCGCCTACGTCAAGGTAAGGCTGATGATTCAAAGATATATGGGGACGATCCAGTTGTTCAGGCAAAAATTTGGGAAGATCAAGGTGCTGAACTTATTCATGTTGTGGATTTAGATGGCGCTTTCAATGGCAAACCTGCTCATTTGGATGTTATTAAGCAAATAACATCAGCAATCTCAATACCCATTGAGGTTGGTGGCGGTTTGCGTACCGATAAAGATATTGAAGCTGTTCTTAATGCTGGTGCACAGATGGCAATCATTGGAACAAGGGCGTTTAGTGATCCTAAATCTCTGGCAAATGTGATTGATACCTTTGGTGAACATATTGAAGTTGGAATTGATGCACGCGACGGTATGGTTCAGGTTAATGGTTGGGTTGAAACAACTTCAATCAAGGCTGTTGATTTGGCAAGGCAGGTTGATGAACTTGGTGTTTCAACAATCATTTTTACTGATACTGCAACAGATGGCATGATGAAGGGAACAAATGTTCCTGCTATGAATGAAATTTGTGAATGTGTTCGTTGCAATGTGGTTGCTTCAGGTGGCATTTCAACTGTTGCTGATATCATTAGTTTGAAAAACCTGCACAAACAAAACCTGGTTGGTGCAATTGTTGGTAAAGCTCTTTATGAAGGTACAATCAGTATTGAACAACTCTTGCAGGTGCAAAAGTAATTATCATTTAATTTAGTAAGGCGAATCTCGTCAATAGAAAATATATAAAAATGAATGCAGATATAAAATCAACAATTTTGCCAAATGGCGTTCGTGTCTTAACAGCTGAAATGCAACATTTTGAGACTGTCGCAATGGGGCTTTGGGCTCGTAGTGGATCTCGCTATGAGAGTCGTGCTCAGGCCGGCATCAACCATTACATCGAACATCTTCTCTTTAAAGGCACTAAACGTCGTAGTTCAAAGAAAATTAGTGAAGATATTGAAGGCGGTGGTGGATATCTAAATGGTTTCACTCATCAGGAAGCTACATGTTATTATGCAAAAGTTCCGGCTCCAATACTAAACAAGAGTTTTGATGTGCTTGCTGACATGTATTTGAATTCTCTTTTTAAAAACGCTGATGTTGAAAGTGAGCGTAAAGTAATTATTGAAGAACTGATGATGGACTTGGATCAACCACAAAGTCTTGCCCATCAACTTATGGATGATTGTCTATGGATGGATCATCCTGTAGGACGACCAATAATTGGGAATCTAAAAACTCTTGAAAAAATCACTACACAGAATATTGTGGATTATCAAAAAAAAACATATACCGGTAAAAATACAATAATTACTTTTGCAGGCAAGATAAATCATGAACAATCGTTAAAACTGGCAAATAAGTATTTTAGTCAGCTTGATAAAGGAAAAAAGGCGTCGTTTCGTAAGGCTCCAGTCGACAGCGAGATTAACCCCGTTGGTTTATTAGATAAAGATATCAATCAAGGATATATATCGATTGGTTTTAAAGCATTTGGAAAGTTTGATGAGCGTCGCTTTGCATTGAATGTTCTTACATCCATTCTTGGCGGTAATATGAGTTCAAGACTTTTTCAGACTGTTCGTGAAAAACATGGTTTAGCTTATTATGTCCACTCTGGTGGTCAACTTTTGAAGGATTGTGGAACTGTTATTGTAAGTGCTGGCATACAGACAGAACAGCGGTTAAAGGCATTGGAGCTTATCGCTAGGGAATTGCTGAAAATTAAAACCAGAGAAGTAACAAATTCAGAGCTTAAACGTGCAAAAGACTATATAACAGGTCAATTTCTTATTAGCAAGGAGAGTACATCTAACTTTATGCTTTGGCTTGGGGAAGCTGCTGTCGCAGGACGTGAAGAAATTAAACCAAAGGAATCTTTAGCAAAAATTGAGGCAGTAACCAAAGAGGATATACTTGGGGTGGCAAATTCTGTTTTTTGCCCTATGAACTCAAGTGTTGCAATTGTTGCAAATGGTATCGACGACAGTGATTTGAAGCAGATTGTCGATAAGTTTGGTAACATTTTATAATTTATATGAAAAACATTTCCGCTCCCATGGGAAGCGGCTACAATACCGTGAATTTGCAACTCGCATTAGTTGTATTGCACAACGCTGTAGCCGAGTCGCCCCGGCTCGGAAAAGAAATGCAATTTTAAAACGCTGGGAATTAAAGAAACCGTTGTTTTGTTGCATAACATCTGCCTGTCGAAGAGACCTGTCCGCCGTAGCCTAGCAGGCGAAGGCTGGAAGGAACGAAGGCGGATAGCCGATGTCAGCAGACCTCGGAAAACTCGAGAATCATCTCGCCCATAAAATTAAAATTAGGAAGATTAAAAATGGATAATAAAAAATTTAAGATGCAGTCGGCAGCGGTTTCGCTCTCTGATATGGAAATATTTGTTTTTCCAAACCTAATGTATAGCCTTGTTCTGGCTAATATAATGTCTCCTAACATTTGGAAATGGTTGGAAGAACCAAAATTTGAAGGTTTTGATAAGCTTAGTCCATATAGAAAGGTAGTAAAACTAAAGCAATATATTATGGATAACTATGTCTTTAATCTAGACCTAGATACATGGGGATTGACCACTCAAGAAGAGCAAATCAAACGTTTCTCTGACATAATAGATCCATCTGTTCTAAGTGAATCAAATGCGCTCTTCGGATATCATGGAGATGAGTATTATTTTGATATTGATATAAGACGTCATTTTAGACTTGATAAGTATGACGGTAATGTTATTCCGTATTGGAAAACAGAGACTGTTGAAGCAATGGATTCATTTGTCTATAAGGACTCATATTCCAAAGGTGCAGGAGAATGCGTTTCTCTCGCTGCTCTATATGCCGCTGCCATGTTTGTTGTTGCGAAGGTGCCTCTTAAAGATATTTACATGATGGCAACGCCACTGCATTCCCAAGGTTTTATTGATATTAATGGTGGTGTGCTTTTTAATAATCGTCGTTTGGTTACAAAAAACATGTGGTTCAACGGTTCTGCATTGTCTGCACAGGCTCGTCGAGCCCTTGAAAATGAACAGGTAACTATTGTCTCCCACGAGACTGGATACACTCATGTTGTATACGATGAAGCATCATTGGATGCAGAAGCATTTGAAACTTTCTCCACAAAACTTAGGGCATTCTTGACAACTAATCTTGATTCTGAAATCTTATGTAATTTCTTGAGACAGGATGCTGACATTCGGAAATGCTTCCAAATGCGTTGTGTTGGGTGTGGAGAACGTTTGCAATATATACCTGTTGAGAGGGTTCTTGAGTACGAACACGGCAGTCCATATCGCCTATCTGACAACACAAGACCAAAGTTAATGGCATCAATTGATTGTGAAGAGTTTCACCAGTCGCCAATGCAAAATAGAATTATTCTCAATGATGTTGAAGAATGCTTGAATGATGAAATAATTGACCTTTCAAAGGAAGAATGCATTGAAAAACTAAAGAAAATTGTTTTCAAGGGGTGCTGCAATGCTGAAAGAGCAGCTAATGCGTTAATTGAATTCTGCATCACTAAACCAAAATTGCCGGACTTTGAAAAGAAAAAAAAGTTTTTAGAAAAAGAGCCAAACTTAGGTGTTACTACAGATATGAGTCGTGAAGAGATCATTGAAAGACTCGAATCAATCAGGGAACTTAATGAAATGGCTGACATGGCATTTTATGCTTATCGCGATCTAACTGTCACCGATTATCGTCCTTTCTATGATGCGGCATTCAACAGAAACCCTGTTTCAATTGTGAATTGTGAGAATATGAGTGATGATGAGATTGTTGCTTATATCAGAAAACTTGAAAACATCTCAATATATTCAGAAGATGGTCGACTCGCGCAGCCTGATGAGGTTTGGAATTATAAGAGAGGTGATGGTGCGGAAAAAGCCATTCTTTTGGGTAATATTCTTGCAAGCCGTAAAGGCAGATCTGAAGTTGCTGTCGAATTAAAAAATGAAGAAGCATGTGTCTATGTTGACGGTCAAAAATTGGTATCTTTTGTTTCAAAGAAGAATTTAAACATACCGAAATATATCATATGAGAGTACTAATTATACTATTTATATTTGTTTCAACGCTATTGTCAGCACAGGACTTAACCAATAAACATGTCTATCTTGAAAACATAATAGATGAGTTTTCTATGGCTCCTGTCCAGGAGCAATGTGATGATGAGTTTATGACTATGTCTAACGAGTTCAATAAAGTTATAATGAAGAAGTTTAGCAGAAAAGTCTATGTGAATAATACTCTCTACTGGCTTAATGATGCATTCTCTTTTTCTAAATCAAATGGTTGGTTCTTTGTTGAACATGACTATGAAAAATTGTTAATGCCGCTTTTTGTTGCCAATGTATCAACGAACTTTGACAACAATTTTACTGTTTTTATTGATCCAGGGCACGGTGGTAATGATCCCGGAGCTTTTCATCCATCTTTTTCTGAATTAAGAGAGGCGGATATCGTTTTTAATATTGCAACAAATCTTGCAGGTCTCCTAAAGGATGCAGGTGTCAATGTTGTCCTTTCCAGAACTAATAATGTATATGTTGGCTTGTCAGATCGTACAGCAAAAGCAAATGATGTAGATGCACAGCTCTTTTTAAGCATTCACGTTAATTCTGCATTTGGAACTGCAGCAAAAGGCTTTGAAACATTTACACTACCTCTTGAAAATTGCCATTCAACTTCAGGAAACTCAAAACCAAGACCTTATTTAGGTAATAATTATGACATCTTTAATTCTCTATTGGGGTATAACATTCAGAAAACTCTTCTTGATTGTTTCCCGGAACAGATGGATAGGGGGGTTAAACATGCTAGATATGAAGTGCTTAAAAACATTAATTGTCCGGCAGCACTTGTTGAATGTGGATTCATTTCCAACTCGGCTGAAAGAAAGTTGCTTTCAAAAAAGTCTCATCAGCAGTTGGTAGCCAAATCTCTTTTTAATGGAGTTACAGCCTACATCAACTCGGCTGACAAGGTTGATGAATATATTGCCCAAAACAATATTGAGACACTTGTATTTGTTGAGCCTCTGCCTGCAGAAACAAATATGTTTTGCGAGGTGACAAATCTGATTGAAAATCTATTAATTGAGCCAGATCTTTGTTTTAGTAATTGTGTCCAGATTACTGCAACCAACGTAGATAATAAGTAACTAAGTGTTTAAGTAAAAATAACATCCATAATTAATTTGGTTTAACATGGTAATTCCATTCACCATGAAATTCATCTTTCACCAGATTAATTAGAGATAATTCTTTGTCGGATATCTTCCGTCCTTTTTGATATATATTTTCATCTAATCGTGCT
>JAQICX010000068.1 GCA_027858345.1 Kiritimatiellia bacterium | reverse complement strand
CAGCTCAACATTCTAAAATAATTCACAAATATAACCTGATGGCGGAGCTTGCCCAATTTAGGTTTAAAAAGCCCTTATTTTGTAGATTTTGTAGTTGGAGTGGGGATTGATCATGTTTTCTGCAGATGTGACTGTTGAATATTTGCAGAAAGGGATTGTGTAGACCTATAACTCTCAAAATGTAGCTTGATTATGATAAAAACAGTGAAATATTTAGATTAGGAGTGTCCCTTAGTAAGATTTATTACAGAATTTGCAACAAAGTTGGTTGAATATTGCATTGTTAGGCTGGCGTTCTGTCGCAAAGGCCTGTCTACAACTTGACAAGACTGCTCGACATAAAACACTGCGATAAAGATGCTGAATTGCAGGATGGGGGATAAAGTTGCCTTGGTTAGCGGTCTTTGACGCTCTTTGTGGCAGAGTTTATAGGTGCATATATTCATATTTGAAAACAGTTCATTTAGTTTGTTTTTTTGCTTGAGTAATTTTTTATATAATGTAATCGTTTCAAAATGTTTATAGGTCTTAATGTAGCTGATAATCAATTTTGAGTACAATAATAGATTGAGTGAGTTTTAGACAAACTGATATAAGAAATAGAGGATAATAAAATGATTGACAGAGGTTTTAAAATAGATAAAGAAGTTATGGATGACAAATATGGGGAGTTATGGAATTCTGATGTTATGAAGCGCATTGACGCTGATATAGAAGCAAATCGTAAAGCAGATGCAGCCTTTAAACTTGCAGATGTTGAGAAAGGCTCTGAAGTAAAGGTAGAACAATTGACGCAGTCATTTTTCTTTGGCTCACATATATTCAATTTCAATCAGCTTGGTACTGAAGAACGTAATAGAAGATACAAAGAACTCTATGGTACACTCTTTAATTCTGCGACAATACCATTTTATTGGAAAAAGTTTGAGCTGGAAGAGGGCAAGCCACGCTTTAAAGGGGAATATCGTGATACGGAAGATTTTTGGAATACAGTGGAGGAACCTTATAAAGAGACGCATTGGCGTCGTCCGGCAACTGACCCGGTTGTAGAATTTTGCGAGAGTAAAGGGATACGTCTTCATGGACATACTCTTACATGGTGGAATGTTGTTGATAACTGTGGTGCTCCTGGAGAACCTTCTTATTCAGGTCTGTTCACCAGAGACATGGAACCAAAGTACTCCTATTATGCTCTGAATGATCTCATAAATAATGAGTGGAAAACCAATCTATTGGTACAAACTGATAGTGAAGGCATGGTGGCATTCCGTGGTTTCCGCAGTAAATATCGTTTGAGCTATGTTGATAAAAATGGCAATGAATGCTCAAAAGAGTTCACTCTATAAAAACATTTGTTAAATGATTAATTGGAGATGGTTTGGCGTTTTCTTCATTATTTTCATTTGTTTTTTAGGGGGTCAAGCAGGTATTCGAGTCCGTTTATTTTTATTTCCAACATCATTTCCATTAGTTTGCCTAGTTCTCCTTTTGGAAATCCTTTTTTTTGGAACCATATATAGTATTCATCTGGAATTTCTGCTAATCTTTTATTTGCATATTTTCCAAAAGGCATACGATAATTTGCCAGTTTAATGAGTGTTTCGCCATTTTGTTGTTCCATATCAGTCATTTTGTATCTCTTCTTTATTTGCGATTCTGTCCAAAAGTTCATACTCTTTTTAGAGCTGTTTTATTATAAATCGAGCAGTCTTCGCTCTCCGAGCTACACCCGGCAAGTTGGGATACAACATTTCTTGCTTTATCCCTTTGTTTAACGGGCTGACAGCCCAGCATATATCAGCCCAGAGCATTAGCCTTCGCAGCAAGCTGTCTACGGCTCGACAGGCCTATCTGGGTTCTGAATATTATATACGTGTGCCCTGTAAGGGCAACTTAACCCCATATTTTATTAAGCTGCCCTTACAGGGCGCAACAAAATTGATGCTTATTACCCTAGGCGATGCCTAGGGCTGATATAACTTGCCCTTTTAGGGCGTTTTCATTTTTTTTTATAATTTTTGACAGTATCAAGACATTGTTTAGGTAGTTGGTTAATTTCCCGAGCCGAAGCGACTCGGCTACAGACGTTGTGTCTGCAATCTAAACTAGTACGCAAGAAATTTTACTCGACTAGTTTGCGATTCCCGCTTTGTGTGAGGAGGTCACCTCGTAGTCGAGGTGAGCTCCTATGCAGGCTGGGGACCAGCGGCGGGAAGTTATATCTGTTAAGACCTGAGTTTTTTCTTCTCTTTTTTGAGTTGTTTTTTTTCCTTTGGAGAATGTGCAGCTTGTTTCTTTTCTTCTCGCTTACCTTTATCTTTTTTTCCTGAATCACCCATGATGGACTCCTTGTGTTAATTTTGTATTATTTAACAATTATCATACGAAGATTCGTAAAATAATGTTTAAATTTTAGAAGAAAAACTTTTGCCTTTTCGTGGTAAATTTGTTTTTCTTAAAGTTGTCTATAAGTATATGCTGTTTTGAGGAAAATGCAATACTTTTAATTAAGAATTAATAATTAAGAATTAGAAATGGGGGAATTCGTTGCACTCATGTTGTGATTAGGCCGAGTTTTCCTTCAATATCGGCGTTCCCAGGGATTTTATTCCGAGCCGGGGCGACTCGGCTACAGCGGTCAGCGGGGACGTCACCCCCTCCCGACGGTCAACGCCCGCCGCTACAAACATCCGCACCTAATAGCTAAAAACTATTTCTTGCGGCTTTGAATCGTTTGTGGCGTTCGCATTAAATTTTTGTTTTTTTGTGGGTTTTTGTGGTGAGATTACGGGAAAATTGCCTTAATTTTTCGGTTAAAAGAATAAACACTCGTTTTAGGCAATAAAATCAAGGAATTAGGTGCTGCTTTTTGCTTTTTTAGGTGATAATTATGAAAAATTTATTTAAAAGGCGGGGTCATGGACCCCCGACCCTACAAAATACCTGTGAATCAACCTTTTTGCTTTGATTGCAGCATCCACAACTGTAGGGTCGGGGACCTTGACCCCGCCAAAAAGGATGTCCAACCGAAAAAATGAGGGAAAATTGTTGGTTGAAAATCGTTTGCTTGCATATACTTCCATTTTTTTGTAATATACTTGTTTTGTATATTCAAATAGGGTTTTAAGATTGAGCCCTGAAATTATGATTTTATGGAGTTAAACAAATGACAATGGAAAAACATTATGAGCCACATTCAATAGAAGATAAGTGGTATGAGAGATGGGTTGAAGCGAAAGCATTCGGCAGTGACAGTTCAAAGGGTGGAGAGCCTTATTGTATTATGATTCCGCCACCAAATGTGACAGGTGTTCTGCATATGGGGCATGCCTTGAATAATACTATTCAGGATATTATGGCTCGTTGGCGCCGAATGGAAGGTCGCAATGTGGTTTGGGTTCCTGGAACTGACCATGCGGGGATTGCAACACAGAATGTTGTTGAAAGAGCTTTGAAGGCAGAAGGTAAGACAAGGGATGATCTTGGGCGTGAAGCTTTTCTTGAAAAGGTTTGGGAATGGAAAGAGGAGTATGGAGGCACAATTATTGGTCAGCTGAAGAAGCTAGGTGCCTCATGCGACTGGGATCGAGAACGCTTTACAATGGATGAAGGTCTGAGCGATGCGGTAACTGAAGTTTTTACAAGACTTTATGAAAAAGGTTTGGTTTATAAGGGAAGTCGTATTGTTAACTGGTGTCCAAGATGTCAGACAGCTCTTTCTGATGAAGAGAGTGAACATGAAGATGAAAATGGTCACTTATGGCATATTAAGTATCCTGTAAAGGGTGAAAATCGCTTTGTTACCGTTGCGACAACTCGTCCCGAAACAATGCTTGGTGATGTTGCGGTTGCTGTACATCCTGAGGATGAGCGGTACAAGGATTTGATTGGTAAGACAATTATGCTACCAATTGCTAATAGAGAAATTGTTGTTATTCAAGATGATTATGTTGAACCAGAATTTGGTACAGGTGTTGTAAAGATTACACCAGCTCATGATCCAAACGATTTTGATATGGGTAACAGACATAATTTGACACCTATCAATGTTATGAATGATGATGGCACAATGAATGAAGGTGCCGGCATTTATGAGGGCATGGATAGATTTGAGTGCAGAAAAGCGCTTGTTAAGGTTCTTGAAGAAGAGGGCTTGCTTGAGAAGATTGATGATCATGCACATGCGGTTGGTCATTGCTATCGTTGTCATACTGTTGTTGAGCCAAGATTGTCACCTCAGTGGTTTGTAAAGATGGCTCCACTTGCTAAACCTGCGCTTGAAGCTGTTAAGAGTGGGCGAATTGAGTTTGTTCCAGCTCGTTGGGAACGTGTTTATGATGAATGGCTGACAAACATTCGCGATTGGTGTATTTCTCGCCAGATTTGGTGGGGACACAGAATACCAGTTTTTTATTGTGATGATTGTGGTGCTGAATGGGTTTCAAAGGGAAAACCAGAAACATGTGAAAAATGTTCAAGTTCAAATATTCGTCAAGATGAAGATGTTTTGGATACATGGTTCTCATCATGGCTATGGCCATTTTCAACATTGGGTTGGCCAAATGAAAGTGATGATTTGAAGTTTTACTATCCAACGAACGATTTGACAACTGCATCAGAGATTATTTTCTTTTGGGTTGCAAGAATGGTTATGGCTGGCATTGAGTTTATGGGTGATATACCTTTTGAGAAGGTTTATATTCACGGAACAGTTCGTGCGGATGATGGACGTAAGATGAGCAAGAGTTTAGGAAACTCAATTAATCCCTTGGATATCATTGAAGAATTTAGTGCGGATGCACTGCGTTTCAGTTTGATTATGCTTACTGCTACCGGGCAGGATGTTTATATTTCAAATGAGAAGTTTGAGGTTGGCAGAAACTTTGGAACAAAGATTTGGAATGCAGCTCGTTTTATGGAGATGCATAAAGATAAGTTTGAAGAAGATATTGACATTAACAATTGTGAGTTTTCGGCAGATTTACTTAAGCCAGACGACAAGCACATTCTTGCAATGCTTGACAAAGCATGTGTTGAGTGTATTGAGGCATTGGAAAAATATAGATTTAATGATGCGGCACATGTGCTTTATGAATTTATTCGTCACCAATATTGCGATCGCTATCTTGAGTTTGCCAAGGGAGCACTTTATGGCGATGATATTGATGCGAAGAGAGAGACTATCAAGATTATGTATCATGTTTTCTCTGCTTCAATTCGCTTGCTTCACCCAATAATGCCATTCCTGACTGAAGAGTTATGGCATTGTATGGGATATGGTGACGAATCAAGTTTTGTTATGCTTGCAGAGTGGCCAAAGCCAGCAGGCAAGGAACAGTTGGCTTCACTAAACATTAGCGATGAGATTGTTAAGTATGTGGAAGATAAGCATGACATGATTAGAGTTGCAAGAACAATGCGTGCTGATTATAACATTCAGCCAGGTGTTGCCCTGAAATATATGGTTAAACCAAATAGTGTTGCTGAAGCTGAATTGCTGAAACAGGATATGGAGTCGATTAAGAGTCTTATTCGTGCATCAGAGATTACTATTGATGAAAAGTTGAGTCTTGATCAGGCCGTACCAGGAATTTTAAGTGAAATTGGAACCGTGTTTATGTTGCTTGATGGAGCAATTGATACGGAAGCTGAAATTAAGAAACTTGAAAAAGAGTTAAATCATCTTGATGGCAACATTAAGAAGACTATTGCAAAACTTAATAATGAAAATTTTGTGACTAGAGCACCAGCAGATGTTATTGACAGACAAAAAGAGTTGCAGCAGGAGATGCAGGATAAGTTTGAAAAGCTGGGAAAACAGCTGGGGATGCTGAAGTAGCTGGCAAAGCCAGCTAGGGGCTCGCGTTGCTCGCAGATTAAGATTGAGGTTAAGATAAAGAGCTGACTGTCGTCAGCGGAATTAAGGAATGGCGAGGCCATGTTTGTTTTTTAGGGCGGGCGTTGCCGCCGATCATGGTTTCCACGGGGACAAGCCCCGAGGTGACCTGGGCAAAAGATTTTTCGCCCGTACGGGTTTGGCGTTCGCGAGAAGAAAATGAAATGAATTTGAAAGGGAAGAGATGAGAATATTATCGGGCATACAGCCTTCGGGTAAACTGCATATTGGGAATTATTTTGGAATGATGAAGCCGGCTCTTGAATTACAGGAGAAGGGTGAAGCATTTCTGTTTATTGCAGATTATCATGCTTTGACAACGTCAAAGGATCCTGCGGAGCTTAAGCAAAACACAACAGATGTTGCATTGGACTTTTTGG
Organism: Kiritimatiellia bacterium; assembly: GCA_027858345.1. Classification (GTDB taxonomy): domain Bacteria; phylum Verrucomicrobiota; class Kiritimatiellia; order JAQICX01; family JAQICX01; genus JAQICX01. The sequence continues at coordinate 18,996 of JAQICX010000068.1, read as the reverse complement.
CTTGCGGGCTGGATCCAACAAGGACAACATTTTTTAGGCAGAGCGATATTCCTCGTCTGTTGGAATTGACATGGATGTTGTCAACAATTACGCCTCTTGGATTGCTTGAACGTTGCCACTCGTATAAAGATAAGGTTGCAAAGGGAATCACACCAACTCATGCACTTTTTAGTTATCCAGTGCTTATGGCAGCAGATATTTTGGCATACCAGTCAAATATTGTTCCTGTTGGACGAGACCAGAAGCAGCATTTGGAAGTGACTAGAGATTTGGCAATTAAATTTAATAATGAATATGGCGATATATTTACAATTCCTGAAGCTTCTATTCAGGAGAGTGTTGCTGTTGTTCCTGGAATTGATGGACAGAAAATGTCAAAAAGCTATGACAATCATATCTTGTTGTTTGATGGCAAAAAGGCTACAAAGAAGAGAATTATGAAAATCATTACTGATTCAAAGGAGCTTGAAGATCCAAAGGATCCGGACACTTGTAATGTGTATCTGCTTTATAAACTGTTTGCGGAAGAGCAAAAAGTTGCAGAGATGGCTGATAACTTGCGCAAGGGTGGTTATGGATATGGGCATGCAAAGAAGCAGTTGTTTGAAGATTTGTGGGAATATATGACTCCGTTTAGAGAAAACCGCGAGAAACTTGAGCAGGATCTTGATTATGTGAATGATGTGCTGATTGATGGCGCAAAGCGTGCTTCGAAAGTTGCTGACAAAACTTTTGATGCTGCGAAAAAAGCGATTGGGCTGTAGGGGCGAAAGATCTTTCGCCCGTACGAGCTGGCGCGAGCGGAATGTAGGGGGGAGACGCATCCCTCCCAAAAGAATGAAATTTTTTGTTGGATAAAAAAATGGCAGAAAAAACAGACTATAAAATTGAGCTTGAAGTTTTTGAAGGACCTCTTGATTTATTGCTTTATTTGATAAAGAAAGAGGAAATTGATATATATGATATACCAATTGAAAAGATTAACAAGCAGTATATGGAATATTTGGATCTTATGCGTATGCTTGATTTGAATATTGCTGGTGAATTTTTGGTCATGGCGGCAACCTTGATGATGATCAAGAGTCGCATGCTTCTGCCTGTTGAAGAACGCCCCGAGCTTGATGAGGAAGAGGAAGACCCACGTTGGGATCTTGTTAAGCAGCTTGTTGAATATAAGAAGTACAAAGATGTTGCTTCAAAATTGCACATTCAGGAGCTTGAGCAGGAAAACATATTTGATATTGGTCAGGATATTGCAATTCTTGATGATGGAGATGAAGGTATTGGTCTTGAAGATGTGAATTTGTATGATTTGATATCGGCCTTTAACAACGTTCTAAAGAGAGCAAAAAAAGAGGTTGTTGGCGATGTTTTCTCTGACAAGTTCACGATTGCTGATAAGATTGATGAGTTGATTGGTCTTTTGCGGAAGAAAAGATCTGTTAAATTTTATTCATTGTTTACAGATAAAACAACAAAACATGAGGTTGTATGTACTTTCTTGGCTCTTCTTGAGTTGATTAAGTTGAAGAAGATTACCATTTATCAGGAAGGTCAATTTGGTGAAATTGAGATTTCATCCGATGAAGCACCGGAAGAAGAATTTTTGGAATTGGAGCGTAATGATGAGATATCGTCGTTACTTTGATACTAGGGGAGTATTGCTATGTCAGATATAAAGAAATTGCCGGATGTAAAAGAGATTGTTGGCGCAATGATTTTTGGGTCAACACGTTCAATAAGTGTAAACGATATACTAAGATGTATTAAAGACGTTGCTGGAACCAGTGAGGACTATGCAAAAGAGTATGGCAAAGTCACCAAGGGTGAGATTGAAAAGGCTGTTAAGGAGTTGATTAAAGAGATTAACAGAAGTCCAAATGGTTTTTCTATTGTTGACACAACTGATGGTTATAAGTTTCAGACTGCCGCAAACTGCGGGCGCTGGCTGAGACACTATCTTGAAATTGACAAGCCGTCACGTCTTTCTATGCCGGCACTGGAAACCCTTTCTGTTATTGCATATCGTCAACCAGTGAGCAAGACAAATATCGAGGCAGTTCGAGGGGTGAACAGCAGTAATATTGTAAAGAATTTGATGGAGATGCACCTCGTGAAAATCACGGGGCGTAGTGAATTGCCTGGTCGACCATTTTTGTATGGAACCACTAAAGAGTTTTTAAATCATTTTGGACTTAAAGATTTGAATGATCTTGATTCTATTAAACCTGCGTTTATGGCAATGGCACAGAAGGGTGAAGATGAAGAGGAACAAAATATTTCTTCAACTGTTCAGGAAGAGCTGGATCGTCAGGAAAAAGAAGATGGCGCTCCAAGGCAGACGAACTTCAACCTTTAGCTGGCAGAGCCAGCAGGTTGAAGTGCTCGCGTTGCGAGCAGATTAAGGTAAAGATTAAGGTTAAGGGGCTGACTTTGTCAGCGGAATTAAGGAATGGCGAGGCCATTTGTTTGTTTTTTAGGGCGGGCGTTGCCGCCGATCATGGTTCCACGGGGGCAAGCCCCGAGGTGACCTTAAAAGAGAGAACATCGAAGGTTCAACTTCGAATGATGAATGAAGAGTTCGCTGTTGCGAGCGGAATGTAGGGGCGAGACGCATCCCGCCCATGAAGAGATTAAAATGATGAAATGTGTTTTTTTTGATAGAGATGGAATAATTAATAGGTCACCAGGCCCAGGATATGTGGAGCTTTGGGAAGATTTTCATGTGCAAGATGGATTTGTGGAAGCATTAAAGGTTGCAGATGGTCTTGGATATGCGGCGATAATGATTAGTAACCAGCAGTGCGTGGGCAAAGGTATTGTGACAAAGGAGTATCTTGAAGGGATGCATGAGAAATTGCAGGCTCATCTGATGGATGTTTGTGGAATAAAACTTTTGGATATGTATTATTGCCCACATCTTGCAGAAGATGGATGTGTTTGCAGAAAACCATTGCCTGGAATGATTCTGGCTGCTGCTGAAAAGCACGGTATTGATTTGGATAAGTCATTTATGGTAGGGGATAGAGAAGGTGATGTTGTCACGGGTAAGGCTGCCGGATGCAAGACGGTTCTTGTTTCAGAGGAAGTTGTTGAAACTGGTGCTGATTACCAAGTTGTGAGCATGGATGATTTGGCTGGGGTGCTGGAGAGGATTCTTTAGGCTCGCATTGCTCGCAGATAAAGATTAAGAGCTGACTTTGTCAGCGGAATTAAGGAATGGCGAAGCCATTGGTTTGTTTTTTAGGGCGGGCGTTGCCGCCGATCATGGCTCCACGGGGGCAAGCCCCGAGGTGACCTGAGAAAGAGAGAACGTCGACTGTGTCCTGCGAAGAGAAGCATGGAACATCCAATGGTGAATGGCTGACATGCTGTCAGCGGAATTAAGGAATGGTAGAGACAATGACTCGCGTGGAAAGCCAGCAAGTAGGGGCGAAATTTTTTTCGCCCGTACGAAGATTTTTGAGTTGTAATTTGAAAGGGAAGAAATGATGGAAGAGAAGATAAAGACAGCAGTTTTTGGAGTTGGCAGTTTGGGTCAGCATCATGCACGAGTGCATGCAGAACATGAGCTGACAGAATTGGTTGGTGTTTATGATATCAGCAAAAAACGGGCAAATGAGATTGCGAAAAAGTTTGGTTGCAAGGCATATACATCTGTAGAGGAACTTGCATCATTGGTTGATGCAGCAAGTGTTGCTGTGCCGACGGATAAACATCATGAGATGGCAATGCAATTACTTGAGCATGGTGTTAACCTTTTAGTGGAAAAACCAATTGCTGCATCAACTCAAGAAGCAGAAGAGATTGTTCACATGGCAGAAAAAAAAGATTTAATTCTGCAGGTAGGTCATATTGAGCGATTCAATCCTGTTATTAAATATGTGGAGAAAAAGCTTGATAACCCAAGGTTTATTGAGGCACTCAGAATGAGCAAGTTTCCACCACCACGTCTTGGTATGTTGCCTCGTGGTACAGAGGTAAGCGTTGTGCTTGACTTGATGATTCATGATCTTGATATTATTCTGCACATTGTACAGTCGCCTGTTGTTCATATACATGCTGTAGGCGTGCCGGTTTTAAGCAAGTCTGAGGATATTGCAAACGTAAGATTGAATTTTGAAAATGGTGCAGTTGCAAATGTTACCGCAAGTCGTGTAAGTAGAGAAGCGCTTCGTAAGATTAGAGTTTTTCAGTCCGATGGTTATCTGTCGTTGGATTATAATAATCGCACTGGTGTGCTTATTAAAAAGCAGAAGATTGGAATTAGCACCAAGAAGATTCAGTTACCGGATTGCGATCAGCTTACAGATGAAATTGATTCTTTTATTCGTTGTGTCCAGGAACAGAGTTCTCCAATTATTGGTGGACGACCTGCATTGGATGCTCTTAGTTTAGCAACCCAAATTTGTGAATGTATAAAGAATAATCCATCATAAAGATAGTAAATGGTTGATAGTAAATAGTAAATGGTTGATGGAAAAAGGGCAGACACAAGGCCTGCCCGTACATTAGAGAATTTTAGATAAGAAAATTATGAAGAAAATAATGATAATGGCCGGAGAGGTATCTGGCGACATGCACGGTGCAAAACTTGTGTCTGAATTAAAAAACAGATTACCTGAGTGTTCCTTTTTTGGTCTTGGCGGCGAATTGATGCGTGCCGAAGGTGTTGAGACGTTCTATGATGTCAAAGAGCTTGCTGCAATTGGCTTCACAGAGGTTGTCAGCAGAATTGGTTTTTTTAAGAAGGTGTTTTTTGAGATGCTTGATAAAGCTAAGGAAGAACGCCCTGATGTTGTTGTTTTTATTGATTATCCAGGGTTTAATCTTAGGCTTGCTGAAAGGCTGCACGATCTCGGAATAAAGACCGTTCACTATATATGCCCGCAGGTTTGGGCATGGAATCAAAAACGAATTCCTAAGATTGCAAGAATCATTGATCTACTTATCACTATCTTCCCGTTTGAAAAAGAGATTTTTAAAGGTCAGGATATTCAGGTTGAGTTTGCCGGGCACCCTTTGGTTGACAAAGCAAATGCTGCACGCATGCTGCCTGTTCTTGAACTGCCTTGGCAAAGTGCAAAACAAAAAATAGCTATTTTGCCAGGAAGTCGCAAGAGAGAAATTGAAGTGATTTTAGAGCCAATGCTCAAGGCATGTGTATTGCTTGAAAAACAGTTTCCTGATGCTCATTTTGTTGTTGCTGCGGCAACTAAAACAGCTGAAGCTCAGATCTTGGAAATCATGCAAAAACGTCCTTTGCCAAAGAACATTGATATGGTTGTTGACAACACACGCGAAGTGTTGAGACAGGCTGATGCTTCTTTCACAACATCAGGAACAGCAACTTTGGAAACATCTCTTATGGAGTGTCCAATGGTTATTGTTTATAAGACTTCATTGTTGACTTATTTGATTGGACGTATGCTGATTAAGATAAAACATATTGGCATGGTCAATATTGTTGCTGGTCGAACTATTTGTCCTGAGTTGATTCAGCATAATGCGACCCCCAAGAAGCTTGCAGATGCTTTGCACCCATTGCTCACAAACACAGAGCAACGCAGAAAGATGCAAAATGACATAAAAGATGTCAATAACAGGCTTGGACATGGCAATGCAGATGAGAATGCCGCCAAGTTTATATTTGAATTTATACAACAAATAGAGGAATAGAATTATGGCTTTTAATGAGAAGAATGTTTCATTTAAGATGTTTTATATACCTGAGGGTATGGACCCGAGGGAGCTAAAATGTTTTCAGGATAACGTGGCCCCACCGTTAACAATTTTGGGTGAAGACCCTGTTTATGGTTGGGTTACAAGTAGATTTTTGCTGGATACAAATATTACGGAAGAGAATGTTGTAATCTCTGGTTACCTATATTTGACTCTGATGAAGGCTGAACGTAAAATTCCAAAGGCACTTCTTAAGGCTGAGTGCAAGCTGGAAGAGATTGCTATTATGCAGGCTGAGGGAAAAGAGTTTTTGAGTCGCAAGGAAAAGAGTGCAATTAAGAAAGAGATTTCAACTCGTTTGTTGCCACAAATGCCACCAACATTGACTGGTATTGAGATGGTTTATGATCCAATTGACAACATTGTCTTTGCAGAGTGTACCACTGACAAGCAGACAGATGCTTTTGTGAATCAGTTTGAGCAGACTACTGGTAAGAAACTTATACCTTTGACTCCGGAAAGTGCCGCTGTTAAGAGAAACAATATTAATATCAAAGATATTCCAATATGCAGTTTCTCGCCGGATGTTGAAGTTCCTGCTCCTGAAGATTTCTTTGGCCGTGAGTTTTTGACTTGGGTCTGTTTCTTTTGTGAGACACTTGGTGGAATAATAGATTTGGAAAATGCTGGTCAATTTGGAATAATGCTTGATGGGCCAATAATGCTGGTTAATACTAGTGGTCAAGGTGCGCATGTGACAAATCTGAAACAAGGAATGCCGTTGGCAAGTCGTGAAGCAACAATTTCTCTTTTAGGTGATAAAAAACTCAAGCAGGCAAAAATGATTATTGCCCGCAAGGATGAGGTTTGGGAAACACAGTTTGATGCGGATGAATTTATTTTCAGATCTACAAAACTTCCTAAAGGAGAGATGCTCACCGGTGAAAGCAAGTTTCAGGAGCGTATGCTCTTTATTCAGGGATTAACTCATGTTGTTTTGTCCCTATATGATAGATTTCTACAAGTTAGATATGATGATGAAAAGTGGACCAAAATGTTGGCAGACATCCATGAATGGGTAAAAGAAAGAAAAGCTTTTAAATAATAAGGAAATATAAAATGACAATTAAAGTAAAAAGTTATAGCACAACGAAAGATTCAGAGACCTTTTTCGAAGAAAAAGAGTTTGTGATGGAAGAGTCTGGGCTTTTGACAAAACAGTCTGTTCGTGTTGAGACGACTCTTGAATATCAGACTATTTTAGGTTTTGGCGGGGCGTTCACAGAAGCAGCTTCAACAACTCTTGACAAGATGAGCGATGAGAATCGTAAGATTGTTATGGATGCATATTTTAAGGATAACAAATACAACTTCTGTAGAAGTCATATCAATAGTTGTGATTTTTCAACTGGAAATTATGCATATACTGAAACCCCCGGCGATGTTGAATTGAAAGATTTTACACTCGAAAGAGACCTTAAAAGTCTTATTCCAATGATTAAAGATGCATATGCGATTAATGAAGAAATTATACTTTTTGCATCACCTTGGAGCCCACCAGCATGGATGAAGACAACAAACATGATGAATAAGGGTGGTAAGCTTAAAGATGAGTACAGACAAGTTTGGGCTGATTACTATTGCAGATATATTAAAGAATATGAAAAACTAGGCATCAAAGTTTGGGGATTGACAATTCAGAATGAACCTGAAGCAACACAGACTTGGGATTCATGTATTTATACTGGTGCTGAAGAACGCGACTTTATTAAGAACGATCTTGGACCACAACTGGAAAAAGAGGGGTTATCTCATGTAAAAATTATTATCTGGGATCATAACAGAGACCAGATGGTTGAACGTGGTCGTATTGTTCTATCAGACCCTGAAGCTGCAAAGTATGTCTGGGGTACCGGTTTTCACTGGTATTCTGGAAACAATTTCTCTAATCCATCTCTTCTGCATGATATGTTTCCTGATAAGCAACTCATATTTACAGAAGGTTGTCTGGAAATGGGTTGGTATGATGGTGATTGGTCAATGGCTGAACGCTATGGAGAATCAGTTATCAGCGATTTGAACAATTGGACTACAGCTTGGACAGACTGGAACTTGATTCTTGACGAAACCGGCGGACCAAATCATGTTGGCAATTTCTGCAAGGCACCAATAATGTGTGATACCCAAAAAGATGAAGTAATGTTTTTGCCTGCGTATTACTATCTTGGACATTTCTCTCGTTATATCAAGCGTGGTGCAACAAGAGTTTTGACTGCCACAACACATGACAAACTGGAAGCTGTTAGTTGTGTTAATCCTGATGGTGAAGTTGTTACTGTTCTTATGAATTCAACTGATGACGATCAGGTTATTGGTTTTAGGCACAATGAGCATGTTGCAGAGGTGACTGTGAAAGCTCGTTCAATGACAACATTTGTTTTTGAAAGTAAGAATAACAGTTATTAGTTGTTAGTTTTTAGTTGTTAGTTAAGACACTTCAAGTCCCGCAAGGCGGGACTTTTTGTTAGGACTCACGACTCACGACTCTGGACTAAAACAAATCATAAGAGATTTGTAGTGCCGGTGCCTACAGAGAACTCCATAATGAACAATTAATTCCCGTGGATAGCTGCAAAGGGTAACACAACGATCTTCGTTGCAAGTGTCACAAAAGACGCCGACAACCTAGACTCGTAGCGAATGGCCACGTTATGTGGTCGCAGAGCAGTGGCTCAAGAGAGTTTTCAGCTAAATATCAATCATCTAGACTGGTGTTGTTCTGATATATACATCGTGGCCATTGATGTCCCATTGTGTGAATGTTTCATCATGAGCATCAGCTGCATTGATTTCCACTGTTAGCGTTTCAGATTTGATGTAGTCATTAAAGAACTCTATAGCCTCTTTGATTTCATCATTACCAACAATGTCTGTGTTGATTCTTTGAGTCACTTCGTATTCAGCAGTTTTACGCATGTTCTGAATTTTGTTGACAAGTTCACGACCTAGACCTTCTTGAATAAGTTCAGGTGTGAGTTGTGTTTCAATTGCCACAAGCACATCGCCCTCTGCGGCAACAACAAGTCCTTCTTTTGGAACTCTTTCAACAATTACATCATTGCTGTCAAGAGCAATGGTTGTGTCTTCAATTGTGATGTCAACACTTCCGCCATTAACAATTATAGCAACATCTTCACTGCTTAGTTTAGCAATCTTTTTGGCTGCAAATTTTACCTTTGGTCCAAGCTTTGGTCCAAGATTCTTAAATGCCGCTTTTGCTTGATAATCTGCTAGAGCACCTTCGTCATCACTTGTAATTACTGCCTTGACGTTAAGTTCATCTTTGATAATATCTTGCAATGTTTCGATATGTTCAAGCGATTCTTTGTCCTTTGTCACTGCATGAATTGTTGCTAGTGGCTGTCTCACCTTTAAGTTGTTGTCTGTTCTCAACAGACGACCCATTTTGACAATAGTCATCACAAGTGCCATCTGTTTTTCCAGTATAACATCTTTTTCATCTTCGTTTGTTGAAGGGAAATCACATAGATGCACTGATTCAGGCATGTCATCTGTTTTAAGATTCTGGTATATGCTTTCACTAATCATTGGTATGAATGGTGCAGCAATTTTTGATAGTTGCAGAAGAACATAGTGCAGTGTTGCATATGCCTGCTGCTTGTCACCATCATCCTGAGATTTCCAAAATCTTCTACGGCTTCGTCTTATATACCAGTTGGTTAAATTGTCAATGAAGCTCACAAATGGACGAACGGCTCTTTGTAGTTCGTAGTTGTCCATTGCGTCTGAAACATCTTCAATTAGTGTTTCAAGAGAGCTGCGAATCCACAAATCAAGAACATTTGTTGGCTTCTTAGGTACTCCTGAATCAGCTTCCCAATTGTCTATGTTTGCGTATGTCACAAGAAAACTATATGAGTTCCATAGAGGAATTAAAATGTCTCTCATAAGGTGTTTAACTCCATCTTCTGAGAATTTGAGTTCTTCAGCACGAACCACAGGTGAGTTTATCATATACAAACGAATTGCATCAGCGCCGTATGAGTTGATTAATTCTGTCGGATCCGGATAGTTCTTCAGACGCTTGCTCATTTTTTTGCCATCTTCAGCAAGTATCAATCCGTTGACAACAACATTTTTAAATGCTGGTCTTTTGAATAGTGCTGTTGAAAGCACTGTCAATGTGTAGAACCAACCACGAGTCTGATCAAGACCCTCGGCAATGAAGTCGCCCGGAAAATGTTTTTCAAAGGTTTCTTTGTTTTCGAATGGATAGTGACATTGTGCATATGGCATGGAGCCGCTTTCAAACCAGCAGTCAAGAACTTCTGGTGTTCTGCGATATGTTTTGTCATCTTTTTTGATTAAGATTTCATCCACAAAATGTTTATGCAGATCGTAAACTTTTACACCACTTAGCTCTTCCAGTTCTTCTACAGAACCAACACAAATCATATCTTCTGAATCCTCTTCATTGATCCAGATTGGTATGCAGGAACCCCAGAAACGATTTCTACTGATGTTCCAGTCATTTGCATTCTTCAGCCAGTTTCCAAAACGTTTTTCACCAACGTTTGCAGGCACCCAATGTATTTGCTCATTGTTTTCAACAAGTTCATCTCTTAGGTCTGTGACACGCACATACCATGCTTCAATTGCTCTATATACTAAAGGTGTATCTGTTCTATCGCAGAAAGGATAGCTATGCTTTATTGTGTTTTGATGAATTAGTTTGCCTTCATCTTTCAAGCGTCTTATGATTGCTTTGTCAGCATCTTTGCAGAATTGACCTGCATATTCAGGAACCAGCGGGCCGAAGTTGCACTCTCTGTCCAGTGGGTCAACAAGCTCAATGCCCACATCGCTGCATATGCGATAATCATCTTCACCATAGGCTGGTGCCATATGTACAATACCAGTACCATCTTCTGTTGTAACAAAATCATCTTGTAAAATCTGGAAACAATTTTCACGCCCTTCAAAGTATGGGAAAAGTGGCTCGTATGTTTTGCCGGCAATCTCGCTGCCTTTCATCTCTGCAACAACCACATAATCCTCTTCGTTTTTGTAGTAAGCCGAAACACGTGCTTTTGCCATCAGATAAACTTCATCACCTTCACTTTTTGCATCTTTCACAGCAACATAATCAACATCAGGACCAACACAAAGTGCGAGGTTTGATGGTAGTGTCCAAGGTGTTGTTGTCCATGCCAGGAAGTAAGCATTACCCCAAGGGTGATCTATTATCTTAAATCGAACAGTTATTGCAGGGTCATGAACATCTTTATAGTTGTTTCCTGCTTCAAAGTTTGACAGTGGTGTTGTGAGTTTCCAACTGTATGGCATGATTCTGTATGCCTTATAGATTCTGTCTTGATCCCAAAGCTGCTTAAATACCCACCAGATACTTTCCATGTATGTTGGATCCATTGTCTTGTAGTCGTTGTCAAAGTCCACCCAGCGACCCATTCGTGTGACTGTTCTCCGCCATTCTTCAACATATGTTTGAACCATGGATCTGCACTGTTCATTAAAAACATCAACGCCCGCTTCTTGTATTGCTGCTGTGCCGGATAGCCCAAGAGCCTCTTGAGCTAAGGCTTCGATTGGCAGTCCGTGGCAGTCCCACCCAAATCTTCTGTCAACATAGTAGCCTTTCATAGACTGGTAGCGCGGAATGATATCCTTTATTGTTCCAGCCAAAAGGTGTCCGTAATGCGGCAAACCTGTTGCAAATGGAGGTCCGTCATAAAATACAAACTCTTCATTGTTTCTGTTCTTATCCAGTTGCTTCTGGAATGTGTTGTTCTTTTCCCAGAAATCTAGGGATTCTTCCTCTACACTAGGGAAGTTGTCTCTGTTCGATACTGCTTTATACATTCTATCCTCGTTCTTAAATTGTTCTGCCCGTTGTCAGGCTGTTTGTTTTTTATAAATTCTACAAAAAGTGTACAGTTCACAGTGTACAGTTTTTTTGTTTCTTCGCTCAGAGAGCTACGAAAGACACTGCTGTGAGCAGGGTAAAGAGCTTTGCTCTTTGTTATTTCCTAGGGTTACGCTACGCTCACCCTAGGCTTCTTATGAAATGTACCGTTGGCACATTAATCAAAAATATTAGTTTTTCCGAGCCCATGGGACTCGGCTTCCGCCTTCGTTCCTATGGCGCTACAAGACAGGTGGTGTATCTGCAAACTATTCTCGTTCGCCAATTATTCCACTATTGTTCAACGGGCGAAGCCCATTAAACTACTTTCCACGAGGCGAAGCCTCATTAAACGGACGATAGCCCAATTCTTTACCAAATAAACACTAAGGAAAGATACATTATTAATTATTACTTGTCAAAACAAAGATTTATTGATACTATCAGAAAGTTAATTTTTGTGGGAAATTCTATCAGTATTGAACTTTATGGATGGTTAACCTGTATTATTCATAAACTTTGTAGCGAAATAGCGTAGAGTGCTTAAAATCAATGAGATTGAGCAGAATAACAGATGTAGGTTTATAAACATTAATCAAATTTGTTGTTCAATCTAAGTCTTTGAATTTGAGTGCAATACGCTGTTGCAGTAGAATTTTATGAATGATTCAGGTTGGGAGTCAGTATATTTATGAATAAAGAAACGCAGAAGGCAATTGCTCTGATTGCAGAGGCATCCCAAAAGGCGGGGTTAGAAAAAATATTAGTTGATGCTTTGTCTGACTCTGAAAAAGTTGAACTGAAAATTATTCTGAAGAATGATGCAAAGAATTTTGATCTGGAAGTCTGGTCTTATACATCGCTTAGTTCTACCCAGATATTAGTGATGAAGACTGAACATTTAAATCCTGCTATAAGAAAAGAACTGTTTAACCTGCTGCCATTCCTCAAAATAAAACTGGAAAACCTAAATCTACTCAAAAGAAAAGAGCATTATAAAAAGTGTGACGAGCTTACTGGGCTTCAAAGAATTGACTTCTTTAGACAAACATTAAAGAAGTCTTTCAAAAAGCATGAAGATTGTCTTAATGCACTTGTTCTTATCAACATTCATCGTTTTAAAGTTTTTAACGATTCATATGGCTATGAAATTGGAAACCTCCTTTTGGTTCATACTGCTGAACAAATCTCGCTGTTGCTTGACAGCTGCGATGTTATTATAGCAAGAATTTATGGTGATGAATTTGCATTCTTCCTTCCGGATGTTGAGTCAAGAGAGTCTGTTATATCGCTGGTCAGCAGCATACGAAATATTATTGAGATTCCAATTTGTATTGATGAACACCTTGTGCATGTGAAAATTAACATTGGTGTTGCATTCTCTGACTCTTTGGATAAAAAAGATTCATCAGAAGAATTAATGCGTTATGCAAATGTTGCTGTAGGATTTGCCAAAGAGAACCATTTTGAAAAACTACATGTTTTTGATAAACATATTATGGCAAAGATTCAGCGAGATTTATATCTTGACACAGAAATAGACAAAGCAATTTACATGAACAACTTCCATCTTGTATATCAACCAATTATATCAACAGATAACATCACGTTGCTTGGGGTTGAAGCATTGATTCGTTGGAATCATAAAACAGATGGTCTGATTCCTCCGTCGGACTTTATTCCCCTTGCTGAAAGAACGGGACAAATCTTTGAAATTGAAAAATTTGTTTTGAGAGCTGCGTGTGAATTTATGAGTGCTTGCTATCACAATGCAGAGGCGGAAGGTATACAAAATGTTGTTTATGCATCTGTTAATATTTCAGGACAACAGTTAACGCTGCCTGGGTTTGTTGAATCTGTTGAAGAACTTTTGCATAGCACTGGCTTACCTCCTGAATATTTAAGATTGGAAATTACAGAAACTGCACTTATGAGTTTCCCGGAAATTGCAATTAAGGTGCTGGATCAACTTCATAAAATTGGTTTGAAAATTAGTATTGATGATTTCGGAACAGGTTACTCATCACTGGCGTATCTGAACCAGTTTCATGTTGATACTCTTAAGATTGACGGCTCTTTCATCGATACACTTTCGAAAACTAAAGAATCTAAAGAAATTGTTAAATCAATTTTGTCATTGGCAAAAACTCTTGGTTTGCATGTAATTGCTGAAGGCGTAGAAGATGTTAATCAAATAATCATCTTAAAAGAACTTGGTGGCGTGTCGTTGCAAGGTTATTATTTCTCAAGACCTTTAGAGGCTGAAGTGGTTGCAAGGTATATTTGTGCTTCTTTAATGGGAGAACCATTCATCCCTGACATGCCCGAATCTTCAACAAAAAGAACAGGATTTAGCAAGTAAATGTCTTTTGGAAAAATCATACATATAGTTGGTGCAGTTATTGACGTGGAATTCTATGATTCTCATCTTCCGGAACTGCATAACGCTCTTGTTGCTCGCGATGAAAAACAGGATATGGCTGTAACTCTGGAAGTTGAAGATTTTCTTGGTGATGGCGTTGTGCGCTGCATAGCAATGGCGGCCACTGCTGGTCTAAGCCGCGGATTGCCTGTTGAGGACACTGGCGCTCCAATCAGTGTTCCCGTTGGCGATGAAGTACTAGGTCGGGTGCTTAACATCATGGGTGATCCAATCGATGGAAAAGGACCAGTTCCAACATACAGACGCCAGTCCATCCATAAAAATTCTCCATCATTTGATGAGCAGATGCCCTCCATTGAACTCTATGAAACAGGAATAAAATCTGTTGACTTGCTCGCACCATTTCCTCGTGGCGGCAAAATTGGACTTTTTGGTGGTGCAGGAGTTGGCAAAACCATGCTGATTATGGAACTAATCAGAAACATCACAACAGAACATGGAGGTCAAGCTATTTTTGCAGGTGTTGGAGAAAGAACAAGAGAAGGAAACGATCTGTGGCTTGAAATGGATGAGTCAGGCGTTCTCAAGAAAACAGTTCTTGTCTATGGCCAGATGAATGAACCACCTGGTGCAAGACTAAGAGTTCCTCTTTCCGCACTTACACAAGCTGAATATTTTCGAGATAACATGAGACAGGACGTACTCCTCTTCATTGATAACATTTTCAGGTTCGTTCAGGCTGGCGCAGAAGTTTCTGCTCTACTTGGCCGTATGCCATCTGCTGTTGGATATCAGCCAACCCTTGCATCTGAAATGGGTGCTCTTCAAGAAAGAATAACATCTACAACCCGTGGCTCAATCACCTCTGTTCAAGCAGTGTACGTGCCTGCTGATGACATAACAGACCCTGCACCGGCAACAACCTTTGCCCATCTGGATGCAACAATCGTTCTGGACAGAAAAATTGTAGAAATGGGTATCTATCCCGCATTAGATCCACTTTCATCAGATTCTAGAATTTTGTCTCCTGAATACGTTGGAGAAGAACACTATCGAGTTGCTAGAGAAGTTCAGAGAATTCTTCAACGCTATAGTGAACTGAAAGATATCATCACAATTCTTGGAATAGAAGAACTGCCTGATGTTGACAGAGAAACAGTTAATAGAGCCAGAAAAATTCAACGCTTCCTCTCGCAGCCAAACTTTGTGGCAGAGCAATATACCGGCATCCCTGGTCAATATGTAACCATCGATGAAACTGTTGATGGTTTCGGACAAATCATTAGTGGTGAGTTCGATGATTATCCGGAACAAGCATTTATGATGGCAGGATCAATTGATGATGTCAAAAAAAGAGTATAACATTATGCATATAATTTCCCGCTTTATTACAGTTACAGCTGCTGTATTCCTAATCGCTGTCACAGCCAGCTGCACTGAAAAAGAGGCTCCAATAGAAAAAGCTGTAGTTCATAAAACATTGAAACATAATCAGAAGCATTTTACACAAGGATTGTTTTTCTACAAAGACTTTCTGTGTGAAACAACAGGACTGTATGGCGAATCACAATTTGCAATGTACAAATTTCCAAGTGGAGTAATTGAAAAACAGTTTAAACTTCCATCAATATACTTTGGTGAAGGCTCAACAATATACAAAGACAAACTCTATTGGCTTACCTATGAAGCAGAAGTCTGTCTAGTCTATGATATCAAAAAGGAAAAACTTGAGAAGACTCTTAAATATATTGGTGAAGGGTGGGGGTTGACAGCCAACGATAAACATTTGATTATGAGTAATGGCTCATCAAAACTATTCTTTAGGAATCCGGATACATTCTCAATTGAAAAACGTCTTGATGTTACAAATGGTAAAAAGCCTGTGAAGAATCTCAATGAACTGGAGTTCATTGACGGCAAAATCTATGCAAACATCTGGATGACAAACTACATTGTTGTTATTGACCCAGAAACCGGAAAAGTTGAAAAACAGATTGATATATCCGATCTTGTTCCAAAAGGAGCAGCGGCAAATATTGATGCAGTTGCCAATGGCATCGCATACGACCCAACTTCAAAGAAACTCCTCGTCACCGGCAAATGGTGGCCCGAAATGTACCTGATTAATCCGTAGCTGGCAGAGCCGTCGGCCCCAATTACTAATTACTAATTATTAATTACGAATTACGAATGATGGAATAGCTCCGCAGGCATGATAAAGAAATTGTAAATGGTTGATGGTGAATAGTAAATGGTTCGTTGCGGAATGAAGAGTTTAGCCACTGATTAACATAGGGCAGACGAGCCGCCTGTCTGCGTGAGTACACGAACAGGCAGGCACCAAAAAAAATCTCGCTTGTCTGCGTGCAACGCACATGCAGGCACAAAGGCACGAAGAGCTTAGGGCGGTCAAGCCGCAATCAAAAGAGATTCTCGCGCAGAGGCACGGAGAACGCAGAGAAAAAGACAAATGGATTAAGAACGTCCAACATCGAATGAACACCCCTCCCACCTCGCAGGCGAGGTGACCTCCCCCCGCAGAGCGGGACTATCCCGCAAGGCGTGGATAGCCGGGGAGGAGTTTTGGCGGACAATGATTGGCAGGCACAACACCTGCCTGTCGTGCCGTAGGAACGAAGGCGGATAGCGTCGGTCGTCATTCTTCGCTCTGCGAGCTTCGCAGGACACAGTTGACCGACGAAAGGGCGGTGTTTCCTCCGACCGTTCATAATGCAAACAACTGGTGTTTGTTCGCCTGCCTGTGCGTTGCACGTAGACAGGTGGTAAAACGAAAAGTTGACATGAAGAAAGTTGTGTTGGAAGCTATTTATAATAAAACCTTTAGAAATGCTCTAAAAAATAAACGATCAAACAATCCTCCTTCGCCTTTCAGGATACGGCGGTCACGGCAAGAAAATGAAGGGTTGTAGTACAAAAGACACAAAAACTGTCGACACCCGTTGCTGCTTTGAGGCATATTGGGAGTCCCGCTTTGCGGGATCCTCATTATCATGAAAAGTTGACAAGTGTAAGATTGTTTTGCAACGTCTTTAAAACAAGAGTGTTGTAAAAGCTATCAGAAATAATCGACCAAACAATCCTCCTTCGCTCTGCGAGACTACGGCGGACAGGCAAGAAGCTGAAATCACGGTCTTCCACAGTGTTTTTATTTAAGCATGCTGCACTGAACACTCTGAAATACCAATCGATTAGCATCGAATAAGCTCTAAAAACCAGGCGAACCAAAAGTTTATGGAACAATGCATACTAGCATTCAGATTAAAGCTCCTTGCAGCGAGAGCATGTAGCCATGGGTGTAGCCCCGTGGGGATAAAAGAGACGAGCTGTTAGTTGTAGTGTGCTGACTCGTGACGAAGTCTAAGAGAGGCTTTAGCCACTCATAAAAACTTGATAGGCTGAAGCAATGAGTGTAGCGAATGGTCTACACCATAATAAAATAGCCCAAGGCATCTGCATTCGCTCTTCCAGCTTCGTTCCGCTAATTAAGCAGGACGCAGTTAGACTATGCTGGACACGGACGGCTTGGAAAACGGGGCGACAAAGATGGTTAATTTAAACTGTCTTTTTAACGAAAAACGATGACGGCGTGTTGCCTCATAATAACTAGACACCGAAAGGATTAAATAGAACATTTCTATTGCCTCATAATAGATGACACCGAACAGTATAACAAAACTCTCTA
This sequence comes from Kiritimatiellia bacterium, assembly GCA_027858345.1. Lineage (GTDB taxonomy): Bacteria > Verrucomicrobiota > Kiritimatiellia > JAQICX01 > JAQICX01 > JAQICX01. The sequence continues at coordinate 1,284 of JAQICX010000068.1, read as the reverse complement.
ATCTATCCACTGATTAATTTAGTTTCTTCTTGTTATTTTTTTCTGATGAAAATTAAATATTACATTTAGTTGTTCCTCTATTCTTTGTTTAAGTATATAAGGATCAGAACTCTTTAATAGATCTCTAAGTTTTTGCTTTTCTTCGTTAGAGACTTTGTCTGATTCTAGTAATCTTTGGCAAGGAGTCTTAGGAGCACTATACTTCTTTTTATATTTTGATCCAATCTTATGCTTACTTATTAGCTGCATTGTTGGACAGTATAGATTCTTAAGTAACGACCACTCATTTTTATACAAGTCATTGATTAATTCAACCATATCGGGATCTTCAAGTCTATCATAGCCAAGTAAACTTCTTACGTGAGTATAGTTTCGTTGTTCAACATGTGCATTGTCATTCTTATGGTAAGGTCTTGATCTTGTAAACTCTATTCTAGGTTCTGCATTTTTGCAAAGTTGATATATAGAACTATTTAGAAATTCACATCCATTGTCAACATCCAGTCCCAGTATCGTAAACGGCAGTTCATCCATTAGCTCTAGTGTTCTTTTCTTTATATTCGCAGCTCCTTTGTTCCATACAGCTCTTGATTCAGTCCATGCAGTATGTATATCCTTATAAGTAATACTCCATATAAAATCACCTGCGGTTGTATTTCCACCATGTGAAACACCATCAGCTTCTAACCAGCCTGGCTCATTCACATCCCAAGGACCTGTTCTTATCGGAACCTTAGATTGTATTATATTCCTTGAGTTGGCTCGCTTTCTTCTCCGTTTGGAAGTTTCAATACGATCATCTGACAACAGTCTATCTATTGTTGCAGGACTAATTGATAGTACTTTAGTTCTTAGTTCATCATCTAATTGTTTAATATTTTTCTCATAGCTTTCAAGATATAAATCTATAACAGGTTTAATAAGTTTTGAACATAATTGATCACTCATCATCCATATTTCATATACAACATCTCTAACATCGTTGTTATAAACTATTTTACGTCCTGATTTTTTTCTATTTTGATTGTTTTGTTTATTCAAAAGTTTGCTAGCATATTTTCTTTCATAACTTGTTGTTAAACAAAAGTCATCTAAAACGCGACCTTTTGCAGTTTTTGACAGCATAGCCGAATATCTTTCTCTCATTTTAAGAGTATACTCTTGTGTTGATTCTTTACTCATTTTCATTCCTATATTTTAGGTGTCATACATTATGAGGCAACCATAAAGTTATGTTATTAATATAAATACTCTTTCGGTGTCTTTTTTTATGAGGAAGATCGG
>JAQICX010000196.1 GCA_027858345.1 Kiritimatiellia bacterium | reverse complement strand
AAAATTTAAAAGCTTATGTTACTTCTTTGAAATCAGGATTTAAATATTGGGAAATTTTTAATGAGCCAAATCTGTGGAGAGTAAGTCAAGGATCTGATAAAGGTAAAAGAACTATGTTTCCTGCAAAATATTTTGAGTTTCAGAAAGTGGCGTATAAAACTATTAAAGGCGTTAATCCGGACTTGCAGGTTGTGTGCAATGCATTAAATAATGTACAGTTTGACTGGCTTGATGAGTGGATGAAACTTGGCGCGGTCGATTATATGGATAAGTTTTCTTTCCATCCATATGGAATTACCGACTTTTATGATCAGGGTGAAGAACTGAAAAAAGTGATGAAGTCATTTAAGTTCAATGGGCAGCTTGTTAACAGTGAAAAATATTATGGTGCTAATCTGTTTTACGATCGAGCTGCCTATGAAGAGACAAGACGTGGATATTACTTGCCTTATAACGAAGAACTTGCTACTGCAGGACGTTCTGTGCAGCATTATATATCAAGTGTTGCTGTTGGAGTTCCAGTGTGTTTCTTTAATCCTACTCAGACTATCAGTCGCAGAGGTCCAGGAGACGAATTATTTGTGTATGATTTTTTCTCGGCTTATAGTGCTGCAATCCGTTTTATGGCAAATGCGGGATCTGGCAGCCCGATTGAATTAGGTCAAGTTGTTGGTGCTTACGTGTTTCCAGATGCATCAGGGGGACCACTGGTCGCAATTTGGTCGCCATTGGCTAACATTGATGCACGTATGAAACTGAAAGCTGATTGCAAAGTCTACGATATTATGGGTAATCTCTATTCTGCTGATGAAAGAAAGATTGGTGTGCGTGTTGCTCGAGATCCGTCATATATTCGTTTTGCTCCAGGTACATCAAAAGATACAATTGAGCAGGTTCTTAAATCCTCTGATATTGTTGGTTTAGGATCGCCATTCGATATAACCTTGGCAATTACTGGTGGAAATAGAATTTTCGCTATTGTCAGAAGTCGTCGTAATACACCTCTTAATGGCAAAATAAAGCTTATTAGTGTTCCCAAAGAGTGGGTGACAAGTGATAAGGAACATGAGTTTGCAAGCCTCCTCCCAGGAGAAACCCGTCGTATAGATTTTGAGTTTGAACAAATAGAAATAAATCCTCTTGAAGATTATAAAGTTTCTGCTTTGGCAGAACTCAATGAAGAAGAATTTACTAGAGTTGATTCAACTCTTCGTCCTCTGTTCGCATTTCATGTTGACAATATTAAAGCAGATGGAGATCTTAGTGATTGGAAAGATATTGACAGTATTAAGCTTGGTGAGGCAAACTTGTCAAAAGAGTTCAATTCTAAGTTAAAGAGAACGGGGGACCAGGATTTGTCTGCTGAAGTTGCATTAGGGTGGAACGCAGATTATTTTGCCATGGTTGTTATGGTGACAGATGACAAACAACAATCTGGTGAGTCTCCAATGACCGGATGGCAGGGCGATAGTTTGCAGATATATTTTGACTTGAAAAATGATGCTATGACTACAGAATCTAATTCAGGAGATGATGTTGAATATTTGTTTAGCCTTATATCCGGCAAAGCCAACGCTTGGTTAGTAAAGGGTGCTGATGGTAACTATAAGGGTAAAGCCAACAAGACTGATGGATTTAATGATGTAGATGTAGATGTTTCTATTACTAGATCTGGAAATAAAACTATTTATGAGATTGTCTTTCCTTTATCCAAATGTCTGCCAGGTGTCACGTTGGGTAATGATTTGAATTTTGGATTTTCATTGCTAATTAACGATAATGATGGACAAGGCCGTAAGACTGGATTAACCTTCGCTCCTAAAGGTACTGAACCATATGGGCATCCAGAAAGCTATAGTGATCTTATTCTGAGAAAAAAGTAGGTTTTAATAAATAGGGCTTGCTGTTTAGTGTGAGAATGCGTATATTTCTGAATTGAACAGGATGCCCTAAATAGAAAGAAATTAAAATAATGGCAATTAAAAACAAATCTGAAGTTATTGCAGAGAGTCTGAGAAAAGATATCGTTCATGGCAAGTTTTTGCCCGGGAAGAAATTACCGACCTTTCAGCAAATGGAAAAGAAATACGGTGCCAGCCGTGGAGTTCTACAACTTGCTGTTGAGCAGTTGAAAAGAACAGGTTTTGTTACTTCTATGGATAGGCAAGGGATGTTTGTAAGTGATACTCCTCCACACTTAAAAAGGTATGCTTTGGTTTTTAGTGACATGCATGGATATGATATGTCTAGGTTTGAAATTGCTTTAACAGAAGAAGCTAACCGATTAAATGCAATTGCAGGTGATGACAGATTTATTGTTTTTAATTATATGGGAAATAATCTGGACTTAGAATCGGCTATTAAGGAACTGGAATACGAGGTGGCTAATCACCTGTTTGCTGGTGTAATCTTTTTCTCAGGTACGCATCTCTTAGCAGATGAAAAGCCGTTTAACGATAAAAGCTTGGGAAAAGTACTCGTTTTTGTTCCTCAGAAGCATGAAAATATACCAATTGTTAATACAGATGGTATCGGGATGATGATTCGAGCCATAACTTACTTGAAATCAAAAAATCGTAAACGTGTTGCGGTTTTGTATATGGCAGATGCCAATACTATTCTTCAAAAAGAGGATTTTGAAAAAATTGGCTTGGAATATAAACCTCAATGGACTTTAAAAGTTGGGCGTAGTCATCCAAAAGCAGTTGAGTATATTATACCTTTGCTGATGGATTATCCTCCAGAAGAACGTCCAGATGCTTTGTTCATCGCTGATGACAACCTTGTGGAATACGCTGTTTCGAGTGTTATATCTTTGGGGCTGCAGATAGGCAAGGATATTGACATCGTTGGGCATTGCAACTGGCCATGGCCTGTTCCCTGTATGGCTCCTATTGAACGTATAGGTTTTAATGTTCAGGATCTTCTCAAAGAATGTCTTGAACTTATTGCAAGGCAGAGGGATGGTGAGGTGCTGGGCGAAACTATTACCGTTATTCCTGCTCTATTTGAAAATGAACTTTAATTTAATAGGAATTGGTACAAGATACTTTAACTTGATAAGAACAATCTATTATACAATCTATCTTAAAAGACAGTGTCTAAGTGTCTAGTTATATTAGAGCATTGAACAAATGAAACGCTGTAAAGATTTTATTCGAGGGCGACGTTGGGCTTTAAAAAAAAAGCTTACGTAATAATTATTTTATTGTCTAGTGAAGGTAGCACATTGGTAGCTGCTTGTAACCTGATCTTGGGTAATATTTTCCTTTGAACTTCCGCTGTTAAAGTCGGCATTGAAAGTCATAACACCACTATATAAAGTTACATCACCGTTGGTATTTGTTGTTTTTGGCCAAAATATTGTTTTGTTATGGACACAATGTCTATAATATGTTCTGTATTAATTTTTTTAATTGTACAACTACTTGCAGAAAAATACAATAATTATTTAAAACTTCGTTCTGCCAATTGGCCTTTAAATAAGTTTGCTCACATATTTCATCTGTTATTGGTACCCACGTTATTGTTTGTCATCTTGATTTTCATCTTCCATAAATAATTGTTCTATTAGATCTGCAATTTCATCGGCAGATAGGTTTGATAGGTCACCTATATTGATTGAAGATATAGATGCGGACAAGGAATTTATCTTGTCGTTAATAAAATTCATTTTGTCTTCAAGTTCTTTTCTGTCTCCAGTATCCCAATATCCACCTTCATCCGAAACCTCAAGATTAGATATGTATTTTTTCTTCAGGTATTTTAGTAGGCCGATCACCCACATATGGGTGTCGGGATTTGAGAACTGAGTTTTCATCGAAACCCACGTTTCTTCTTGTTTAAATGTTCCATCAATAATTAGCAGCATGCTCATTGGCGAGCATATATAGCCTGTCTTGTTGAAAAACAAGCAAAGAGGTTCTGATTTCGGGTGTGGGGCGAATTGAATACCCTTTAGACCTAAATGACCGTCAATTACTCCTGCACTCTTGATTGACGCATCAGGTTTTTTTCCCCAGTCTTCATCCAGTGTTGTAGTTGACCACCCCATTGTGGTGGCTATGTCCTGAATCTCATCAATAAGAGCTGGAAGTTGAGTTTTGTCGTCAAGTTGTCCGCGATAATGTATTGATACACCCATGATTCTCTAGCCTCCGCTATGAAATTATTAGTAAATATATTTCATTGTATGATATATCTGCATTGATGTACACTCTTTTTCTTGAAAAATGAGATATGTCCTTGATTTTTCGGTTGAACACCCCTCAGTCATGCACGCATGACAGCTCCCCTAAAAGAGGGAGCAGTTGTAAAACTTGCAATTCAAACGGTTTGCACAACAACTCACCCACTCCTCCTGTCGCTTCGCTCCAGTTATTCGTGGAGCGTCGTTCGTTGATCGCAGCACAACAACTCAACGCACGCCGAACATTAGTTCGCCAAAGCTCCTCCCGCTTTTAGGGGAGGTG
>JAQICX010000182.1 GCA_027858345.1 Kiritimatiellia bacterium | reverse complement strand
TCACCAAGGGACTAACTGGAGGAGGCACGAGCAGGACCATCACCAAATCCGGAACAGGCGTCGCCCAACTCACCGCCGCCAGCACGATGGTTTACGGCACCCTCAGAGTTTCTGGCGGCACCTTGCTTATCGACAACACATCCGGTTCTGGCTCGGGACACGCCGCCGTCTCTGTCGGCACTGGTGCGACCCTCGGTGGCACAGGAATCATCGGAGGCGTCGCAGGCTATACGGTGGCCAACGTCGTGGTTTCTGGTACCGCAACCGATGCGCGGGCGACCGTGGCTCCTGGCACCATCAATGCGACAACAGGCACACACATTCTTGGAACCCTAACCGTGGGCAGCGGAAGCCAGGCCAACAACGTCACTTTCGGAAGCTATAGTCGTTTGACCCTGCATTTTGCGAGTGACGGAAGCCACGATCAGTTAACGGTGTACGGTTCTGTCAACTTGTCTGGTACCAGCGACACGCTAGAACTCTCAGTACCTGAGGGCACTGCGGCTGGCACCTACACGCTGGCAAGCGCAACTGGTGGCATCAGCGGCGTGTTCGACAGCGTCACGGGGCTTCCTTCCGGTGCACAACTCAACTACACGGCGAATACGCTGGAGCTTTTGATTGCTGGAGAAGACTTCCTGCAAGCGACATTGACAACTGGTGGCGAATCCGAGATTTCAACAATTCTTTCAAACACCACTTCCCAAGTTACGTTGACAGACAACGGATCTCTTAAGTGGACGGCATCTGGTGTTGGCTCGCCATTGGCTTTCGCATTTAAGGCCGATGGTACCGTCAACGGTTTGCACAGTCTTGAGGATCCCATTACCGAGCCGATCAATATCATCGTCTCCGAAACGCCTGGTGGGGTGCAATTCGTCGTTCAGGGAACAATAACGGCCGCCGAGGACGAAAAAGGCGTTGCTGGCAAGGTCACTATCGACACTAAGGTGATGGAGAGTTACAAATCCTTGTTCATCCATGGTCTCAATTACGAGGACTAGCGACGGCGGGCAACCTCGTCATTGCCCTAGACTCTGCGATTGACACTAGCTGCGTTGGGCGGCATCTGGGTAACTGCTTCGATTACGGAGATGGCACTGATCATGGCGGCTATCAAGGGTTCGTATAAGCACTGGGGGTGGGCACATTGTACATGCGGTTTAGCATGGTCGATGTGCCCAGTATTCCGTTTAATTAAGGTTACCGGAATACTCTTCAACGTATACGACAATTGCGGTGATTTATGGATCACCGATTACATATACTAATAAAAATACAATAAAGAAAGAGATAACTCACAAATTGAAAATAATATCATCCAATCAGGATAAAATCAAACTCAAGATTACATCTTCTCTTGATCCGAAACTCTACGATCAACCTTTGACAATAAAAACTGTCGACCCTGAGAATTGGCAAAAATGCACTGTTTCACAGGGAAGTAGAATTTTAAGTAATGATGTAAAAAATGGAATTGTGCAGTATGATGCCATTCCAAATGGAAGTGAAATCATTATTACAGGAAAAAAATCATGAAACCATTCACCAATAATAGTTTTTGGAATACCCCCATCAGCAGTGAGACTAAAACCGATGAGCGAAATGACATTTACATGGAGGCTCTTCGAAACACTCAAAATAAAAATAAATCTCTCTACATAAATCATGTAGAATGGACTATTCCTGTTTATGAAGTCCATGGTTTACAAATAGAGAAAGTTAAAGTCAAGCCGAGAACAGATACTCGTGGCCTCAACGGTTTTGCACCAAATTTTGATGGATGGGCACCTATTCCTGAATGGGCAAAACCCGATGGTGAATGGGATGCTCATATGTCTATCATCGATATCGATAGTGAAGAAGTTTATGACTTTTATGCGGTCAGATACGAAAAAAATGGAGAGATTTCAGTGCGCTGTGCCATAAAGTATGACTTATACGGCTCTGGTGTTTTTGATGATTTGGGATTTAGTTTTGATGAAGGCAGTAGCGTTCACGATTATGGACCTTGCCGTGCACCAGGAGTTCCTGCTATTGGAGGGTTGGTTTATTTCGATGAAATAGAGGCGGGTTGTATTGAGCATAAACTGGCTATGTTTAGTGATAGGAATGCGAAGCAACAGTATGTGTGGCCAGCCATTTGGGCAGATGGGACTATAATTGACGGAATCCCTGAGGGAGCCGTTCTACAGCTTGACCCAAATTTAGATCTGGAACCTTTCAATCTAAGTCCTGCTGCTAAAACCATTGCAATTGCCTTACAAAAATATGGTGCTGTCAATGTTGATGCCGCTGGTGGAACGGGGGTTTATGTGGAGAACCTCAATTATTTTGATAACAAATCGTGGAGCGGAAAGATTGATACGGGCTGGGAATTAGAGAAACTGGGCTTAGAGCATTTTCGTTTTCCCAAACTTCCCCCCCTACAAAACGGAGGCCGGCTACCTGTTATTAAATAATCAATTTTTCTATCAGTTTCTCATTTTATTTTGTGGAATTAAATAATAGAATAAAGGGAGAGCTTCACTGCTATTCTTGAACTGTGCACTTTTTGTAGAATTTATAAAAACAAATAGGTCTGAAAAAGTGTTAAACTTTTAGACCATATAAAAATAGGAGATAAAGCAATGTCGATATTTGAAGAGCGTTTGGAGAAGTTAAGCAACTACTACGATGATATAATAACTAAGAAAAACAGCCCAATTGAACCAGGAAATGGAATTTATATCAAATGGTCAAATCCAGTAGTGACAGCTGACCACACACCGCTGTTCTGGCGCTATGATTTGAATGAGAAAACAAATCCGTTTTGCATGGAACGTCAGGGAATTAATACTACTTTAAATACTGGTGCAATCTTTTTCAACGGCAAATTCTGTATTGTTGTCCGTGTTGAAGGTGCGGATCGAAAAAGTTTTTTTGCTGTTGCAGAGAGCAATAACGGAATTGATAATTTTAAGTTTTGGGATTATCCAATCACGATGCCGCAGACAAACCGTCCTGATGTAAATGTTTATGATATGCGTTTAACAGAGCACGAGGATGGATGGATATATGGTGTATTCTGTACTGAGCGAAAAGATGCAACAGCTCCAGAATCTGACACATCTTCTGCAGAAGCACAATGTGGAATTGTCCGAACTATGGATTTTGTGAATTGGGAACGGCTTGATGACTTGAAGACTCCTTCTCCACAGCAGCGTAACTGTGTTTTGCATCCTGAATTTGTTGATGGAAAATATGCATTCTATACACGCCCACAAGATGGTTTTATTGAGTGTGGTGGAGGCGGTGGTATTGGTTTTGGCTTAGCTGAAGACATAAAGCATGCTGTTATTCCCGAAGAGACTATTATTGATGAAAAGATTTACCATACAATCAAAGAGGTTAAGAATGGTCCGGGATGTGTTCCTATAAAGACAGATGCTGGCTGGTTGCATATTGTACATGGGGTTAGAAATTGTGCGGCAGGTCTTCGTTATGTAATTTATGTTTTTATGACAGAATTAGACAAACCATGGGTTCCCAAATACACACCGGGTGGTGCATTTATTGTTCCGCAAGGCGGAGAACGTGTGGGGGATGTATCAAATACTGTTTTCACTAATGGTGCTATTGCACATGGCGACGATGTTTATATCTATTATGCCTCCAGTGACACTCGTTGTCAAGTGGCAACATCAACAATTCAACAATTAGTTGATTATTGCAAAAACACACCTGCAGACCCATTAACTAGTGCTGGATGTGTGAAATTGAGAAGTGAATTGATTAAAAAAAATCTTGACCTGTAGGTTGTTCACTACGTTTCCCGCAAACCGGGACTAGCAGAGCTAGCACCCCATTGCTTCTTTTTAGTGGTTAAAGCCTCTCTCGCAGGCTCGAATGTCGCTCCCTGCATACAAATGACAGTTGTCTTGGAAAAACGAGGGCGTCCCGCCCTTCGGGATCCTCATTGTCATAGCTATAGCCAACCGAAAATTGAGGAATCTTTTGTTTTGCACAGATGAGACTTGCAATATTTAGGGAAATTTATAAGAATGCCTTTTGACTACATTTGAAAGAGTGCGAATTCAGGTACAATTACAGAAGTGAAGATCTGTATTTGTTAATACTGAAAATAATTGGTTCTTCGTAGATTATTGTGGATGAAACTTAGAATAATCTTGAAGTATTGCTCATTAATATGTTTATAATACCTATTATGGAAACTAAATTAGAACACTATCAGAAATTGTTGGGACTTCCTAAAAACTGGGAAGTAGAAGACGTCCATATATTATATTGCTATACCCCATGAAAAAGAATACTATGAACTACAAGCCCTCAGAGGACTGTTTGACAAAGACCGACTGGTTTCGTGACTCGCGTATCGGCGCATTTATGCACTTCCTGCCGGGGGATACAGATGGTGCTACCATGGTTGAACGCTTTGATGTCAATGCACTGGCAGAGCAACTGGAGCGTATGGGCGCGAAGTACTTCATCTTCACTTTAGGCCAAAACTCCGGCTACTTCAACGCCCCCAATGCGGTGTATGATCGAATAACCGGATACAAGCCTGGTGAACGTTGTGCAAAACGGGATCTTCCGCTTGAGCTATTCCGCTCGCTCAGTGTAAAAGGCATCCGCTTGATGCTCTACCTACCGTGCCAAACGCCAAATCGTGACCCCAAAGTGCAAAGAGCCTTTGGGCTGTCGCAGGGCCCGAAGGATCAACCCATCAGCCCTGCATTCGCAGAACTGTGGGCCGAAGTCATCCGCGAATGGTCTAAGCGCTACGGCGACAAGGTGTCCGGTTGGTGGTTTGACGGGGGTTACGAGCATATCCACTTCAGCGAAGAGATAGCCTGCATCTATGCAGATGCCGTTAAGTGTGGCAACGCCAATGCTATTGTCACCTTCAATCCTGGTGTCAAACTCATCCGTTACACGCAGGCCGAGGATTACACCGCAGGCGAATTGGCAGATCCGTTTGATGTCGTGCCCACCTCTCGCTGGCTTAACGGCTCTCAATGGCATGTGCTTACGTATATGGGAAAAACTTGGGGGGCACGTGATGTGCGCTATTCCACGGAACTTTGGTGCCAGTGGGCTTTGAAAGTTATGAGCCGCGAAGGGGTCATCACGTTGGATGTGGGTCCAGGCATGAACCCCGAAATCCCTCCCATCGGCTCCATTGATAATAAGCAGGCGGAACAATTCCGTTCCATCGCTCAACACATAGAATCAGCAGAACAATAGACTGGCTAAGCAGTTGAACTGTAGCTTTCATACGGTCCGAAAAGCACTGGCACTTCTTGTTGAAGAAGATGTCCTTGAAAGGAAAGTAGGTAAAGGAACATTTGTAAAAAAGAAACTGTCACATATTTTAACGGAATTCTCCTCTCCTAGTGACAGGATAAACCTGATTATCAATCCAAAAAACGGCGGTCAATATCTTACCTCATTGCTGGAAGCTTTTCAGCAGACCGCTGATCAGAAGAATATAAATATCAGAGTTAAAACTGTCAGTGGATTTAACAGTGATATTGTAAAAAAAATGGAAGACAGTGATGACCTCAACTGTACGGCAATAATGATCCTCTGGTTCTCAAATCTAGATAAAGATGATATTTATGATTTTGTCAGCAACTGCAAGCGTCCGGTTGTTCTCTCTGAATTATTACCTCATTTAGACAAGTGTTGTTTTCAGAAGCCAGGTATTTACGGGGGATGTCCCGTGCATTGTTAAAACTTTTCTGCATAGCCTCTTTTTAATTTAATATGCTTATATCATTTTCATGTATTGTATGTCAATAGTCTATTGATTAGCTCTGCTACTTTCCCCTCCTCCGGAGGAGGGGAAAAATTTTCAAGAGCTTCGACCAATTTCCCCAAATCTTTATAATTTCTTATTTTTCTAAAACCATTTTCAGCTTCTATGAGGGAATATGCAACCCACCTTGAAGACATATCTGTATTCTTTTTCCATCTGTTGACTCTCCCTGTTTTCCTTCTTACATTTTAAAAGGCATTTTCAATGCAATTTGTACTACAACCCTTCAACTTCTTGTTTTTTATGGTCGTTTGTTTTTCTTAATATTTCTAACAACATATCTATAAATAACTTACAAATCAATTTTGGACTTGTCAACTTTTCGCTAAAACATTAAAGAACTCGTGCAGAGGCACAGAGAACACAGAGAAGACTTTAACAACCGCTTCGCTTAAAAAAACACACAGGAAAATTGCTAGTATGCATTGTTCCATAAGCTTGCTTATGGCAATGCATGTTATGAGAGCAAAGCTCGATTTTTCGTGTCTTTTGTGCCTTTTTGTGGCTAAAGTTTCTTGTTTTTTCTTCTTGGTGCTCTTCGTGCCTCTGTGCGAGAAACTCTTTTGGTTGCGGCTACGCCACCCTAAGCACTTTATCATAAAGTTACTCTGCTCGCCAAACCTTGATGGAACGCAGAATCATATCTCCTGAACCATTGCTGTATGGTGATTCAACCTTGGCTTTCACAGCAACATTTGTCAGAGGATACCATTTCTCGCCTTTAAAAGGGTTAGCATAGCACATGGTTTCAACTCCATCAACAAATATCGTAATCCATTGAGGAACGACCGTAACTGCAAATGTATGAAATTCACTGTCGAGGGTGCCTGCAAGTCCGAATGTTTTCATATCCATTCTCATTGCCGCACGGGTGAATGTGCGAACGTTATTGTCTCCACCATGAATATTTGACGAGAGACTTGATGAGAATTTCCATGAACCATTATATCCAAAACCTTCATAGACATCAATTTCTGGTGGCCATCCTCCGGTAGGCACTAGCCATAAAGCTGGCCATGATCCAAAACGATTTGGCATCTTGACAACCCATTCAACACTTCCATACTTGAATTGTGTCTCGGGAGTTCGGTGCCCAGAGAGCATTGATGCGAGAAATGGATATTCTGTCGCCGGTGAACCAACTTTTACGGGTGTTTTTAGTCGGCGACTGGAAATGACCAAGCCATCGGTGGTGCGAATAAATCCTCCCATGTCAGTAGTGCCGTAATAACCCGTTTCTCCATTCCCAACTTGAGTACGACCGTGGGATAGAGAAGTTGAAAAACTATTTGGTCCACCTTTATCATCAAATTGGATTGTTTCTCCTGTTGCGGAATAACATAGTTTTCCCAAAGGTTTAAACATTAAAGGAGCTCTACTTATGCTCTCGATTGGCTCGTTAATGGCTCCTTTTTTGGCCGTGATACGGATGCCGCCGCCTGCTCGTATTGCACCATCAGGAACAGAAGGCTGAACAGCTCTAACATTGTTGCTTTCGGACATACTGCTGACATTGAAACTCAATGTTTTGGTTAGAGAATCGCCAGGACGAAAGATAACAGATTTTGTTGTGTCAGGTTTGGCGCGACCTCCCTGACCATTATAAACACGAACGTATGCAATGACTGTGTTTGAGCTGGGTTTGTCAATTGTGACTGGAACATGAACAACTGAAGAGTTTACCGGTACATCAAAACTCTCAATTAGAACTTTCGAAGAACCCGGGTATTTCTTGCCACCATTGTAAATGTCTGTAGAAACTTTTGGTTGTTCTGCTTTTTTGTTTTGTATATATTGTTCGAGCTGATTGCTGACACGACCAAGAGCCCCCTCGGCAATATTTGCATCCTTCTGAACTTCCTGGTTTTTTGAGTTTTGGATAATTCGAGTGATGGAACTTTCGGCAGCAGTTGTATCCTTAAGAAGCTTTTCCGCTTGCTTAATAGTCATGTTCTCACTTGCAAAAGAATGGGTTAATGATAATATGGAGAATAGAGTCACTATGGCTAAACGTTTAAGTATTTTGTTGTTTTTCATCTGATTTTTATAGCTATAAAAGCTAATCCCTTTAAGTTGATAATATATTTGTTGTTACGAGGCAAGTTTATGTTTGATTAAACCTACATTTACTATAGGGCTTCATGATACAATATCTTCAAAAAAAATACAAGCTCCGTTTTCCTTAATGCTAAAGACTCTCATTTTTTCGGTTGAACACCCTTTTTGGCGGGGTCACGGCCCCCCGACCCTTCCTCCTTCGCTGTTCCAGACTACGGCTTGACAAGAAAGTTGCGGATGCTGCAACCAAAGCTAAATCCTTGATTCGCAGGTCTTTTGTAGGGGCGGAGTGCTTCACCCCGCCTTTAAAAAAAATCAAATTTATTATGACAATGAGGGTTCCAAAAGGCATGATTTCTCCTTTTTTTCCAAAACAACGGTTGTTTATATGCTGGGTGTTGCGAACCAAATAAAAACTGATCAGCATGTGCAAATTAAATATGTATGGAAAAGGGCGGATTTCCACATTGTGATCGTATTTTTATTAGCGTAGTTGTCGTAGAAAAGAAAGTGAAAATGGAGAATGGAAAATTGAAAAAGGTGGAAAAGCTTCCGCAGGTCTGTTTGAAAAAGTGGTTAAAAACTGCCAAGGATATCATATCGAGGTGTTTCTGATACGATAAGGTTGATTAAAAAAGTTAAAACTGAAAAGGGAAAATGGAAAAATACAGGTAGAGCGAAGCTCGTTCTTCCATGATTCTGGATAAAAATTGCCGTTTGGTCGTAAAGTTTGAAGCCAGAAATTACAGATAGGCGAAAGCACAATCCTTTACCCTTTTAACTTCACCCTTTACCCTTTTATAGTAAGCGTCCTATGAAGCACCTTGTATACAGATATAATAATGTGGTTTATAATATGCCGTATTATGAAAACAAATACAGATAAAATAGGTCGGCAGTTGAACAGGTTTTCAACTGAGGGATGGATTGAGCTTGTTGCAGAGTATCGCAACAGTGGTTTAACATTGAAAAGCTTTGCAGAAAACAAGAATATAAAGCCCAGCACTTTTAGTAAACAGGTAAACACGGAAAATAAAAATTTAAATATCTCTTTTTTATTGTACCCTTTGTGCTACAAACCTTCAAGTTGCCACTCCGCTTTGCTACGTTGCTTTAAACAAGTTAAAGCCTCACTTCGTGTTTTGTTATTTATGGTCGTTTATTATCTTCATAATTTCTAACAATATAGTTATCAGCAACTTACAAATCAATTTTAGACTTGTCAACTTTTCGTTATATGAACGTCGAATCCACGCTTTGCGGGACTAGCAAAGCTAGCACATTCAACGTCCAATATCGAATAAAATACACTGCCGTGAGCAGGTAAAGAGCTTTGCTCTTTGTTATTACTTAGGGTTGCTCCCGCAAGGCGGGCTTACCCTAGGCTTCTCATGACACGTGCCGTTGGCACATCAATAAAACATTAAACTTTGTCCGCAAAAACTCCTTCCCGGCTGGCTTTGCTAGTCCCGCAAGGCGGGAGGAGGTGGCTCGCAAAGCGAGACGGAGGGGTGTTTATTCATTATTGGATGTTGGACGTTCGACCTGTCGAGCCGTAGCCTCGAAGAGCGAAGGCTGATGTTGGACGTTCTTAATCCATTTTTCTCTTTGCCTCTGTGCGAGAACCTCTTTTGGTTGCCTGCCTGTTCGTGTTCTCACGCAGACAGGCGGCTCGATCGCGCTAAGCTTCTTTGTGGCTAAAACTTCCCTTGTGGCTTTACATCTTTCTCATATAATTTTTGACAGCACTGTGATGTTATTCAGTTAGTTTCTTTGGGGAGGTTTTGAAGGTTTGATGGAAGCAACGATAAAAATAGGGAAGGTCATTGTAGCCAAGTGCGGAAGCAATCTCTTTTATTGATTTTTTTCCATAAAGAAGTTCATTTTTTGCAATCTCCATTTTAATGTTTTTTATATATTGAGAGGGGGACTGTCCTCTGTTTTTCTGAATAATTCTTGCTGTCTGCCTAGTCGATAGCCTACATGCTTCTGCCAAATCTCTAGCTGATATCTTGTTGTTTATGTTGCTCTCAATAAACATGTCCACTTTTTCCATATACTCTTTGCTGTTTGTGTTTATTGCACGCAAATTCAGTTCTGCAAAGTATATCCTTAGGAATGTAAGGATAAAATCTTGAATTAACAGAGATATCTTTAGCTCTGAAAATGGATATGAATTGCTTATCTCTGTCTTGATCTTCTCAAAAAGTCGACACAACTTCCAGTGTCCCATAAAACGAAAACCACTTTCTGATATTCTTGTGTTTATCTCATTTTGTAAGCCTTGCATAGACTCTCTACCAGCCGAATCAACAATAATTTGTATTCTAAAAATGGTTGTGTCCTCAAGAGGCGTGCATATGATCTGCCTATTGTTTGGTAGAAAGATAATATCTTTGTCCTTTTCCTGAATGGCAAACTCATTGCCATCTATTTTACAATTAATTGATCCTTTGAAAATTGTGATAATTTCATGGTTGCTTGATGGTAATATTTTAAGCCGTTGTTTTTCCGGAATATTTGTCTCTGTAATGTTTGTGACAACAATTTTGATAGAGTCAAAACATATTGGTTTTATCTGTTGCCTGGCTTTGTTTAATTTGTCATTGTTCAATATAGCACCTCTGTATTTGTCTTAATAGTACAACAAAATGTCTTAATAATACAATTGAATTATTATGAATTTCTGATAAAATGTACAGCAAAACTTAATCATAAGGAAAATAATGAAAACAATCGTTGAAGAAAAAAGAGAAATTCCAGTTGTATCAGAAGTAGATGTTTTAGTGTTAGGTTCAGGCCCTGCAGGATTTGGGGCAGCGATATCAGCAGGTAGACAAGGTGCCAAGACTATGATTGTTGAGCAGTTTGGCGATATTGGTGGAGTTTCCACAACCGGACTTATGAGTCATTGGACAGGGCGTTGCGATTCTGGACTGTATAATGAAATTTTGGATAGAACAATGGCAGTCAGACCCGATTTTGAGATTAAAGTAAACAAAGGAAAAACCTATATTAATCCAGAAGAACTAAAGAATTTATATATTGATATGTTACAGGAAGCGGGCGTTGAGATTTTGCTATATACAATGGCTTGTGAAGCAATTGTTGAAAATGATGTCATAAAAGGTGTTATCGTTGAAAACAAGTCTGGTCGTACTGCAATCTTGGCAAAGGTTGTCATTGACTGTACTGGCGATGGAGATATTGCCGCAAGAGCTGGTGTGCCATTTTATAAGGGTAGGGAGAGCGATCATAAGATGCAGCCTCTTACATTAATGTTTAAGGTTGGTGGTGTGGATTTGGATAGAGCTGTTTTCCCTGGTTCATTTGAAAGTAATATAGAGATTCCAGCAGGTAAGATTCAGGACTTGGCAAAGGAACACATTCCTCATCCGGCAGGTCATGCATTGCTATATAAGGCATCTTTGCCTGGAGTTGTTACTTGTAATATGACCAATATCATCAATGTCGATGCTACTGATGCCAAACAACTGTCCGATGCACACATAAAGTGCAGAAAACAGATGAAGCCTATTGTGGAGTTTCTACATAAATTTGTTCCTGGATTTGAGGAGTGCTATATCATAAGTGCTGGTTCGCTGATTGGTATTCGTGAAACTCGTCATTTTGAAGGTGAAAAAACTTTGCAAGCAGAAGATATTCTAACTGCAAAAGTGTTTGATGACTGGGTTGTTTCAGGAGCTTGGTTCAACTTTGATGTGCATAGTTTAAGTGGTGCAGGACTTGATGAAACGGGCTGTCAGCATGGTTATCAGCAGAATAAAGGATATACTATTCCTTATGGATGCCTTGTGCCTAAGAAAATTGATAATCTTCTTTTAGCGGGGCGTAATATATCCGGTACTCATCTGGCTCACTCAAACTATCGAGTAATGCCGATATGTGTAGATATGGGACTTGCCGCGGGTATTGCTGCTAAGCTTGCTATTGATAGTGGTATTACTGTCAGAGAAGTTAATGCCAAAGATATTCAAAATATTGTTCTTGATAAGTACAACTGTGTTCATCCTGAAGAGTTATAACGGTTTTTAGGCTTTATGTTTAATGTAAAATTTCTTATAATTTTGCATTAAACAATATCTTAAGGTTCTTCATTATGAATAACCTATCTTAACCAAAGTCCAACTAACTACTCAATGATTTCGAGCTTTTTCATCAGAGGCTTGATTGTGATGCCTTGAATAACGAGCGTGAAAAGTATTATTACAAGTGTGAAGATGATTATATTCACTCGATTGTCTTTTCCAACTTGTTCATTTGTTAAACTGAGTGCCATTGCCAGCGGTAGGGCTCCTCTTAGTCCTCCCCAATGCATCACAACCTGATATGCCAGGCTGATTTTATGCTTACAGAACTTGTTATTAATAGCACTACTGCCAAATACAACAACAACTCGGGCTAATAGCACGGCAACAATAACAACTATTATTGATGGCACCAAGTACTTGTATTGGCTAATGTTTTCAAATAGAAATTCTTCAGAAAGGCCAAGTAATAAAAAGATGCTGGTGTTTGCAAGAAAGGTTGTGAAATCCCAGAACTGCTCAATGTGTATGTGAATGTCTTCATCTTTTTTACCAGTGTATATGTATCTATATGCTACAGCTGCAGCAACTGTTGACATAACTCCAGAGACCCCAATTTTATCGGCAACAATAAAGGATATATAAGCAATCAATAGGGATGTTACAATTTGAACTGTAGGATTCTTTCTGCCTTGAAAGGTTATAAGATAAAGTAAAAATGTTGTTATAACACCTGTAGCAATTCCACCAAAGAAGATGTATGCAAATTGCAATGTTGCACTGCATAATGTTCCAACAGTGAAGGCTTTTGCAGCAAGAACAGCGGTTAAAACAACACTGAACATAACCATTGATGTTCCGTCGTTCAGCAAACTTTCACCATCAACAAGAATCGCCAAGTCTTCGGGGGCATTCTGCTCCTTAAAAATTGCAACTACAGCAACGGGGTCGGTTGCCGATATAAGTGCACCAAAAATCATGCCTGTTGCCAAACTTAAAGGGGTGAAGCTTCCAACGATATAACCTGTGAGTAAAGTTCCAATAATCAATCCTGGTATGGCAAGAATTAAAATTGGGATAACTCGCGACATAAAACGATTGATTTTCATATCAAGAGCAGCATCAAAAATTAGTGCTGGAACAATTAGGTAAAGAATAATGCCTGGTGTAAGATGTAGACCTTTTATATCGTTCACATAATTGGTATGCTTTGCAACATATCCAAGAATGATGCCTATAACTACAAGACCAATAGTGTATGGAATCTTAATTTTCTTGAGGTATATATATGCTAATGCTGACAGCAGTAGAAAACCGGCAATATATGCTATTTGCATAAGAAGCAGTTCATCTGACATGTTATTTGTCCTTTTTTGTTATTTACTTTGGCATATTGTAAAGACCCCAAAACAAGGCACTTATTCCAACTCTAAAGACTCTGATAGTTTCCCAGTCTGTCTCTTTTTCAAATTTTAGTTCAGGAGATAGTTCCAGAAATATCCAGTCTTTGTAAATAGGAAACTTATACTGCATTGTCAAACGATATGTTTTAACGACCGTATTGTCCCCAAATATTGAAAACTTTAAATTGCAAAAATGCATTTTATGTGTATCCATATCCAAACCATAGTCGTTTAAACGATATATGACAGATTGTGATTGTTCCCAATTGAAATAGCCATCGTCTTGTGTGTATTTTATGGAACTCCATAGGGTTGTCAACATATTCTTTGAAAGCCAATATTCCGTTCTTAATGTTGATTGTTCACTTAGTCTATCTGTTGTGTTTAACCAAAATGACTGCTTTGGATAAAGCCTAAGGTTTCCGAAGTTCAGATATTTGCTGATATTAAGCTCAACATATGGATCAGGTGGCCAGTTCCAATCAACACCAATGCTGGTACTAAACTTTGGCAACCAACTCTCTGGTTTTTCCAAAGTAGATTTAACACCGAGATGTAAAGTTCTGTCTTCATCAACAGGGTCAATACCTGGCAGAGAACCCACAGGTGTGTTATTAACATAAATTTTAAGCGTTCTTTCTAAATTTGGAACAGCTAAATCAATGTCAAATTTTGGGTCAATAGCGAAGCTAGCACTACCCTTCCCTTGTTCAAGTTCGGTATACAGTGAAAGTTCAAATCTAGAATGTGGTGTAGTAACCGAACCTTTATCCTGCACAAACATTGTGTCTGCTCTGGTAATTTGTCCCTGAATGGTCAGGAATAGACTGTCATGAAAATTGTCAAGCCAATTTGTTGCATAGGAAGAATTAACAGGTTTGCTTCCCTTTTTCCCCGCTTTGATGTTTTTAAGTTCAATCTTTTTTGTGCTTCTGTATTCTCTGCAATACTCTTTTTTATAGACTCAAAGAAACTACAGTAGGTATATGGAACTAAAATAAATAGAAATGCGAAAATTATAAAACATCTTTTCATCTGTTATGTTAATGCTTTCCTCAAATAGGTTTCAGAGCTTTTAAATATGTTGTTAACATGATAACACAAGGGCAGATAGTAATATAATATCAACGAGAATAAAAGAAAAATCTTGCACAAAACCTAAACTACCTTAATTTTTCGGTTGCAGGTTCCTTTTTCTCTTCGTCATCCTCTTCGCAGACTCTGACTCCGGTGGACAGACCCGACAGATTTTCACGGGTAAATATATTCATGTAATATGTTGATAATTAAATCCACAAGCAAATTGTTTAATACTTTAAGCCTGCATAAAATTATTTTATAACAATATCACCCAGAAGATGATATCTAAGAAAGTATGTCATGTAGTTGTATTGCGTTGTTAAATCCCGAAAAAACGTAAAGTGCTGTTTATAAAGGGGTTATACAAATGAAATCTGTGTTAACCCGTGTGGACTGTCCTCCGGAGTCAGAGTCTGCGAAGGAGGATGGCTAAAAAAATATAGTCATTTAACAAAAAAAACAAAGTTAAACTCAAAAAAAAAGCTAAACCTGAGTTTAGCGTTTTTGTTTGAAGAAGCTCATTATTTGGCAATTCCAAATTTAGATGCCTCGATAAAATCAATAATAGTTTTAACCTCATCAGTTATCTCAATCTCAGCCTTTATCTTCTCTAAGGCTTGACTTGTTGATAATTCTTCTCTGAAGATGATTTTATACACCTTTTTGATAAGTAATCTTTTGGCTGTGTCAAATCCAGCTCTTTGAAGTCCAACGGAATTAACACCAATAGTTCTTGCAAAATTACCTGAGCCAATCATAAAAGGTGCAATGTCCTGATTAATAGCAGACATACCTGTTACAAAAGCCATTTTACCAATGCGACCAAATTGCTTTACAGCGGCGAACCCACCAAGAATAGCACCATCATCAACCGTTGCTTCTCCTGCAAGAGCTGCGTTGTTAGACATTATTACACGGTTACCCACAACACATCCATGTGCAACATGAGTGTAAGCCATTAACAGACAGTTGGAACCAATTTTTGTAACTTCACCATCAGCTGTGCCGGAGTGAATTGTCGCACTCTCCCTGATAACAGTGTTGTTGCCAATTTCGACATATGTCTTGTTGCCTTCTTTATATTTCAAATCTTGTGATTTCTCACCAACACTTGCAAATGGAAAAACTTCGCAACCGTCTCCAAGCTTTGTCTTACCAACAATGCTGCATTGGCTATGAATTTTACAATTTTTCCCAAGTTCAACTTCTGGTCCAATAACTGCATATGGTCCGATAGTTGTACCTTCTCCAATTTTTGTAGTATCTTCTACTATGGCTGTTGGATGAATATTTGTCATAAATATTAGTCCTCTTTAGGTTCAGTGATCATGCACATGAATTCAGCTTCCGTTGCAACTTTCCCGTTGACTGTTGCAACACCCTTAAATTTTGCTAACTTAGACTTTAGTTTTGTGATTTCAACAGTCATAACAAGTTGATCTCCTGGTTGAACCTGACTACGAAAACGAACATTGTCAAGAGACATGAAAAACGGTAGGATTTTCTTGTCACTCGCCATTGCTTTGCGAAGAAGAACTCCACCTGTCTGAGCCATTGCTTCAATCTGTAAAACTCCTGGCATCACTGGGTATCCAGGAAAATGTCCCTGAAAAAATTCTTCATTCATTGTAATATTCTTAATTCCAACTATTTTAAGTCCCTCTACATCCAACTCTGTGATCTTGTCAACCAATAAAAATGGGTAACGGTGTGGAATGTTTTCCATAATTTCTGTAACATTTAATTCCATAATAATACTTCCTTCATCTGTTGTGTGTTCTTTGTGTTTTCTTTATTAAGGGTGACGAATATAACAAATTTGTCACTTTAGAGCAAGAAAAACCGATAAGACAAACCCAATAACATAAAATTATTTGGCGTTCTTAATTTCCTCAAGAATTTGAGTTGCGGCTTCAAAAGGATTTTCTGCCTTCACAATTGGGCGACCAACCACTAGATAGCTTGAACCATCTTGAATTGCTGATGTTGGTGTTGCAACACGTTTCTGGTCTCCAACGCTTCCTCCTGAAGGACGAATGCCAGGTGTCACTAGTATTGGTTCTGGTCCAAGGGTTTCTCTAAAGGCACCCACTTCAAGTGCAGAGCAGACCAGTCCGTCAATTCCGCAGTCAATTGCCAGTTTTCCCATTGCAGCAGTGTGCTCCGCAACACTTCTCTGAATTCCAAGATCCGTCAAATCACTTTGATCCAAACTTGTAAGGGTTGTTATCGCAAGTAGCTTTGGCGCCTTATCTCCAAATTTTGCCGCTGCCTCAGCTGCCGCTTCCAGCATTGCTCGACCACCACACGCATGAACTGTTAAGAGTCCAACATTGTGTTTCGCAGCTGATGTCACCGCATGGGCAACCGTTCTTGGAATGTCATGTAACTTTAAATCTAGAAAAATCTTCTTATTTTTCTTTTGTAGGTATTCCAGCGCTTTTGGTCCTTCGGCTGTGAAAATTTCTAAGCCAACTTTGTAAAAATCAATCTCTTCCGGTAGTGATTCCACAATTTTTGGTATCTCCGAAGATGTCGGCACGTCTAGTGCAACAATTAAACTCATAATTATTTCCTCTTTATAATTTTGGGTATATTATAGCACAAAACAAAGTGGTGTTCAATCGAGAATTACATCAATTGATTCTTTCCTTGATTTTTCGGTTGAATACCTTTTTCGGCGGGGTGAAGCACCCCGACCCTTCCTCCTTCGCTGTTCCAGACTACGGCGTGACAAGAAAGTTACGGATGCTGAAATTAAAGCTAAAAGGTTGCTTCGCAGGTGGTTTGTAGGGTTTACCTTCAAAGTACGCTGCGTCTGGCGTAGCCCAGCTACTAACAAGATTTATTATATTGTTAATAGCTGGGCGAAGACTGATGACCCCGCCTTGAAAACATATATTTCAGATTTATCACTCAAAGAAATAAAAAATGAAATCTCACTCCCTGTTTTTGTTGACCCAAATCCACGTTCGCATCCTCCACCGAAAGCGAAGGTCTTTAGCAAATTCTCGGTCGGATGTAGTTTTAGGGAGGTCGTCAGCTTTTATTAAAACCTCTTGTCTTGCACCTGTCACAGAAGTATACAATACATAAATTATATATCTTTGTTTTTTCTAAATCAATGTTTTTTTATAAAAAAAACAAGAATTTGCTTGCATAATTCGTTATCAGTTATTATTTTATACACCTTTTATGACAAAAAAGAAGATTTACGGTTTATGTTTGATGTGCCAGAGGTGCAAATAATTTATTAAGGAATTAAAATGAAAAAATATAGAGTAGCAATTGTAGGCGTCAGCGGAGCTGTCGGGCAGGAATTTTTAAAAGTATTAGATGAGCGAAATTTCCCAATTGAAGAATTGGTATTATTTGGTAGCTCACGTAGTGCTGGGAAGAAATATACTTTTCAGGGTAAAGAGATTACAGTAAAAGAACTATGCCATAATGATGATTTCAAAGGAATTGATATTGCTTTGACATCAGCCGGTGGTCAAACTTCAAAAGATTTTGCAGAGACAATAACAAAGCATGGTGCTGTTATGATTGACAACTCAAGTGCATTTCGCATGGATGCAGATGTACCGCTTGTTGTTCCGGAAGTAAATCCTGAAGCTTGCAGGAATCGTCCTCGCAATATTATAGCAAACCCAAATTGCACAACAATCCAGATGGTTGTTACATTGAAACCAATTGAAAAGCTTTCACACATCAAAAAAGTGCATGTTGCAACCTATCAGGCAGCTAGTGGTGCTGGTGCTCAGGGTATGGCTGAACTTGAAAATCAATTTAAGCAGCTTGCTAATGGCGAAAAACCTACTGTTGAAAAGTTTTCGCATCAGCTTGCTATGAACATTATTCCACAGGTTGACGTTTTCACAGATAATGGCTACACTAAAGAAGAGATGAAGATGTTTCATGAAACAAAGAAAATCATGGAGTCAGATATTGAGGTTAGTGCAACATGTGTCAGAATTCCAGTGATGAGAAACCACTCAGAATCAATTTGGCTTGAAACAGAAGATGAACTTTCAATTAGTGATGTTAAAGCTGCCATGGAAGCTGCTGAAGGTGTTACTTTGCTTGATAATCCTGCCGAGGGTCAATACCCAATGCCACTTTTCTGTGCCAGCGAAGATGATGTTTTTGTTGGTCGAATCAGAAAAGACATATCAAATCCTAATGGCTTGACATACTGGTGCGTTGGCGATCAAATCAAAAAGGGTGCAGCCCTTAATGCAGTTCAGATTGCTGAAGTTCTTGTTAAAACAGACGACATATAAAAATATCGTATGTACGGGTAGGCCTTTTGTCTACCCTTTTTTTTGGCCTTGTGTCTACCTTTTAACCCGTCGCCTGAACTTGGTCTTGCTGCTTTCGTGACCATTTGTGTTAAGCTTTTTTCAATCGAGTGCGATTTTTTCGAAGGCAATTTTTATTATTGGTTCGGCGGTTTCCCATGATGTCATATTGTTTTTATCATACGTCAATTGGGAGCGTTTTTTATCATCTTCAGGTCTGTAATTGTTTTGCAGGGTTGCATACTGATGCTGAAAATACTTTTTCCAGATTGCAATGATTAACAGTTGTGTTGCACTGACAGCAGTTGCTTCTGTGTTTGCAAACTTGTTTGGTTCCATAAACATTGTTGCAGAAAAATGTGTCATTAGTTGCTGGTTGTCTGCATCTTCGGCTAAAAGATCCTGAATGTCTTCATCACTTTCATGAGCCCATAGTGCCGCATCGATGAATTTTTTGGTTACAGGGGATAATATTATTGCATTTGGGAGGTAGTCACGCACCAGTGCATGAACTTCTGCATTGTCAAAATTGCTTGCAATGATTTCACATATTGATTTTTCGTCATATGGAAGAGGTTGAAGCGTTTGAGGATTTAAGATTCTTGTTTCTCTCTTTGCCTGTTTTTTTGGAGGTGGAGTATATGTTCCTTGAACCCTAAACTTGAGGTCACTTTGCAGAGCACTTAGTGGTATGTTCAATAGTTCGGCAGCCTCCAGACTCATTTTTGCTTTTTGTATTTCACTTGTGCTGATGTTTATGGTTTCCATAATCTGTTTTGAGGCTCGCATCATTCCAACATCTGTTGTTATATCTTCAATGGTTCTGAAGTAGTTATATTGAAAGCTGACAATTGACATTGCTTCATCAAGCAGCTTTTGGAAGCCTTCTTGACCATTTTTTAGGATATAGGAGTCTGGATCTTCGCCCTCTGGAACAATGGCTGCTCTGACAGCCATGCCAGCCTTTATAAATATTCTGGCTGTCTTTATGGTCGCCTGTTTGCCGGCACTATCTGAGTCAAATACAATTGTTACCGCATCTGTATATCTTTTAAGTTTGTCTGCATGCTCTTCTGTGAACGCTGTTCCTTGTGATGCAATTGCATTTTGGAATCCTGCGCTATGACAGCGAATAACATCAATTTGCCCCTCGCAAATGATTGCATCCTGTTTGTCTAAGATAGCTCTCCTGGCTTTGTGTAGTCCATATAGAAGTTTGCTTTTGTAAAATATTGGGGTTTGAGGTGTGTTGACGTATTTTGCCTTTTCTTTTGATCCCTCAAGAATTCTGCCGCTAAATCCCACAACACGTCCCTGATCATCGTGTATGGTGAACATGAGTCTGTTTCTGAATCTGTCATATTGATGGTCTGACTTTTCAGATTGTGACAGCAGCCCTAATTTATCCAGATCTTGTTCAGTAATTTTTTGTGATTTTGCCCAATTAATTAGTGTGTCCCAACCTTCTGGTGCATAGCCAATGGTAAATTCCTTTGCCATTTCGCCTGTGATTTCCCTGCTTTTTAGGTAGTCTACGGCAGGTTTCCCTTTGTCAGAGCTCAAACATGAATAGTAAAACTCGGCAACTTTTTTATTTACTTGATATAGATCGCTTTTTTCGCCCTCGCCTTTGGGTCTGTATCCTTTGTTGTATTTAATCTCAACACCTGTTTTATCGGCAAGCATTTTTACTGTGCTTAGGAAATCGAGTCCCTCATATTCCATAATAAACGAGAAAACATTACCCGCTTTTCCACAGCCAAAACATTTAAAGATCTGCATGTTTGGATTAACATTGAAAGATGGAGTTTTTTCTTTATGAAAAGGACAACAGGCCTTGTATGTAGAGCCTGCTTTTGAGAGCTGAATATATGAGCCTATGACATCAACAATGTCTGCTCTGTTGCGTATTTCAGCAATACACTCTTCTGTTATACCTGCCATTATTTATCTTTCAATATTACTCATTGCTATTTTTTATGAAAGCTCGCTTGGGCTTTTCTCTATCTGTAGGTTTGTCATCATCTGATATGCTTTCTTCAGGAAGAGTTATATTAGACCTTTCCTCAATAACGGTTTTAACCTTTGGAAACAGTTTCATAACATTTGTCCCTACGAATGATTCCTCTACAAAGATTCTGTGAATTGTGGTTGATGGCATAAGCCCCATGATGACTATAAGAATAATCAATATTATACTGTAATGCACAATGCCGGCTATGAAGCCTAAAAACTTGTCATAACGAACCTCAATGACAACTTTTAAAACCTTTTTGAATAGTTTTCTTAAAAGAAACATAAGTAGAAAACAACAAAAAACCACAATAATAATTGCAATCAAGAGAGCATTGTCTCTAGTGAGTTTTGTGAACTTTTCCAGTATATCTGCCGCATAAGGTGTTAGTTTAATTGATAAAAAGAAACATATTATTGTTGAAATCAATTGAGCAAGTTCGCCACTTAGACCTTTGAACATTCCCCATAATGCACCACACAAAAGACATATGAAAAAACATATGTCTATTGGAGAAAACATGTCTAAGATGTGGTTCATAGTGTGTCAAGCCAGGCTTTTATTTTCTTGGATGCAGCAGAGTTGGGTTCAAGCTCAACAAATTTTTTGAAATATTCAACAGATTTTTGTGCTTCACCTTTATCTTGATAAACATAACCAAGATATAAATATGCTTTAGCATAATTTGGATTTTGTTCAATTACTTTGTTGAGTGTTTTCTCTGCGTTAAGATATTTTTTCTGCATTCGATATACAACAGCAAGCATTGTTTTTGCTTCAATCATATTTGGGTCAAGCTTCAATGTTGTCTGGAATGCTTTTTCTGCATTGTTATAATCAAGTTTACTTTTGTATGCCAGACCAAGGTTATATGCGGCAAGCTTGTCTGTAGGGGAGAAGAACAATGCTTTTTTATAGCATTCAATAGCATCATCAAGTTGACCCCTTCTGTAGCATTCAAGTCCTTTTGAAAATGCCAATTCTGCATTTTTGCTGTTATCTTCATGCCAGTCAATGTTTTCAAGTGGCGACTTCTTAACACTGTAATTTTTTGGAGTTCTTTTATCTGCAGGAAATTTGCTGTAAAAAAGGTTCATAATTTTTTCAGATTCAAGATTGTCGCCAAGTTCTTCTTTGTAGAATGCTGCCTTTTCCCACAATGCATCTGGATTTGATGGGTCAGTGTTGACAGCTTGGTCAAGCAAGACAATTGCAGAATCATAGTTTGCATTCTCTGTTGCATGCTTTGCCTGTCTAATCAAACTGTCTGACTTTTCTCTCTTTGCAGTTTTTTCCTGTGGTGTAGTATTGAGTTCTGCAGAGTTATTTTTGATGATCTGCTGCAGGAAAGTTCTGATTTTCAACTCTTTTTGAGCGTCTCCGCCATTAGCAAGTTGAAGATATTCCTGACAATACTTTTCGGCCTCTTTTGGGTTATCGCCAAAAGTGCTGTATACAACTGCTAGGTTGTATATTGCAGGTTTATATTTTGGATCAATTGAGAGTGCCTGTTTCAAGTATAGACTGCTGGCAATAGGATCCTTGCTTTCCATCTCCACAATTGCAAGCCATGTGAAAATTTCTGGTGAGTTTGGCTTAAGTCTGCTTGCGTTTTTAAATGCACTCATGGCGGGTACTAATAGATCTTGTTCAAGATATATTATGCCACAATACAAATATGCCTGGCTATCTGTCTGGTTGAGCTCCATGGCTTTACTAAGCATCTGATTTGCTTTTTCAGGTTCGCCAAGTTTCCAATAGCACAATCCTAAGTTCAAGTATACTTCAGCAGAATTTGGAGCAATCTTTTGGGCCTTGATTAAGTCTTTGATTGCTGTGTTGTATTCTTGCTTCTCCATTTTTTGTAAAGCATTGTCTGTCAACGAAGAGTAGCTGCCGCTGCACCCTGCAATTAACATGCACAAACATGTCATAAATAAACAGTTAATTTGTTTTTTCATTTGTAAAATCCATACTTTAATAAATTAATAATTTTGGTTAGTAGTGACAATAGCAAATCGGTGCATTTTTTGACAGAAAAAACTTAATTATAAAGCATAAAAAAAAAATAACATAAAAAACTAAAAAAAGTCTTGCAAAATAAAATAGAAAAGCTATTATACCGCTCTGTTTTTTAGGCAAATGGGGTCGTAGCTCAATTGGTTAGAGTCCTAGACTGTCGATCTAGATGTCGCGGGTTCGAGTCCCGTCGATCCCGCCATTTTTTAAACCTTGCTTCAGCGGGAGGCTTTTTTTTGCCTTTAAGGAATAAGCATTATGGATTTATCATTTGTAAAAGTTATCATTTTAGCAGCCATACAGGGGGTTGCAGAATTTTTGCCAATCAGCAGTTCAGGTCATCTGGTTATTGCTAAAAACGTACTTCATCTAGATTCTCCAGGGGTACTTTTAGAACTTATCTTACACGCCGGAACTCTACTTTCAATTTTTGTTTTTTATCACAAGAAGATATTATCACTGATAAAAGAGATCATCAGCGGTGAAGGTGAAGGGCGAAAATATGTTCTTTGGGTATTGGTTTCCATGATACCTGCATTTTTGGCATTTATTTTCCTGGAAGAGAAGATTGAATCCTTTTTTGATAATCCAGGTGCGGTTGGTATTATGCTTTGCGTAACAGGTCTAGTTCTTATCTCGCAGCTTCTTGCTCCCAAAGGTAAGTCAGTTTTGACTATTCCAAAATCTCTGTTAATCGGCATAGCTCAATCATTTGCAATGCTGCCTGGTATTAGTAGATCCGGCAGCACAATTACAATGGCAAGACACCTAAAGATTGAGCCGGCAAAAGCAGCAGAGTTTTCATTTCTTATGTCAATCCCGCTTCTTTTGGCTGCAACACTTCTTGGAGCTAAAGATTTAATAGGTGGAGAGGCAACAGGGGATGTAAGTTTAGTTGCCATGCTTGTTGGTTTTTTTGTTTCTGCAGTTGTTGGATTGTTTGCAATAAAATTGCTGGTGAAGATACTTTGTGCAAATAAGTTTTGGTATTTTGGCATATACTGCATCTTTGCAGGACTGGCAGTTATCGTTTTGACTGCCTAATTGAAGATATTTTCCTCAATTCATAATTCAGCATTTACAATTCACAATTCATTATATCCAGCCGATTGTGTATAAGAAAGCAATGGTTACAGCAACTGGCGACAAGAACCGAATAAAAATGCCCCATGTTGTTGCAAGAGTCCATGTTACCTTTTCCGGATTGTGCTTTGGATCATCTTTTAAGCCAGCTAGCAGTACAAAAATGTTCACATTTGCAAATTCAGGAGACCCTTCTCTAATTTCTTTAATGGCATAAGTTGTTCCCCAAATCCAGCCAGTGAATATTGAAATAAACATACCCCCAAGTGGCAATAACCAGTTTGATGCAAGATTATCTGCAACATCAAAAAAGTTGCCTTGCTTGCAGTTGAACAATTTGACCATAACAGTCTCTACCCAAGGAATGTTTTCCCAGCCTGTAACGCTGACTGCAGAGAGCAGTCCCAGCAGAATAATTAGAATACCGCTAGTCAATGTGGCTAAGTGTCTGGAAAACTTAAGTTCATCCATCATGGCAGATGTCACAACTTCCAGTAAGCTGATTGCAGAGGTTAGTGCCGCAATGAAAATTAGGAAGAAAAAGACAAATATCCAGAAACTCCCCGCGGGCATTTTATTAAAAACAGTTGGTATAACTTGAAAGACTAAGCCTGGTCCAGCTTCTGGTGAACCTCCATAAGCAAACACAGCAGGAAACATTGCTAATCCAGCTAATAGAGCAATAATAGTGTCTAAAGCAACAATAGATAGGGTAGATTTGTAAAGATTCTGTTTTTTATCAAGATAACTACCATATGTTAATATTGCCCCCATACCTAGACTAAGTGAGAAAAATGCATGTCCCAAGGCAATTAAAACAGTTTCACCAGTTATTTTTGAAAAATCGGGTGATAGATAAAAGGTAATTCCCGCTTTTGCTCCAGGCAGAGAGATTCCACGAATAATAAGAATGATTAATAGGCCAAGCAATACTGGCATTAATATTTTAGAAGATAGTTCAATACCCTTTTTTAATCCGGACATAACAAGAGCAATACATGCTATCATAAAAATTATGTGATAGCTAACTGACCAGACAGGATTGCCGATGTTGCCAACAAAAAAATCTTTGGCCTGCGCTGTGGTTTCAAAGTTGATTGTACCTCTTAAGATTTCAACAATATACCCAATTACCCATCCTCCAACAACACTGTAGAAAGATAGAATAACAAAACCGCAAAAAACTCCCATGTAACCAACAATACTCCAGCCAAGCTTGAAGATTGCCACAGATAGCAGTATGAAGATTGTTCCCCAGCCCCATTGCTTAAAAGCAAATAGCAGTAAGCCTGTAAAACCAACAGCAATGCCGATAAGATGTGCAACCATACAGTTTTTTGGCATGAGATCACGAAATGCACCAATAGGATTTTTCTGGGTTTTTCTACCAATAGTAAGCTCTGCAAGCATGAGAGGAAAGCCAATCAACAAAATGCATAAAAGATATATTAAAACAAAAGCTCCACCACCGTTTTCGCCTGTAACATAAGGAAATTTCCAAATGTTACCTAGTCCCACTGCTGATCCGGCTGCAGCAAGAATAAACCCTAAACTGCTTCCCCAATGCTCTCTTTTGTTATCTGGCATTTTCTTCTCCTTGATTTTTGATCTCTATTCTCTCAAAAATTTCATGCACTTTTCAGATCCCGCTTTGCGGGATAGCAACGCTAGCCCCCTATGTTATATGTCAATGTGACTCACGACTCAGGACTCACGACTAAAAGTTGCTAAGCGTTAATTCCCTGATTCAACTTTTTTCCCGAGCCCACGGTACTCGGCTACAGGGTGAAACTACAGTTTAACCGTCAACCTGCAAAGTTCACAGCTAGCTTTGCTAGTCCCGTAAGGCGGGATAGCCTCGTCGCCTCGGCGCGGGAAACTGCAAATCAACCTTAGTCCGCCAAAGCTCCTCCCCGGCTGGCTTTGCTAGTCCCGCAAGGCGGGAGGAGGTCACCTCGCTTGCGAGGTGGGAGGGGTACTTCCTTGTAAACCATCACTTTTGCTCTTAGCAGTCCTCACTTACGCAGGAGAAACTCCTCGTTTTAAATCTTCTAGAAGCTCCAGACATGAGCTAACTGCCTCTTCTTTAGTGTCAGACTTCTCAATTCGATTCACAAAAGCACTGCCGACAACAACACCATCAGAATGCTTAGCAATTGGCTTTGCCATGTCGCCTGAAGATATTCCAAAACCAGCAACAATTGGTGCTTTAGATAAGTTTTGAATCTTTTCAAGTCGTTCCTGTAAATCGGCAGGCAGTTCAGCTCTGGCGCCCGTAACTCCTTTAACGGTAATGCAATATACAAAACCAGCCGCATCTTTAAGAATTCTCTCAAGACGTTCTCCGTCTGTTGTTGGAGCAACTAACCTGATAAGATGCACATCGTTTGCTTTCAATATTGGTTCAACTTCGTCATACTCTTCATAAGGAACATCTACAATCAGCATTCCATCAATGCCGATTTCTTTGGCTTTCTTAACATTATTTTCAAATCCACCGTTGAAAAGTACATTGTAGTAACTGAAAAGAATCAATGGCACATCGGTTTGTTTTCTGATTCGTACAACCATTTCAAAAATCTTTTTGAGAGTTGTTCCTGCATCAATCGCGCGTTTGCATGCATACTGAATCGATGGTCCATCTGCCATAGGATCAGAAAAAGGTACTCCAACCTCGATTACATCTGCACCATTAGCCGCAAGAGCAAGAATTATATCCTCTGTTGTCTCCAAATTAGGATCACCCGCGCAAATATATGGAACTATTGCCTTTTTGTTCTCCTGCTTAAGTTGTGAAAATTTACTATCTATTCTATTCATTTCAAATCCTTATTATTAGTTCATAGTTGTATTATATTATTACAGAACAAAAAGTCTAGTATTATTATGCATTAAACTTATCCTTTTTTTCAGTTAATATATGTATTTCAGGTTTTCAGCTGTTTTGTCCTTATATAAGTTTACACTTTCTGGAATGAAAAGATACGGGACAATTTGGGTAATTCTTTGACAAGTAGATGTGTTTTATGTAACGCAACGATCTTCGTTGCAAGTGTAGCAACGCATGCAAGCTGGAAGCTTACGCTACCTTGCAAAAAAAAGACAGTTGAGCAAGTGCTAACTGTCTTTTTTGTTATCAACAACAATTGTTTTTATAGTGCGATGTTGATCGATGCCCCTATTACAAAACCATCAACGGTATGCTTTTTATTGTTATCGCTGAAATCTTTTAATCTCTGATACTTGTATTTGCCACTGATATCCAGTTTTACTAGAGGTAGTATAGAGAGATTCAATCCAGCTTTCAGGTATGCCGCTGGTTGATTTGCAATTTCACTGTCGCCAATTGGCCAACCGATGCCAGCAGCGCCATATATCCATGAACCAATAACGAAAAGTGCTTGTGGTTCCCAAACTACATCATTGTCTGTGTAGACACTATCTTCCGGATAATATTCAAGGTTTGCCTCGATACCCCATAATCCTGGTGTGTAACGATATGTACCGAAATATGACATTCCGCTGGAGTCATAGTCTATTGGCTCATCGGTGGTATCCCAAAAGTTTACGCCAAGACCAAACTGATGAGTTTTTCCTGCAAAGCTTGTTGAAGCCATCACTAAAAACATAATACCTATGGCAAAATATTTTTTCATTGTTTTTACTCCTGTATTTGTTGATTTGAAGATAAAATATAGTATTTTTAAAATATATTCAATAACAATCTTGTCAACTTGCACTTTTCTTGATAGAGTTTTAGAATTGATAGCCATAAAAAAAGAGAATTTATAATGAAAAAACCAAATATAATTTATATTGTTGCAGATCAATGGCGGGGCGATTGTCTCGGACTCTATAAGAACAACCATCCTGTTATGACTCCTCATCTGAATCAACTGGCATCTGAAGGAATTTTGTTTAGTCAAGCCTATGCAGATTGTCCAATATGTATGCCTCAGCGAGTGACTATGTTAACGGGAAAGACAGGTTCCCAAATGCGTTGTATAAACAATTTTAATGAAAACAATGCTCCCGACTTTGATAGACAAAGCACTTTGCCTGCAAGATTAGTTCGTGAAGCTGGCTATCAGACAAAAGCTATTGGCAAGATGCATTTTGCACCATCTCGTTCTCGTAATGGTTTTGAACATGTGACATTGCACCCTGATGATTATATCTGGTGGCTGGAAGACCATGGTTATGGTGGAGCCTTTAGAGGTCAAGGACTTGGAGGCAATGAGGTTTATCCCGGTGTGGCAATAACTCCTGACAAATATTATCACACGACTTGGTCAATTGATGAGTCAATTAGGTTCTTGGATCAAAGAGACCCCGAAATGCCATTTATGCTCTATCTTGTTTTTGAGGCACCACACAGTCCTTTTGATCCACCTCCACCATATGATCGCATGTATGATAACTTTACAATATCGGATCCAGTCAAGGGTGATTGGGTTGATGATGATTTGCCTGCAATGTTTCAGAAGCGTGAGGTGATTTATAATTGGGACGATTTGACACCGGAGATTATAAGGGAGTCACGTCGACGCTATTATGGTCAGATTAGTCAAATTGACTATCATTTGGGGCGTCTGTTTGGATCTCTTAAGACTCATGGTGTTGATAGAGATACGGCAATTATATTTACATCTGATCATGGAGAGTGTCTTGGAGATCATGGTTTGTTCACAAAACATAGCTTTTTGGAGTCGGCTGCACGAGTGCCGTTGATTTTCCGTCCACCAGCCAATGATTCTCGTTTTGATCGTTCGGTTCTGGATGGTACACCTGTTCAGACTGCGGATATATGCCCAACACTGTTTGATATGATTGGCATTGAGCAAGATGAGACTGCAGAGGGGCAGAGTTTGATTCCTTTGATGAATCCAGCAATCGATGTTTCAGATGATAGATACATTTATGGTGAAGTTCCAGGTAGTGCTGCTGTTTATAAGGATGAGCTGAAATACATTTTTTATAAAGAGGGTGGTGTTGAGCAGCTGTTTAACATTCAGGCAGACCCTGATGATATGAATAATCTTGTTAGTGATCCTCGATTTACCAATGAATTGACTGAGCTTAGAGATGCTTTGATTAAATATCTGGAAAAGAACAAGAGTGATCTTGTTGCTGATGGCAAACTAATTACCAGTGAAGGAGATTTTGACAGCAAGAAGTTGCGTTCTCTCAATCCCCTTGCATGTCGTGGTCCAATGCGTGGCGGCAGCGGATATTGAAATAATTATCAATGGTTAATTATTAATTGACAAGGGTCAAGTATATAAAAGATATTACCTGGAGCAAAACCATGAAGTTTGATGCTAAATTCATGGAACCATTACACGCATTACATAGAACTTTTGTACAGGGAGGAATATCAAACATGAAACTATCACATAGAACTTTTGAACAGGGAGAAATATCAAACATGAAACGCGTTACACAGACTTTTTGCATCACGATTGTATCCCTTATCTTTTGTGCCATTGGGGCATCGGGGCAAGACTATATTCTGTATGCGGAAGGTTCTGCTGAAGAAGCTGTCTATATCAACGGCTTCAAGTATCTCAACAAAGGGGATGCCCTGCCACCGATCGTTACAACTCACTTGGTTGAAGGCTCAAATTCCGTTGTGATCATGCAACAGGGAGGTGTTACCGGACGTATTGAGAGAATTGCAACCGATGGTACAAGCACAAACGTTTGTGAATGGATACTTCCTAACGGTGTTCCTTCTGTGGTTTTCACAAATTTCTATCTCCCGACATTTGACCATCAATGGAGTTGGCAGGAATCAGATTCAATAACAAATATCACACAAGAGGATCAAAGCACACTCACGCAACTAGTGGTTGAGGTGATTTCTGCTTTCAAAAATGGCAATTTGGAACCAGTTCTTGCAACAAATCTCAACTATCAGGTGGTAGATCTCGCAGAAGCGAAGGGCTGCTCTGTGGCAGTCCAAAAGAAGCGTACGATGTTTTTCTATTCCATAGCCATGAGTCCTACATCTCGCTTGGAGTGGACAGAATGTGAAGGCGACATTGTTTCTAGCATTAGTCCGTATAATGATCACATTGCTATAATTTGCAGAGATAATGAGACTCCCTTGATCAAATTAAAAGCTGCTTATGAAGAGTGGTACGAGAGCTACATGATGTACGCTATCAAAACGAATGGTGTGTGGTATTTACAGTAGGCATCCAACGCATATTAGACCAAAATCATACGTCAGGGGCAAAAAAGAAAGGTATCCAAAAGGTATCGGTCCTATTGTTTTAGCATTAGTGATGATGTGTGTGAGTATAATGTGTAATGATTCTAAACATGGAAAGAAAACCGAGAATTGAATATGAGGGTGCAGTCTTATTATGTGAGGAGAGTTGTTGCGAATGAAAAATAACCACATTCGTTTTTGTAATATATTTGAATTAATCTTTTATGTTTTGGTGGGAGTGTCAATAGTAATTATCATTACTATAGGCAATTTGCCGGGAGTATGGCTTATATTGATAGGGCTGGGGATGCCATGGAGTATAATACCGATAGAATCTGATACTCAGACTTTGCCACATTACATTTTATTGATACATGCTTGGGGGTCGGTATGTATAAATTTAATTATTGTTTCCGTTATATGTTGGAAAAATGGACACAAATCTCAAAATAAAAAATAATTGTTGTTTGCCAAATAAAAGCGGGTGCGTCAAGGAAAGCCGTAGATGAAAGTTAAAACTTCAAAGGTAAAAGTTAAAAATACAGGTAGAGCGAAGCTCATTGTTTCATGCTTTCTGAGTAAAGATTCGCCATCAGCTCATACCGAGCGTTGGCTCTATAGCGGAGATTATATATTGAACAATATAGAGTAAGCGTACATAGGGAACTGTGTTGAACGTAATCGATGAAACACCACTGTTAAGCAGTCTAGCCTCGAGACTATATAGAAATTAATTGATTAGAATTGTCTGAATTTGTTGACAAATTATATGTTTTGTTTTATAGTAAAGGCATATAAATTAATAGGGAGTTTGTTATATGCCGTCGATATCAATGTTTTATGGAATTATAATTAGAATGTATTTTGCTCCAGGGGAGCATAATCCACCTCATTTTCATGCTTATTACAATGAGTATAAGGCGTCTTTTAGTATAAAAACATTAGAAGTGTTAGATGGAAATTTGCCGAAGAAACAAACTAGACTTATTAAGGCTTGGGCAGAGTTACATATTGAAGAGTTGCAGGCAGATTGGGTGCTTGCAATGAGTGGAGAAAATCCATATAAAATTGCACCATTAATTTAGGGAGTATTTATGTATTTAAGCGTTATATCAGTAGTTCCAACAGAGGACTATAAACTTATACTAACTTTTCAGAACTCAGAGCAAAGAGAGTTTGATGTGAGTCCTTTGTTGAATTTTGGGCGATTTTCTGAATTGCGAGATGAAAAACTCTTTAAGTCAGTCAAAATTTCTTTTGACACAATTGAGTGGGCGAATGAACTGGATTTAGACCCTGAGTATTTGTATAAGAAGAGTATTTCCATTAAAAATAATAAAAAGACTTTCGCTTCTGTTTAAAACTATTTGCTAGTTTTGTAAATAAGGAGAATAAAATCATGGAATGTGTATATATTGAAGATGCTTATTATATTTATAACTACAAGGTTTTTATAAAATTTAACACAGGTAAATCAGGTGAAGTAAATTTGCAGGATATAATCTTTAAGTATGATGATGCAAAATCTCTTCGAGAATTAAATGAATTTGCAAATTTTTCTTTAGATTCATGGCCTACTCTTTGTTGGTCATGTGGCTTTGATATTGCTCCAGAAACACTATATGATTTGTGTACATAAATGGATGTCTCTTGTGTTTAAGCCCAATAAATGACAAAATCGGACGCAGAACTCAACGGATAGACGTGATGAAAGTTAAAACTTAAAAGGGAAAGTGGGAAAAAGGAGTGAAGCTGCCCCGAACAACTTTGAAGTAACGAGAAGTTACGAGCCAAACCGAGATTTAGTCACAGAAGTCAAAAATCAATTTGACAATGCAACCATGTCGCAGTACAATTACGCCAATGACAAACTAGGACGCAGAACTCGTCTTGTCCTGTGATAGTTTTACACTTTTTGAAAGTAAAAGGACTACCTGTTGTCGACCAAATAAAAATGGTATAGAACTGCCAAATTGTCACTTCGCTATGCTCTGTTGCTTTAGATAAACTAAAGCCTCTTACCCTGCGGACGTTTAACCTGTACGGAAAAGGGTGGATTTCCACATTGTGGTCGTATTAAAAATAAGCTAAGATGATGGATCTTGTTGCAAACCAAATGAAAACCTTCACACTTGCGTGCTGGCTCTGCTAGTCCCGTAAGGCGGGAAAGATCGTTACGTTACCCTTCTCTAGCAATCGGCGACTTTATATGCGGTGCCTGTGAAGGTTGCTATAAGTGCATCTTCGCAGTATATCTCAACTTCGTAGATTGAAAGTTTTTTTGTGCGGCTTAGTTCGCGAGTTTTTGTGTAGAGGATATCGCCTTCTTTGGTTGCTTTGAAGAAATTCATTGTTGTGCTTATGCCGAGGGATAGGCGTTGGTCTGTGTTGGATGCAAT
This sequence comes from Kiritimatiellia bacterium, assembly GCA_027858345.1. Lineage (GTDB taxonomy): Bacteria > Verrucomicrobiota > Kiritimatiellia > JAQICX01 > JAQICX01 > JAQICX01. The sequence continues at coordinate 44,287 of JAQICX010000182.1, read as the reverse complement.
TGCGAATGCGTAGTCCGCAAGTGTGAAAATTGCACCACCCTGTGTGTAGTCTACACCGTTGAGGTGTTTCTTGCATACTTTGAGCTGGCATGATGGAAATTGTTCGTTTTCATCAAGTATTTCAATTCCTAGTAGTTCGACTAATCTGTCATTATGTAATCTGTCTGCAACGTTTGACATCTTGTTTTCCTTTATTTTTTTGGTTATTCCACAAGTTTAATGTTTTTTCATAACTGTTATGTTATATGTCAATTTGACTCACGACTCAGGACTCTCGACTAAAAGTTGCTAAGCGTTAATTCCTCGATTCAACCGTGTTCCCGACCTCTGCTGAGGTCGGCTACAGAGTGAAACTACAGTTTAACCGTCAATTTACAAAGTTCACTCTGTAGCCGTGTCACTCCGGCGCGACAAGACAGGTGTGGAAGTGCAATCAGTCCTCTGCCGTTTCCTAGTTTTAGCTGATATCCTCAGAGGTCGGTGAATGTATAAAACGACCTAAAGGACAAAAATGACCAAAACTCGCGGGTTGCCTTCGCAACCAAAAAGAAAGACTAAAGACTTTCGACCAAGGACTTAAACCCGCAAAACTGATTTTGCAATTCCCTGCCTATTTTCTCCGTGTTACATGAAGAATATTCCTGTTTTTTCAATTTTTCTATAATTCCGCCGGGGAGGTATTCAGCCCTTAACCTTAACCTTAATCTTAACCTGCTGACTTATTACTGGTGGTGCACTACTGGTAACGGAAGAATTCCTTCAATTGATATTATTGCTGTTGAGTCGTTGTTTAGGGTTATTTGTGTTGTTTCGCTGTTTACAAGATTGCTGATGCCATGGCATGGATTTTCTAAAGATTGGTTGTTTAAGGGGTATTCAAGTCCGGATGTGGTCAAACATGGGAACTGCTGGCTAAATGGAATTATTGAAACAATTGATTCTTTGGGGCGCTGAAAAGTTGTACTGGTGCTGTCTTTGCCGAGAGCAAACGAGAGAGAGTCTTTGTCAACAATAAACAGGACGCCTGGTTTGTTTGCCATGAGTGAGATGTTTCCCAGTTCATGATCTAGTCGCTTGCCTGTTGCACCAATCAGAAAAATAGTTTGGTACCCAAGTGATATTAGGTGCTCAACGGCGAGTTCGGTATCGGTTTGCGATTTTTTCGCAGGGAACTTCATGATTTCGGCGGAATATTTCTTTAATAGTTCCGGACTAGTAGAATCCATGTCGCCAATGATTGCGTTTGGAGAGAGATTTAAGGAGTTTAGGTGTTTTAGTCCACCATCTGCGGCAATAATAAAGTCTGCATTTTCAAGAAGCTCTTCAACTTCCTGATTGGTGTTAATGTATTCACCATTACAAAAAATGCATCCATATTTTTGCAAAGTAAACCCCTTATATTTGTCTATTTTTCTCGTCAACCGTTACAACCGTCGGTTTAAAAGTTTTTGCTTCCTCTTCATCCATTTGGCAGTAAGCAATGATGACAATCTTGTCACCCTTTAACCCCAAACGAGCGGCTGGTCCATTTAACATAATGCTTCCAGAACCTTTTTCGTCTTCAATCACATATGTAACTAAACGAGAGCCATTGTTAAGGTTTACAACATGTACTTGTTCTCCAGGTAAGATTCCTGAAGCTTTAAGTAAATCAGTATCAATGGATATACTACCTTCATAATCAAGGTGGGTTCCCGTTAAAGTTGCTCTATGAATTTTGGATTTAAACATATATATATTCATAAATAACTCCTTTAATATATTATCTTTACTATTAACGTTTGGCATAAGCCAATTTGGATAATAATAATAAAAAAAAAGATGTGCACAGAAAATAATAATCTATACACATCTATCCTCTGTTTATGCAATCTGCATAAAGCTTACAAACTGATAGCTTCTACTGGGCATTCGCCTACGCAAGCACCGCAATCAACACATGCGTCTGCGTCGATAACTGCTTTATCGCCATCCATTGTAATTGCTTCTACTGGGCAAGAACCCACACATGCACTACATCCTGTGCAAAGATCTTTATCTACTACTGCTGCCATTGTTTTAGCCTTTCTATTTTAAGAGATTTGCTTTAAATGTAAAATCAAAAATCTTATTTGTTTTAAATTTACCCTTAATTTTATCAAAGGTGTATATATATATCAAGTAATTTTGTAAAAAGAGGTTGTTTTTCCTAAATTTTTATGTTGATTCATTTTTTTATTGAAATTTTGGAAAGCCATTCTTTCAAATAGTTTATAGTTGATAGTAAATAGTAAATAGTTCTCTACGAGGTTAGGAAGTCGCTTCGCCTATTATGATTTATGCCAGCTTTGCTGGTTCCGCAAAGCGGGATGCAATGCGCAAAGCGTATTTTTACCATAAGACACTTGCTAACAGCCCCTTATAAAAAACATTAATTTATCACCCAAAAAGGCATAAAAGGAAAAATCAATAGCTTATTTTATTAGCTGAAACGCATGTTTCAGACTCCAACCGAAAAACTAGGGTGAGTATCCTTGATTTTTCGGTTGAACACCCTTTTTGGCGGGGTCACGGACCCCGACCCTACAGTTACGGATGCTGCAACCAAAGCTAAATCCTTGATTTGCAAGTATTTTGTAGGGTTTACCTTCAAAGTACGCTGCGTCTGGCGTAGCCCAGCTACTAACAAGATTTATTATATTGTTAATAGCTGGGCGAAGACTGATGACCCCGCCTTTAAAAAATTATTTTTCATATTTATCATCAGTTTGGTGATAAAACAATGTGTTTTTTGCTAATTTTACTAATTGAAAGACATGTTTCTGATCCTAAACTAAAAATTAAGGTTGTTTTCCCTGAATTTTAAGGTTGAACATAGTTGTGACAACGAGGACGAATGTAGGCCATTCGCTACGCTCATTGCTCCTTTCTACTTTTCTCATTAGGGAAAGCAGCCTCTCTCGCAGGCTCGAGTGTCGCTCCCGGCATACAAATAACCGTTGTCTTGAAAAAACGGGAGTGACAATGGTGGGGTAACCAAAAAAGTGAGGAAAGTATATTTTCTATGATTTTTAAGGTTGCATTTGCCTGTTGTATTGTTATATAGTTCAACTCTGTGCAATTTTAATTATGAACGGAAGAGAATTTACCATGAGTGGAATAAGTACACCTCGAGGTTTTGGGGCATTAGGAATAAATGCAGGAATAAAAAATGATGCTTTAGATATGGCATTGATATATTCTGAAGTTGAAGCAAGTATTGCGGCTGTTTTTACGACAAACAAAATAAAGGGTGCTCCAGTAAAATATTGTATGTCTTTACTTGAACGTGGTGAAACAGCAAGAGCTATAATCATTAACAGCAAGAATGCAAATGCGTGTAATGGAGAACAGGGGAATAGCGATGCAAAAAGAATGGCAGAGTTTACAGCGGAGTGTTTAAGAGTTCCGGATACTTCTGTATATGTTTGTTCAACTGGTGTTATTGGTGTTCCTTTGCCAATGGACAAGGTTGAAAGAGGCATTAAGAGCATTACCCGAGAGATCTTCGAGTGTGAGGATTGCGGTGCAATTGCTGCAAAGGCTATTATGACAACTGACACTCGTCCAAAAGAGTTTACAAAAACAGTTGTGATTGATGGCAAGCGTGTTAAGATTGGTGCTATGGTCAAGGGTGTTGGTATGATTGAACCAAATATGGCAACCATGCTTGCTTATATCACAACAGATGCAAATGTTGACAGAGCTGCTCTGCAGGACTGCATAGAAGATGTGACTGCAAAGACATTTAACAGGATTAGTGTTGATGGAGATCAGAGTTGTAATGATTCGTTTTTTATTATGGCAAATGGACTTGCGGGTAATAAGGAATTAAATCTTCAGCATAAGGATTGGCAGATTTTTGTTGATGCCATACATGAAACGGCTTTGTATCTTGCAAAGGAACTTGTGCGGGATGGTGAAGGCGTAACAAAGTTTGTTGAGATTGTTGTTAAGGGCGCTGAGAGCAATGCTGATGCAGGGTTGGTCGCACGGGCGATCGGCAACTCGTTGTTAGTTAAGACTTCATGGTTTGGTAACGATCCGAACTGGGGACGAATTATTGATGCAGCTGGGTATTCCGGTGCTGAGTTGGTTGAAGAAAAGGTAGACATCTTCTATGGCTCGATTGAGTGCGTTAAGGGTGGAATGGTTGTTGCGGGTAAGCTTGCAGAGCTTGAGGCAATAATGAGGCAGGATGAGTTTGTAATCACTATTGATTTGAACATTAGTGATGGTGAGTATAATCTGTATACTTGTGATTGTTCATATGAGTATGTGAAGATTAATGCTGAGTATACCACGTAAAGAAGTGGGAAGTGATAAGTAGGAAGTGGGAAGGGCTGGCTCCGCCAGCAGGGGCAGACACGAGGCCTGCCCGTACGGGCAGATTTCGATAAAGATTGAATTTAAGATACAGAAATGATGAATAAGATGAATAAATATATTGAAAAGGCAGCCGTTCTAATTGAAGCATTGCCATACATACAAAAATTTAGGGACGCAACTGTTGTTGTGAAGTTTGGCGGAAGTGCCATGGAGGTTGAGGAGCATAAAAAAAGAATTTTGCAGGACACGACATTTATGGAGTGTGTTGGCATGAAATCTGTTATTGTTCATGGTGGGGGTAAAGCAATTTCAAGGGGCATGGAAAAGAAAAAGGTAAAGTCTCGGTTTTTGCATGGGTTACGGGTGACAGATGAGGATGCAATACATATTGTTCACGATGTGTTGACCAATGAGGTTAACCAAAGCATTATTAAAATTTTGGCAAATTATGGAGCAGAGGTCGTACAGATTAAAGGTGAGGACATCATTGTTGCAGAAAAGATGGTTGAAACAGCTAAAGATGGCAGTACAATTGAATGGGGATTTGTGGGAAATCCTGTTAGTGTTAATCCTGAACCAATTTTTGAAGCTTTACGACGACGACAGATACCGGTTATAACACCACTTGGAAAAGATGCCGAAGGTAATCTGTATAACATCAACGCAGATGTTGCAGCTGCAGCAATTGCAGCGGCTTTAAAAGCACGAAAACTTGTGTTTTTGTCTGATGTTCCTGGCCTGATGATAGATATAGAAAACAACGATACATTGATTTCAACGCTTTATGTGCATGACGTTGAAAAGTTGATTGAACGCGGGATTATCAGTGGAGGCATGTTGCCCAAAATTAATAGTGGTATCAAAGCATTAAAAAGTGGAGTGCATAAAATACATATGGTTGATGGAAGAATGCAGCACTCCCTATTATTAGAATTATTTACAACACAAGGTGTTGGAACGGAGATTATTGAAGATGGAAAAAATCAAAGAATTATATAGTAATTATGTTATGCCGACATATGCGCCTGAGATTGCCTTAGTAGAAGGAAAAGGTTCATATGTGTGGGATAAAGACGGAAAAGAATATTTAGACTTTACAAGTGGCATTGCTGTAACAAACATTGGGCATTCGCATCCAGTGTATATTGAAGCAATTCAAAAGCAGCTGTCAAAGCTTGTGCATGTGTCAAATCTTTTCTACACAGAGCCGCAAGCTCAGTTGGCAAGGGAAATTTCTGAAATTTCACTTGGAGGCAAATGTTTTTTTGCCAACTCAGGAGCAGAGGCAAACGAGGGAATGATTAAGCTTGCAAGGTTATGGGGACATGATAAAGGCAGGTATGAAATCATAACTATGAAGAATTCGTTTCATGGCAGGACGCTTGCAACAGCATCTGCAACAGGGCAGGATAAAATTCAAAAAGGATTTGAACCAATGCCTACAGGTTTTGTATATGCAGAGTTTAATAACTTGGAGTCTGTAAAAGAGCTTATCAACGAGAAGACAGTGGCTGTGATGTTTGAAGCAATTCAGGGAGAAGGGGGCGTTCTGCCTGTTACACCTGAATTTGTTGAGGGTGTCAGGGCTCTTTGCGACGAAAAGAATCTGCTTATGCTTTGCGATGAAGTTCAATGCGGAATTGGAAGGACAGGAAAATGGTTTGGATATCAGCATTACAGCGTTGAGCCCGACGTCATATCATTTGCAAAGGCTTTGGGAAATGGCTATCCAATAGGTGGCATTACTGCTTCTCCAAAATACTCAGACGTACTGCAAGTGGGCAAGCATGCCACAACTTTTGGCGGTACACCTCTTGCATGCTCGGCAGCTCTTGCTGTATTAAAAGTTTGCAAGGATGAAGGTTTGGTTGACAAAGCTGTTGAATCAGGTAAGTACTTTACTGATGGCTTATTGGAAATCATTGAAAACAATGATGAATTCACAACAGTCAGGGGTAAAGGTTTACTGCTTGGGCTTGTGTGCAAGAACGAGGTTAAGCCATATTTTCAGAAACTAACTGAAAAGGGTTTACTTACTGTTCCCGCAGGACCAAATGTTTTGAGGTTTATCCCACCATTGAATGTCTCAAAAGCAGACATGGATAAGGCGCTCGATATTGTGCAAGCGTGCGTTGCTCGCAGTAAATAGTCCGCTTAAATGGTAAATAGAGAACCGGGTGGGTGTGCGTAACGCTCTGTCCTTTCCTTTTTACTTCGGTTGTCGATTATCCAGAACTTCTCGGATTGTTTTGGCGAGTTCCTGTTTGCGAACGGGTTTCATTATAAACTTGGCAATTCCAATGGCATCGTTTCTTAACTCATCTATTTTGGAGTTATAGCCAGAGCATATAATGATAGGTATATCTTTTCTGATGTTCAATATTTTTTTGGATAGCTTGTCTCCTGTTAAATCAGGCATTGTCTGATCGCTAATCACCAGATCGAAATCATCGGGATTGGCTTTGAATATTGTTAATGCTTCTAAGCTGTTTGTTGTTGATGTTGCTTTGTAGCCCAAGCTTTCTACAATTCTTTTTGTCATTCTGGCTATTATCTCTTCATCATCAACAATTAGTATCTTTTCTGTTCCTGTTGGAATTAATTCATTCGTTTTTTTCTTTTTTGAACTACTTTTTTGAATTTTCGGAAAGAATGCCGTGAATGTTGTTCCGCTGGACGAGCTGTCTACGGTTATGAAGCCATCATGATTCTTTACGATTCCTTGTACAACTGCTAGTCCCATGCCTGAACCTTTGCCAATACCTTTTGTGGTAAAGTATGGATCAAAAATTTTATCAATGATTTCCGGGTCAACACCGGGTCCATTATCTTTGACTGAAAGCATAATGTAAGAGCCTTGTTTTAAATTAATGTTTTTGTATTCTCCGTCTTTAGAGTGCTCATATGGAGCCAATGAGATTTCAAGGACGCCTCCATCTTCTTCCATAGCGTGTGCAGCATTGGTGCAAAGATTAACAACGACTTGATTTATCTGAGTCTCATCTGCCAGAATGGTTCCACTTTTTTCATCAACGTTTTCCTTTATCTCAATTGTAGTCGGGGTTGAAGCGCGTAAAAACTTTGTGGCCTCTTTAACCGTAGCATAGATTTCCGTAGGAACTCGGATTTGAGATTCGTTGCGACTAAATGTTAATATATGTTGAATGAGGTCTTTTGCTCGATCTCCTGCTTTTAACACCTGTTCTATCTGATGTTTTGCTGGACTATTTTCAGGGATGTAGTCAATTGCCATATCGGCATAGCCAATAATAGCAGCTAAAATGTTGTTGAAATCATGGGCAATGCCTCCTGCAAGAGTTCCGATGGCCTCCATTTTGTGAGATTGCATCAGAGCCATTTCCATCTTTTTTCTTTCCGCAGTCTCTTCTTCCAGTTTTTTGAGAGATAGTTGCAGTTCGTTTGTACGTTCTTTTACTTTTTTCTCTAATTCAATATGGGCATCTCGTAGTATGATTTCAGCTCTTTTTTCTTCTGTAATATCATGCATAGTTGCTACAGCTCCTATTATGACATTGTTTTCGTCCCTCAATGGTTGACTGGAACTTATATATGAAGCTGGGGGTTTTGATTTAGGAATTACGGTTATTTCAAAGTTTTTGATACTTTCTCCTTGTAGAGCCCTAAATAATGGGATGTCACTCTTGTGCATTTTAGTAATACCATCAGCAAGATAATGGTCTGCCCACTGGTCTGGTGTAACTGACAATTCTGGTAGGCCGTGTATTTCGCGTGAAGCCCTATTGAACAATGTTAAAATACCATTTTTATCGCATACTATAACTCCCTCCTGAATGTTCTGAAGGACAACTTCTAAAAATGTTTTTTCTTTTGCAAGTTCATCTTCTAGAATTTCTCTATTTTTAATTTCTTCACTAAGGTCTTTTGTTCGTCTTTCCACTCTTTTCTCTAATTCAGAATGGGCTTCTTTTAAAGCATATTCTGCTTTTTTTCTTTCATCCACCTCTTTTTTAAGGTCTTTTGTACGCTGTTGTACGTTATGGTTTAGAGAACGATTCCAAAGTAAAAACCCCAATATAATCAGGAATACACATGTTAGTATGATTGTACTTAACTTTTTAACCTCTTGGGTCGTTAATCCCGGGGCTGTTTGCAGATGTATCCATTTTGAATAAATACTATTTTTTTCATCCTCGGTTAGCATATTAACACCTTTTTCAAGGATTTGGCTTAATACCGGCCAATCAGAACGCACTGCAAATCCAGATGTATTTGGTGGTTGTAGTTCCTTCCCTAATTTTAGGTTTGTTATGCCCTCTTGTTCAATATAGAAGCTGGCAGTTAACAAGTCGCCAACAAATGCATCGGCCATACCAAATGACACTTTTCGGAGAGCGGTTTTTTGGCTGATGACTAAATCAATTTTGATTTCGGGGTGTTTGTTACGAATTAGATCCACATATCCATATTCTGATACCATAACAACATGCATGTCTTCCAGCATTTCTAAAGTTAATTTATCGGAGACACCTTTTCGAACTATTATGACAGATGAAGTTTTTAAGTAAGGAGGTGGAAAAATTAAATATTTTTCACGTTGAGGAGTTTTAACGACAGCGTTTAAAACATCAATTTTACGGTTTTTTGCTTTTTCAACGACTTCGTTCCAATTGGCACATTGAACAATTTCAAACTTTATACCAAGTTTTTCAGAAATTAATTTTGCGTAGTCTGCGCCAATTCCTGAATATTTGCCTTCCTCATCGAAAAACTCAATTGGTTGAAATTCAGGGTCGGGTGCCAGTCTAATGACAGGATGGGCTTCAAGCCATGATCTTTCTTCAGCAGTTAATTGGACGGTCTTTTCTTTGCTACTGCTAAACGCTTGAGTAATACCTAAAATTATCATACAAAGTGCAAAAAAGATTGTTGTTTTTTTAGATATCATTATTGTTAATCCCCCGAAATTTTGTCTGAGTATATATTTTATGTGTTAAAAAAGCAATATCAAAAAAAAAAGATGCTGCGGATGCAGCATCTTAATGATGAATTTACGTATTTATATATAAATTTTGGTGAGTTTTTTTATCCGCACTTGCTGTAGTTACAGCTTAGGCACTTTAGACAGTTTTCTTGTGAAACCAATGCTTTTTCGTTGCAGCTTGGGCAGAACATAAAATTGTCGTTGTTTAGTTGTTGAGCACCTTTTTTTGCCTCTTTAGCAGGTTTGCTCATTGTTTTTTTGTTTGTCTCGGCAATAATGCCAATCTTGGTCAGATGTTTTTCAATTATACGACCAATATCGGCTGCAAGAGAAGGAACATAGCCGCCATCTACAAAATATCCACCATTTGGATCATAGATGCTTTTCAATTCCTGAACAAGGAATATTGGTGCTGCATCGTGTCTGAAGACCGCAGATATTAGACGCGTCATCGCAACAATCCAGCTAAAGTGTTGTAGGTTCTTTGTGTTAATAAACAATTCGTACGGGCGCCTAGTTCCATTTTCCTTAACCAAATCGTTAATTGTGATGTATAGAGCATCAGTTGACAATGGTGTTTTGATTTTGTAGGTTGTACCTTCTAAAATTTGAGGTCTTGGAACAAAAGTTTTTGGCTTAACTGTCTCTTCTTCTTTTTTCTTGTCTTCGTCCTTAACAAGAACACCCGTGATGTAATCAGAAGGTCTGAATGTTGTACAGCCCTTTAAACCTTTTTCGTAAGCTTCAATATAAACATGTTTAAAGTCTTCAAATGGGTAGTCAGCAGGTATATTGATTGTTTTTGATATTGAACTATCAACATACTTTTGAAGAGATGCCTGAATTTTAATATGTTCTGACGGAGCAATGTCAGATGATGATACAAAGTATTCCGGCAACTCACTAACTTCAAGGTTCGGTTTGTGAATAAATTCGCTGTATGTTTTGAATGCATAATCAGTGACACGCATTTCTGTAACATCATTTTCGTCTGTGTTACGAACTTTTCTTGTATACATATATGCAAATACAGGTTCCAGACCACTTGAAACATTTTCAGCAAATAGACTAATTGTTCCTGTTGGAGCAACAGATGTTAAATGTGAATTTCTTAAACCATTTTCTTCAATTTTCTTCTGCAAGTCAGCAGGTAGTGATTTGATAAATGCACCCTGGCAATATTTCTTGGCATCAAATTTTTTGAATACGCCCTTTTCTTTTCCAAGTTCTACGCTTGCTTCATATGCAGAGTATGTAATTGTCTGCATAATCTTTTCTGCTAAGTCAGCAGATTCATTCGTACCATATCGAAGTTGCATGAATATAAACAGATCTGCAAGACCAGTGATGCCAATGCCCATTCTTCTTTTTGCTTCAGCTTCTTTACGTTGTTGGTCAAGCGGGTAGTTGCTGAGGTCAATCACGTTGTCAAGAAGTCTGACTGCAACCTTTGTAACTTTGGCCAATTCTTTGAAATCTACATTAGCCTTTTCTGTAAACGGGTGGTTAACAAAACGAGTTAGGTTTAGTGAACCAAGTAGACAAGCTCCAAAGGGAGGCAATGGCTGCTCTCCACAAGGGTTGGTTGCACAAATTTCTTCACAATATGACAGATTGTTCATTTTATTAATCTTGTCAATCAGAATGAATCCAGGTTCAGCGTAGTCATATGTTGAACTCATAATAGAGTCCCAAAGCTCAGATGCTTTTATTGTTTTATGCACTTTGCCTTTAAATACAAGATCCCAGTCTGCATCATCTTTCACTGCCTGCATAAAGCCATCGGTAATACCCACTGAAAGGTTGAACATCTTTAATTGATCATTATTACGTTTTGCAGTAATAAATTCTTCAATATCAGGATGGTCGCATCGCATCACACCCATTTGAGCTCCACGACGCTGCCCTGCGCTCATGATTGTGCGACATGTGGAGTCAAGAACCTGCATAAAGCTGATTGGACCAGATGCATTCGATTCACATCCTTTTATCATTGAACCTTTTGGACGAATTGTTGAGAAGTCAAATCCAACACCACCACCCTGTTTTTGTGTTAGAGCAGAGTCTTTAACTGTGTCAAAAATGCCTTCGATTGAGTCCTCGATACTATTCATTACATAGCAGTTGAACATGGTAACTTCTTCACGCATTGTTCCTGCATTTGCAATAATTCTACCAGCTGGTAAAAATCTGAAATTTTTTAAAATACTATAAAATTCATCTTCCCAAAACTTTGAATCTTTCTCCTTTGAGGCTGCCGCTCCGGCAATTCTTTTCCATGTATCTTCGTAACATGTGTCTTCTGGCGCATCTCCTAGTCCATCGTATCGATACTTCCGCTCCCATATTTCTTCACTTATAGTTTTCATTTGTCTCCTGTTTTGAGCTGTTTAAATTAAAAAATATTCTATACCTGAAAGATTCTCACATTCATGTTTCTTTTTGTTCAAAAAAGACCTCCCAGACGTTGCTTTTATTTGTTGCATAATCTTAACACATTATTAATGCCAAAGTTACAAATAAAACAATAAGCACGGAGAGGTGTCAATTTTGAAGCACCACTATATCTTGTGGTTTGTTTTTTGTCAACCACAAAATATGGATTTTTCTAGACTTTTTAAAAAGCATTGACTCTTAATAATTTACGCAGTTTTTACTCTGATTTTTTGAAAAAATAAGGAGGAGTTTTTTACACAATAAACACTATTTGCAAAAATCACATAAAAAAGGTCTGAAAAGAAGAATATCCAATAAAATGAATACCCCTCCGTCTCTCCCGCTTCCACTTTGCTTTTAAAAAAGGCAAAGTAGTAGCGGGATTGCCACCTTCTCCCGCTTTGCGGGACTAGCAAGCTAGCCGGGGAGGAGCTTTGGCGGACTCAAATTTATTTGCAAGTTTCTCGAGGTTTTCAGCCTTCACTTTGCGAGACCATGTCTCGACACCCAAGCTGGATATTCGCTTGTGTGTGTTAGTCCGTGTTTGCCTGTGATAAATAGATATTGACGTAAGAAAATCAACTAGCATCCTAGTATTTAACAAGATAATCGACAAAAAAGCAGTTTTTCTTAATTTTTTGAAAAAAAGTTCTTGCATTATGACCGTGTGTTTGCGAAAATGACCCGCAAGTCAGAAAAATGTATCTTTGGTTTTTGTAAGAAAGCTTTAATAGTAAGAATACAAGAAAGTGTCCGACTTCGAATATTCAGTGATGAAGGCAGTACCCCTCCGTCTCTCCAGCTACTACTTTGCTTTTGACTTAAAGCAAAGTAGTAGCTGGATCGCCACCTCCCCTAAAAGCGGGAGGAGCTTTTGCGGACTAGAGTTGACTTGCAAACACAACACCTGTATGTCGCAAAGGCCTGTCAGCCGTAGCCCAAGCGCCTCCTGCATAGCTCGCAGAGCGACGCATGGACGGCGAAGGCTGGAAGGAATGACGGCTGATAGCGCCAGGGGCGTCATTCTTCGCTTTGCGAAGGCGGAAGCCTGCAAACTTTTGACAGAACCGAAGGATAAATAAAGGAATAATGATATGAATTTAATAGACAAGAAGAAGAGCAAAGTTGAAGAGATGATGCGCAGCGAGATTTGTGCTGCGACATGCCGGCTGATTTCGGGGACTACATTATATGAGATGAAAATGTCTGATATTGCAGAAGAAGCGGGGGTTTCCAAGGGAACTTTATATAACTATTTTTCATCTAAGGAAGATTTGGTTTTAACTATAATTGAAGATATAAACAAAAGGGCGAGTGCATTTTTTGATCCTATTCTTGAAGATGCCAGTTTGTCGGCAAGGGAAAGGTTGATCAAATATCTTCGAGCTCATTTTGAATTTGCAGAGACTCACAGGAGCTGGTTGTTGTTATTTGTTGGGGCTGAAAAGGAGTTTCCTGTTTTATCAGAGCAACGCAAACAGCATATTGATCGAAAGCGAGCGGTATTTTTGTCACTTTTTAAAGATGGTATAGAGAAAGAGGGGTGGATTGTGGACAACCCTGAAACTCGTGCATGGATGATTGGTCTGATTATTATGGAATTGATTATGGAGTTAATTTGTAATCCTGAGAATAGTCCTGGTTCAGATGAGGTTATAGATGTTTTAGTAAATAGTATTAATTTAGGAATAAAAGATAATAATTAAAAGAGAGATAAGAATGATGAGTAAAATAATTAAATTTTTGTTATTGGCAGTTTTATTGGCATTTGTTGGGTGCGGAAAAAAAGAAGTGGCTAAAGAAGTTGAGAAGAAGTCAATTCCTGTTATTGTTGCGAATGGAGAAATCATGGATTTTGAGGATAACATTAGTGTTGAAGGTTCGGTTGAGGCCAAAGATGTTGCGATGGTTACGCCACGTATATCCGGAACGATTACAGAGCTTTTTGTGAACGAGGGCGATGCTGTTGAAAAAGATAAAACTAAGTTGTTTGCAGTTGATGCAATAAAAACTGAGCAGGCTATGATTCTTGCTAAACAGGAACTTGCGGTTGCAAAATGTGCTGTGAATGAAAAAGAGGCTTTAAAAGAACAGGCTGAAGCTGTTTTAAATAAAGCTGAAATTGATTACAAACGACAAAAAAAATTGTATGATGAAAAGCAGGTTGGAACCTTGGATACAATTGAAAAGTTGGAATCAGGTATGCTGCAGGCCAAAGCATCTGTAAAACATGCAGATACATTGATTCAGCTCTCAAAAGAGCAAGTTTCTCAGGCAGCAGCCGCACTGGAAATTGCAAAAAAGAACTTGTCCGATACTGTTGTGAAGGCACCAATCAGCGGAGTTGTGTCTGAAACATTTTATTATGTTGGAGATATGGGCACGACAGGTAAGGCTGTGTTCAAAATTGAGAGTGTAAACAAGCTTGAAGCATCTTTCTATATTCCATCTCAGTATTATTCAGATATTAATGCAGGAACAACAAAGTTAATGATTTTTTCAAATGAGAAGCAGGAGGGAGACTATGTGCTTAGCTATAAAGCTCCGTCAATTGATAATATGTTAAGGGTTTTTGAAGTTAAAGCAGATTTGGTAAATAGCGAACTGGTTGCCCCAGGAAGTTTGATTAGTGGTGTTATTCAACTTGGTAAATCCAAGGGTATTGGGGTTCCAACTAAGGCAATCATTAAGAAACAAACAGGTGATGTAGTTTTTGTTGCAGATGGTGAAGTTGCAAAGCTTGTACCAATTAAAACTGGTTTGGAGTTTAATGGTTGGACAGAAGTCGTTGACGAATCTATTAAGACTGGTGATTTGGTTATTGTTGAAGGACAATTTCTGCTTAATGATGACACAGGCATAAATGTTCGTAAATAGGGAGTTATAATTATGTTTTTATCAAATGCGTCAATTAGGCGTCCTATTGCGATGTCTTGTTTGTTGATTGCCCTGGTTTTACTAGGGTTCAATACTTATCGTAAGATGGGTTTGGAGATGCTTCCGAGTATCGATGCACCGATCATTACGATTAAAACAATTTTTCCCGGAGCAAGTCCTGAACAGATAGAGACTGATGTTGCAAAGAGAATTGAAGATAAAGTGATGACTCTCAATGGCATTAAACATGTTGAGTCAACAGCTATGGAAAATGTGTGCTTTACGTTTCTTGAGTTTGAATATGGTACAGATATTGATATTGCAGCGATGGATGTGCGAGAAAAAATTGGTTTAATTGCTGGTGATTTCCCTGCAGGGGTTGAAGATCCTATCGTGGAAAAATTTGATGTTAATGCCGTTCCTGTTGTGAAGCTTGCATTGACTGGTGATTTGCCCATTGCCGATCTGTATGATTATGCTGATAATACTTTAAAAGACCGGTTGTCGTCCATTGCAGGTGTTGCAGAGTGTACGCTGATTGGTGGTGCTAAGCGTGAAGTTCATATTCTTATAGATAGAGATAAACTTGCTGCAAGAGGGCTGACCTCTGGAATAGTAGCTCAAAATATTAATTCAGCAATTGGTTTGATTCCATCAGGTAGAGTCAAAGATAATGGTTTTGAATATACTGTTGAATTTGATGCTGACCCTTTGGAAGTTGTAGACTTTAATGAACTGGAAGTTGCAAATGTTGATGGTAAGCGGGTATATTTGAAAGATGTTGGCAAGGCTGTCATGACAACTGAAGAGATTAGGCAAAAGGCTTTTCTCGATGGTGCATCTTGCATAGCAATTGAAATTGTTAAGCTTGCGGATGCAAATGCTGTTGAAGTTGTTGATTCTGTTCGGTCAGAGTTTTCAAAATTGAAGGAGCAATTACCAGGAGGAATGGATCTTAAGTGGGTTAATGATGAGGGAAAGTTTATCAAGGCATCTGTAGATAGTGCTTGGGAAAATGTTGCAATGGGTGTTGTGCTCACGGGATTGATTCTATTTTTGTTTCTTTATAATATTAGAACAACGTTTGTTGTATGTATAACAATGCCACTTACGATTGTTATTGGTCTTTTCTTTATGGGGCTAATGAATTATACATTGAATATGTCAACATTGATATCAATTGGTATGAGTGTGGGTATTCTTGTAACCAATTCCATTGTGGTTATGGAGGCAATAAGCAAGCACATTTCGCAGGGTAAAGATCCAAAAGAGGCAGCGAGACTTGGAGCCTCAGATTCCTGGCTTCCTGTTTTAGCGTCAGCTGGAACAAATTGTGTTGTGCTTCTTCCTATTGCTATGATGGGCGGTATGGTTGCAATGTTTCTTAAACCATTGGTTTTGACAATGCTTATTATGACTCTTGTATCACTCTTTATATCTTTCACATTAACACCAATGTTATGTGCAAAGCTTTTAACAAGTCGAAAAAACAAGGGTGTTCTTGCATTTTTTGAAAACAAGTTCAATGCCGGACTTGACAAGGTTATCAGCGCATATAGAAAACTATTGCGTTTGTTTGAAAAAAGAAAGATTTTTGCAATACTTTTTATTATTGCGGTAGTTTTAATGTTTATGTCTGCCTTGAAGTCGGCAAAGGCTGTTGGTGGCAGTTTCTTTCCTGATCTGGATAAGGGTTCAATTACAGTTCGTTTAGAGTTTCCTACCTCATATTCATTGGACAACAGCGTTGGACGTGTTCTGGAAATTGCAAAACTGTTTGATGATTTGCCAGGACTTACAAGTAGTCTAGTGACTGTTGGCAAAATTCAAGGTATTGCCGGTCAGGCATCGGAAGGTGTATATCTTGGGCAAGTTCAATTGAAATTTTTGGAAAGGGATGAACGAGATGCAACTATTTATGATTTGCTTGAGATTGTTCGAAACAGATTGACGGGTATAACCGATTGTTTAACCGGGGCGTTTATCCCATCGTTAATTGGAGGCATCAGCACACCTGTTGAGGCTTATATTGTTGGTGATGAGTTGGATGTTCTTAATGCTTTATCTTTAAATATTAAGCAGTATTGTGAAAATTATCCAGGCTTTAGCGACGTTGACACATCAGTACGTCTGGGCAAGAATAAGCTCAAAATGTTTCCTAAGAGAGCAATTTTCAGTGATCTTGGTATTTCTGCAACTACATTTGGAATGTCATTGAGAGGTAATCTTGAAGGTATTGAGATTGGCACATTTAAACAAGGTGACAGAAATTATGATATTGTTGTTAAATATGAAGAAATACAAGGCAAAGATCAAGTTAAATCATTCTCTGTTCCGGGACTTCCTGGCAAACCAGTTTCGGTTGAATCGTTTGTGAATTTTGAGGAAGTCAACACTCCTGTGCAGATTCTTCGTAGAGACAAAAGGCGAGTCACAAAATTAACAAGTAATTTGAATCCTGATTTTCCTCTTGGAATAGCTATTGGGGTTATTGCTTCATATGTTGACAAAGAGCAGCTTTTACCACCTGGGTATGAAATTATTTTTTCTGGCGATGCAGAAAACATGGCAGAGAGCCAGGCAAGTCTTGGTGAAGCAGGTTTGTTAGCTATCATTTTGGTTATTTTGACACTGGCTGCGATTATGGAGTCGTGGAAACAACCAGCATTAATTTTAGTTACACTTCCACTTGGATTGATTGGTGTGTTCTGGGCGTTATTATTGATGAATGAGAGTATATCTGTGTTTGTGATTATGGGCATAGTTATGCTTATTGGGATTGTGGTGAACAATGCAATTTTGATTATGGAACAACTCAATGTACATCTTAGAGAAGGAATGCCTGTACATAAAGCAATGATTACTGCTGCTGGAGATCAGATGAGACCAATTATTATGATTACATTTGCCGGTTTCTTTGGCATGCTGCCAATGGGCTTGGCTCAAGGAATAGGCGCTGAAGCCAGAAATGGTGTTGGTATTGCTTCCGCTGGTGGCATTTTGATTTCGGGTATATTGACACTGTTTGTTGTCCCTATACTTTATGATTTTGGAACACGAAGAGGAAAAAAGAAAATTATGAAAGATAAAATATCTATAATAATAATTTTAATTGGGTTGTCATTGCCTATGACAGTGAGTAATCTTTCGGCTCAAGACTCAGCAAGTATACCTGATAGTTTTGTAGAAAAAGGGGAGGTTGTTAATGGACTTCTCACACTGAAACAGGCAAAAGAAATTGCCTTGTCCGGAAATCCTGGACTGCAAGCAGCAATGACACGTATTGAGGCTGCATCTGCGATTGCTCAACAGGCAAAATCTGCTTGGTTACCTACCGTTAGTGCCTATGGCTCAGCCTACAGAATGGAAGAAGTGCCCGGCTCCCAAGGAGCTTTAGGCTCTCACGACAATTATAAGGCAGGAGTCGATGTTTCATGGCTGCTATTTGATGGCTTATCCCGTAAATATAGGATAATGGCTGCGAAATATGGAGAAGAAATAAGCGAAAACTCTACTCTTGATGCACAGCGACTTCTTCTTCAAGGAGTTTCTCAAGCATACTTGGCTGTATTGTTTGCCGGAGAACAACAGAGAATTGCAATTGAAACTGCAAAGTTGAACGAGGTGCTTTATAAAGAAACTCGCGATAGAAATCTTGCAGGTGCCGCATCAAGATCTGATGTGATGAATTTTAAAATGCGTAAAATTGCTTCTGAAAACCAGGCACTGGCTGCAGAATTGTCTAAACGTCAAGCCAGAATTGCTTTGGCTAGACTCATGGGGGTTGACGATGGAACTGTTACAAACGATGTTCAATCAGTTTCAAATCTTGAGCAGGAGTATAAAGAATTTTTAGTGGATTTTGATAAAGAAATATTATATGCGGTGGATCATCGTCCTGATCTTTTGCAGAAAGAGCTTGAATTGGATCAAGCTGAAGCAGCTGTATCTGCAGAAAAAGGTAGTTATATGCCTACTGTAGTTGCAACAGGTCGTTATGGATATAATGGTGTTGATGATACTGACGCCCTAAACAAAGATGAAAATACAGAAGCATTTGTTGGTGTGGTGGCATCATGGGATCTTTTTGATGGTGGTATGAGACACGGGAAAGTTCGAGCAACAAAAGCAGATGCTTCAGCTGCTTCTGATTTGTACAGAAAAACTCAGATTGATGTTGTTGCAGATGTCAGAGTAGCAAGTGATAATCTTGAAATTCAGAATTTGTCGTTGCAGAAGAGTGATGAAATATATAGGTTGGCAGATGAGATAGAGAATGTTGTCACGGAAGAGTATAACGCCAGTCTTGTTTCTGTGACTCGGTTGAATCAAGTGCAAACAGACGCTGTTGCAGCAGAGTCAGCTTTGGCAAGAGAACGATTGTCTAGAATTCTTGCAATAGAAAACCTCAATGCATCCACAGGAAAAATTCTAGAGCATTGAACATTGGAATAGCTCCGCAGGTATTTATTATATGACAACGAGGACGTTGTCGCTCCCAGAACGGCAAACGATGCTTAACTAATAACGCTAAGTTAAATAAACAAGCAACAGCGTCACATAGATCGCAGAGCGACGCACGGAAGCTTGTACCTGCTGTGAGCCGACCTATCGAGATGCCGTCCTAGGCGTCTATATCATGATTGTCAAACAAAATATGAGGCGGTTGCCAGGTCGTGGTAGTGCTTGTTGACCAGCCTGTAGCTTGCCTTTTCGTGTAGCTCTGGGATTGAGTCAATTTTGCCATGAAGCAATTCCTCAACTCGTAGCGAAACTTCTTTGAACCTTTCTTTGAGTCCCCCAATGCGAATTTGAAGAATTTCGAACCCTTGCGGGTTGTATCTTTCATACTGATATTCTCTGAAAGATGTTGAAAATTCTTCAAGTTCGCTAATGATTTCAGATGCAAGCTGCGATATGGCTGTGAGTTTCTGCGTGTTTTTTTCTGCATATGCACAATCGAGTTTATCCATCAGTTCAAGCTTATGAATCAAGATGTTTAGGAGAGTTTTTCCATATTCAAAAGATGCTTCATCGCTTTTGGGCACATCTGCAATACTTTTTAATATATTTTTGTATCGGCTAATCACCTTAGAGCTCCATTGGTCATCATATTGCAATTGGTTCTTGCGGTAGATTTGCAGTATAGGATCATTCCAGAAAATTGCTCTGGCACAGATATCTTTTTCGGGAGTGGTTAATGGTGCCTTTTGGGTTAATTTTGACATCTCTTTGTGGTGTTTACGATATCGAGTCCTTTTTCCTGTTTTTTAAAGGTTACCTGCGTTCCTGTTGCTGAGTTTTCAACAATAGGGTACTCCTCGCTCAGGGTTTGTAATAGTGGAAAAAGTTATTGATCGGTTGTGTTTTTGTTTCATGAAATTATGTTCGTTGTCTTCCTTTTTTGGATTTAGCAAATCTTTGTTTTACAAATATAATATTGTTTTTTCTGAATATCTGCAAGGTTTTGTTTAGGAAAATGAGGGAGGGAGGAAAAAATGCTTTAGTTTATGATGGGAATACTGTATATTGTAACTATGATTTTTTGAATATGGTTTATTGTGAATTATTAATTGAATTTTACGAAGGGATGTAGTTATGAAAGAGAAAAAATCGGCATATGCAGCAGCGGGAGTAGACATTGATGAGATGATGTCTTCTTTGACTTCTGTGAAAGAGATGGTTAAACAGACAAATACGGATGGTGTTTTGAGTAGTATTGGTTCTTTTGGCGGGCTGTTTAAGTCTCCAGGAGCTGACAGTATTTTGGTTTCAAGTGCAGATGGTGTGGGAACAAAGTTGAAGGTTGCTTCTATGGCAGGTATTCATGACACTGTTGGTCAGGATTTGATTAATCATTGTGTTAATGATATTCTTGTTCAGGGTGCAAAACCACTATTTTTTATGGATTATCTGGGTACAGCCAAGCTTAAGGGTGAAGTGTTTAAGGATGTTGTGAAGGGACTTTGTACTGCATGTATTGAGAATGGTTGTACACTGCTTGGTGGCGAGACGGCAGAGATGCCTGGGCTTTACCCTGAGGGTGAATATGATTTGGTTGGAACAATTGTTGGCGTTGTTGATAAGGATAAGATTGTTACAGGTGAAAACATTGAAGAGGGTGATGTGCTTATAGGTTTGCCATCTTCGGGGCTGCATACTAATGGTTATTCTCTTGCAAGAAAGGTGATTTTTGAGGATGCTGGACTTGGTGTGAATGATGTTCTGCCGGGTACAGATAGGACAGTTGCTGACATTCTTCTTGCTGTGCATAAAAGTTATTTGAAGCCCGCAATGGCTGTTATGGAAGAGATAACTGTTGCTGGTATGGCACATATTACAGGTGGTGGTTTTTGTGATAATATTCCAAGAATTTTACCTGATGGTGTTGGAATTGAGGTTGATAAATCAACTTGGAAGGTTCCAGAGATCTATAATTTTATTAGGATTGAGGGTAATGTTGATTGTGAAGAGATGTATCGTGTATTCAACATGGGTATTGGGTTTGTTATGATTGTTTCTGAAGATGATGTTATCAAAGCATTGGAAATTTTGACTGAAGCGGGAGAAAGACCAACTGTTATTGGCAAGGTTGTTGAAGGCGAGAAGGTGGTTACACTTGTTTAAAATGGATTATAGGGCCCTTTTAAAATTATATTAAAAAGATGAAAACTTAATATATACAAATTGAATATCCAACATCCAACAGGGAATGTCCAAGGAAGAAGTAAGTACCCCTCCCACCTCGCAGGCGAGGTGACCTCCCCTAAAAGCGGGAGGAGTTTTTGCATACTAGGGGTAGTTTTTAGATACGATGGCTGTAGTCAAGCAAGGCGAGATCATTCTTCGCTTTGCAAGCTTCGCAGGACACAGTTGACTGACGAAAAAAATAGGAATAGAGCAAAAGTTGCTGTATCTCGTTGATTTATAACAAAATATGTTTTTAAAAGAGTAAAGTTTTTAACGGAATGAATTATAGAGAAAGGACGATAAAATGGAGAATTTAATTATTGCTGGTTCAGGACCAGCGGGGGCAACAGCGGCAATATATGCAGCTAGAGCGATGTTGAGTCCATTGATTTTTGAGGGACCATCACCAGGTGGTCAGCTTGTAGTATCTCAAGAGGTTGAAAATTATCCTGGATTTGATATGATTTCGGGATTTGAATTGCTTGATAAATTCAAAACACAGGCAGAGAAGTTTGGTGCACGGTTTGATAGTGCTTCTGTTTCTGGAGTATCAAAAAAGGGTGATATAATTGTTGTAAAGACTGATGATGGTCGAGAAATTGAGACCAAGAGTTTGATTGTTGCCTCAGGTGCTATTGCAAGGCGTCTACCTGTTGAGAATGAGCCTGAGTTTTATGGCAAAGGTGTTTCTGGATGTGCAACATGCGATGGAGCGTTTTACAGAAATTGTAAGGTTTTAGTTGTTGGTGGAGGAAACACAGCTATTGAGGATGCTTTGTTTTTGACACGGTTTGCTGATGAAGTAACAATTGTTCATCGCAGGGAGTATTTGAGAGCAGATCCAATTGAGGTTGAAAAGGCTAAAGCACAGGAAAAGATTAAGTGGCTTATTCCTTATGTGATTACAAAAATAAAAGGTGATGATAATGGTATGGTTGCTGGTGCTGTTTTAAAAAATCTTGAAACGGGAGAAGAGTTAGAGGTTGAATGTGAGGGTATTTTTGCTGCAATAGGGCATGATCCTCAGATAGAGGCTTTTAAAGATTTGGTTGAGGTTAATGAAGGGGGACTACTAAAGATAGAGGTTGGCACAACAAAGACAAATATTCCTGGTATATTTGCTTGTGGAGATGTTATTGATCCTGTGTATAAGCAGGCTATTGTAGCTGCTGGCACAGGGTGTATGGCTGCTCTTGATGCTCAGAAATATCTTGAAAATTAAGATTGAGGGGCGAGGTTGTTAACCTTTGTTTTCCCGAGGTCTGCGGACCTCGGCTACAGACGTTGTGCAATACAACTAACGGTTTGCGTAATTTTAAAGCCTGCTCAAGGTGTAGATAGCTGTTTTTCTTTGGGAGCGTGGTAAATGGAGTTAGTGAGATTTTAAAGTTATAGAATAATATAGGTACTGTCAAAAATTTTATAAAACATAGGGAAACTGAATATCTAATAATCAACATCCGTAGCGAAGCGAAGACAGGCCTTGGCGAAGCTAAAGCAACGACTTTAAGGAGTGGCAACAAAATATCTAAGGAAGAAGTAAGTACCCTCCCACCTCGCACGCGAGGTGACCTCCTCCCGCAGAGCGGGACTAGCAAGCTAGCCGGGGAGGAGTTTTGGCGAACAGGGGTTTGTTTTGTAGACACAATGTCTGTAGCATCGGACGATGACAGACGAGAAGAGATTGCATAAGACAAAACAGTTTTTTATCACATTGATAATAGGTTTGAAAAGAGTGTAAAATTTCTGGTAGAACCAGAATAATAGAAAGGGCATATAAGATGGAAGAGTCAAATTTGAAGAGTGATCGTATAATTATTCAACAGTCAGGTTCTGGAGGAAAGGGATGTTTATGGACAGTTATAGCGGTACAATTTGCTGTAATGTTTGTTTTGGTTCTTTTTGCTGTTGGAGCCATTGCAGCAGCAGGATTCTCAAAGGCAGTTCAGTCGGCTGCGTTTGATGAATTGGAAGACGATTCTGTCTATGGCAGGGATGAGTATCCTGCATTGACAGAGGTCTGGAGTTCTGGTTCAGGATCTTCTATGACGAAGGTTGTCAGGGTTCCTATTAACGGATTTATTACATTAAGTTCGAGTGATAGCATTTTTGGCAAAACAGTGAGTCCTACTTCTGCGGCCCTTTCTGCTATCAAAAGAGCAACATTGGATTATGATGTAAAGGCAATTATTCTGGATGTGAATAGTGGTGGTGGTGGAATAACAGCAAGTGATATTGTTTATCATGCTCTGATGAAATTTAAGGAGAACGATCCTGACAGAAAGGTTGTTGCAATTTTTGGTGATGTTGCTGCATCAGGTGCTTATTATATTGCAACGGCAGCGGATTATATTGTTGCTCGTCCAACCTCGGTGACTGGTTCTCTTTCTGTTATTATGCAATCAATTAACATGTATGAACTTGCTCAGAAAGTTGGCATACAGGATGTAACAATTACTTCAGGTGATAATAAAGATATGATGAATCCTTTAAAACAGGTAAATCCTGAACAACAGGCTTTATTGCAAGTAGTAATTGAACAGATGCATACAAGATTTGTTGAAGTAATTATGACTGGTAGGGGATTAACTCTTGAAGAAGTTACAGCTATTGCTGATGGAAGAATCTTTACGGCAGCTCAGGCAAAGGATTTAGAACTCATTGATCAAATTGGCTATTATGAAGATGCTCAAGATGTTTGTGCCGAACTTTTAGGTGTTGAAGATATAAAAGTCTATAGATATGAGGAAGCATTTAATTGGCGAACAATGTTTGGTGTGTCAAATGGCTTGGATCTCTCAAATCTTTTGGGTGTAAGAAATAGTGCGAGTCCATTTTTATATAACTGGGAACCAGGTAAATAATGCTGGATTCTCCAGCAGATTAAGATTTAGGTAAAGATTAAGAGCTCGCTTTGCTCGCGGGGGAGAACGTCGAACATCGAACGTTCAACATCCAATTTTGAATAAAAAGATTCTATAGTGGGATCCAGTCGAGGACGTCTTGGATGTGCTTGTCCCAGAATCCCCATTCGTGTGCTCCTGATGCTTCCTGATATGTGTGCTTGATGTTTAGTTCTTCCAAATGTTTCTTGAAGGTTTGGTTCTCTTCATAAAGAAAGTCTTCTGTTCCGCATACAATATATATTTCTGGAATTTTGGTTCCATTTTCTTTGAGTTGCTTTATCAGGTAGAACATATCGTTTTCGTTATTTATTGGAGGAGTGTCACCAAAGATTAATTTTGCTTCGGCATTCTTTTTGGGATCACCAAAGGCTTTGAGCTGCATAACACCGGATAGTGAAGCAATTGCAGCAAAACGATCGGGATTTCTAAGTCCCATTTTCATTGCTCCATATCCACCCATTGACAGACCTGCAACAAATGTTTTCTTTGGATCTTGAGATATTTTAAACATTGAGTGTACTATTTTGGGGAGTTCTTCGCTGATGTATGTCCAGTAGTTTGGTCCGTATGCCATATCGGTATAAAAGCTTCTATTTACGCAAGGCATTATTACTGCGATGCCTTTTGAAGCAGCATATCTTTCGATTGATGTTCTGCGTTGCCATATTGTATGATCATCGGATAGACCGTGTAGAAGGTATAAGCAAGGAGGAAGATCTTCTGATGCGTTGGTTTCCAGACCAATTTCCTGTCCAGAGGTTTTCTGCGGCATGATAATGTCAATTGATGTTGATACTCCGAGTGATTCTGAAAAAAAGTTTAAATGTATAAGTGCCATGGTGTTGTATAAAGGTTAAGATTAAGGTTGAGATTAAGGTTGAGATTTGCTTAAGGGTTAGAAGTTGTATAGCTGTCTGACGGCATCAGGTGAAATTTGGTCGTCCTTTATTGATTGTGTTTTTGATTTATCTTTGTCCGGCATTAAATTAAAGCTATATGAGCTGATTGTTTTTATGCCTGCAAGTTTTCCGTCTGTTCCACAAAAGATTGCGTGCCATGCACCCCGTGCTTCAAAGTCTACTGCAGGAGCGTTGCAAAGAAACTCAATTGCTTTTTTTGAGTAGCATATAACTTCAATTGGTCTTGTTGATGGACGTTGTTTGTACTTGTATTCAGGGTTAACAATTACCCATGGTTTACCTGCGTCAAAGCCATCACCAATTAGGACAACTGCCTCAATTGATTCTGAAGGATGATTGGTATATGGGTTGTCAGGATAATATTCAAACAGCTGTGAACGCCACCAACCAATGTGTTGTGTTTGGTTGGTTTCAAATTCGTGTTCGACAGTTTTACACGAAAACATTATCAATGCTGTTAGTATGCAAAGAAAAATTGTTGTTATTTTTTTCATTTATTATCAAACTATTTTTTTACAGGTCTGTGTCTGTCTTAAAGTCATGAAAATTTTATTTTCCAGAGCCGGAGCGACTCGGCTACAGGTGTTGTGAATGCCATTAGAGTTTTTCCATGTTTCACATATTGTAGCTGCCTCCAGTTGGCTCGGATTTTTTTTAGCTCAATTTTAAAAGCCATTTTTGGTATTATGTTTTAAATGCCGGTTTCTTCTTCAACAAGTTCTTTTTCAGCGGCTTCATTTTCTTCTGGTTGATCCATGAAGTTTTGGAAGTCAGCTTCTTTACTATCCAATATACTTTGGCCCCAAGCTGGATAAGTGATATCGGCTCTATATTTTGTTAGAGATGATAGAAGTTGAGGTCTTACCAATTCTTTTTCAATTGGTTCGCCTTCTGTACGTTTCTCAACGAATGCGAAGATTGCACCACTTGGAATTTCAACCGGTTCAGAAGCTTTACCAGCTTCAACTGAGATTGCTAAACGAGAGATCGTATCTGCATATGGTACATTGTTTGTGATACCTTGGTATGACATGAATGTTCCTGCATTGAATGTCTCAATATCTAGAGCTTTAGCTGCTTGTTCAAAGGATTTGCCCGCCGCAACTTCTTTTTCAATTTCTGCAATGAATTCTTCAGCTTTTTCTTTTGTAAGCTTGCCAAGTTCATCTTGTTTTACATAGAAAGAAATAGTCTCTTTAAGTTCTGCAAGTTCTGGAATTTTCGGAGCGATTTTTTCATTTGCAGCAAAGATGTATACGTCTTTTTCTGTTACAACAGGGTCGCTGAAGCAACGCCATGGGTCATTTTGGTCAAGAGCAAATAGCATTTGCACATCATTTGGTTCAACATCGCTTAGTCCTGCGATCTTGCTTTGTGCTGAAAACAGACCGCTTGTTGATACTGAAAGATCTGTCTCTTTTGCAACAACTGTTTCAAAAGGTTCTGATTTTCCTGCAACAGGTTCCAATTTTCTTGTGAAATAACTTGCGGTATCAATTAACTGATTTTGAGCTGCTCTATTTTTCAGCATTGCAACAATTTTATCTTGTACGTCCTTCAAAGGCATAGGGACTAGGTTGTTGTTTGTGTCTGCAACAGAGAAGTCATCAATATAGTTTGTGTAATAGTTGGCAGTTTGTTCTTGTGTGATTTCAATTGTTTTTGCGACATCGTCGTTTGACCACTTTATGTATTTAACAGATATTTTTTCTGGTGTTTCAAAGATCTCTTTGTTTTCATCATAGTATGCTGAAATCAATTCATCTGTAACTTTTACGTTGTTTGTAAAATTCACGTTGCTGACAAGTCCGGCTTTTACTGTGATTAGGTCGGTCAAGTCTGAAAGCTTTTCTTCAATCAATGTTGGTGGTAGCCATACTTCTGATTCAAGTTGTTTTTTTACTTTGTAAATAATTAATTGTTGTTTAACATATTCTGTGTAGATTTCAGGGCTTAGTCTTATTTGCATCATAATCTGATTAAAGATTGTTTTATCAAATTGACCAGCACTGTTGGCAAATGTACGATCGTTTTTGATTGCATCAAGGACTTCCTGCTCTGTTACAATGATTCCCATTCTTGGAGCAGTTTTAAGAGCAGCTAATCTTTGCCATGTTTGTTTTTGAAGTTGTTTATATTCTTCCTGGTCGTATGTTTTGTCACTGACGAGTCCTTTTTCGAAATATTCAGCGATGTTATATTCTGATTTTGCAATATCGAGCCCGTATAGTTTTCCAGCTGCAAGTACACGTTCTTCTTGACCGCTATTCATGCCTGGAGTAAAAAGACCTACCAATACTAAACTCATTAATATTGCAAATGCTGCCCAAAGCCATTTGTTTCCTATTATTTTATGAAATTTTGAAATTAACACTATATTTTCCTTGTTTTTGATTACATTTTAAAAAGAAAATGCATTTCTCCCTAGATTTTTATTTAAGAAGAAATGCATTATAAATTGAGTTCACTATTAAGACTGTTTTCTTATCTTTCACCAACTGGTGTAGGCGACTTTACAGTTGTAGAACTTGTAGTAGTAGTTGTAGTAGTCGTAGTAGTAGACGCTGGATTAATTGGAATTCGTTTTTTTAGTTTTTTAGAGAATGAAAACTGTTGTTTAACTGTTGAGTCAGCACCTGTTATTATAACAGTTGAAACAACTGTGATTCCAAGGTTTGAAACTTTGCGATATATTGCAACTGTTTCGCCTTTTTCAACTTTAACATTCTTATCACCATCGTCGGTATCAAATGTAAGGTTTAGGTTACCTTTTGGAACCTGAATTTTTGAGTAAGAACCATCAGAAGCTGATGAAATTGATAGTTCTGATTTAGGTCCAAACTTTTTAATATCGAATTGATCGCCTTTAACAGCGACTTGTGCAGTGTCAGAAACTATTCCTACAGAGTTGAAGGAATATGATCTTCTTGCATCTACAGTAAAAGTACCAGCAGAGACAGGTGAAATTTCAATTCCTTTTGATTGAACTTTGAGTTTCCCACTATCTTTTGCAAGATTGAATTCAGCTTTACCTGATTTTAGATCAATAATTTTTTCGTCACCGTCTTCTTTCATGCCTACAACTGCAGCACCTGTAAGTTTAACAGAGCTACCATTGCCCAATATTACGTTAACAGATGAACCTTTTTCAATTGTTATTGTGCTTCCATAAGCATAAGCCTGATCCACTCTCGGTGTTTCAGAACGTTTTGAAGCTGGTGTTTGAATCTTGACTTTACCTTCTGGCTGGACAAGTTTAAATGCTGGCTCGAAAGCCGATGATGCAACAACAAAAGAAGAAAGTGTTATTACGCAGAACAAAAATTTATTACTCATTATATTTTACCTCATGTTTATATTTTTACATTAAATCACCCACATACTATTAGAATTTTATGTTTTAGTCAAGGAAATTTGGAAAGATTGTGGTTATTTTCTCGATTTCCATCGTTATTTGTACAAGATGATGTAAAAAATGGTTGTTTATGTGGAAAATTTGGAATTTTATGCAAAATTAATGTGTAAAAAAATGAAATCTGGTAAAAGATTTTCTTCTTCATCACGAAATCGTGATATATTTTGTTTTGGAAGTGTTGTTTGATACTTAAGAAATGCGATAACAAAAATAAAAATTGAAAAGATTTGACAAACGCTTGAAAACAATGCAAAAAGTAATCTCATAAAATATGCGGGATAATTTTTTTTGTAATTATATCCTTATTGATATTAGGCTCATATAATTATTAACCACTCTATGGTTATTAATGTGCACTGTAACTGCAATTCTTTATTGAAAAAGGGAAAAAAATGGCAAATGCGTGTCATATATTGTGAAAAAAACTGAAAAATGAAAAAAAACAGTTGCAAAAGAGACTAAATTTATGTATTGTTGGTATAATATATAGGTTTATTGGAAATCAACAAGCAAAAGAGGGTGAATTATTTATGCCAAAAGGTAAACCAGAAGAGAAAAAAGATAAAGTTGTAGGAAAGAAGACAACTAAAGCAACAGCTGCTAAAAAACTGGCCAGAAAAAGCCAGGTCGCGAAGCAGACTTCTTCAAAGGCTAAGCCTTCCCAGAGTAAATCGGTCGCAAAATCAACAAAAAAAGCTACGACTAAAAATGCTGCTGGAGCTAAAGCTCCTGCGGTAAAAAATGCCACAAAAACTACTTCTCCAGCTTTGGAGAAGGTATTAACAAGCGAAGCCAAATCAATTCCTGTGAAGAAAGAGCCTAAAGCTAAGGTTGCTCCTAAGAAAAGTACGAAAAAAGCTCCTAAAAAAGAGACTCATAAGAAAGCATTACTGGACGAAACAGTTATTCCTGAAGGTTTAAGAGATGTTGAGCCTGATTTTGCTCAACTGGAGGAAGCTACCAAAGCAACAACCAAAGCAGAGAGTTTAAAAACTCTTATTGGGTTGGCGGGAAATCAAGGTTATTTAACTTTTGACGATATCAACAAATATCTTTCTCCGGAGATGATTAATGCAGAGGGAATCGAAGCCTGTTTGCGTATTTTAAAATCCATGGAGATTGAAGTTTTTGAGTCTACAGAGGGTGATAAGTACAAGAAATTTGACAAGAAAAAAGCTGGTAGCAAGACATCTAGAGTTGATATTGACGACCCTATAAGAATGTATTTGCACCAGATGGGACAAGTTCCTCTTTTAACGCGAGAAAAAGAGGTAGAGATTTGCAAAAGAATTGAAGAGGCAGAGTTTAATGTTAGAACTATATTTAACAAATTTGGTTTTGCCCCTAAGATGTATATGGATGTTTTGGCTCAGCTTGAAAATTCAGAAGAGCGTTTTGACAGAGTTGTGATTGATAAAGTTGTTGATAGTAGGGATAAGTATATTGAGCAAATGGTTGGCTTGAAAAAAGCTGTACTTGGAGCTGAAGAATCTTTGCATTCTGCTTACGTGCCGTCAAACCACTCGTTAAGTGCAGCTGATTTCAAGAAGAAACAGAAGGTTTTTGAGAAACGGCGAGATAAAGCTGTGGATGTTTATGCATCTTTGCATTTCAAGCAAAAGGTTATTGAGATTATGGCAGCAGAGGCAGGTCTTAAATATAAGTCTGTTTATGATATTATAAACTCAATCAAAAAACTTGAAGAAAAAAGAAAGAGCAAAAAAAGAGATTCAGGTGTTATTGAGCTTCAAAACAAGTTAAATGAATATGAATTAGAATTTCTCATGCCGGTTGATGACTTGGTTGTTAGCCTTAAGGAGTTGTCCAAGTGGATGAAAAGAGGTCAGAGGGCTCGAACAGAAATGGTTGAAGCTAACCTTAGGCTTGTTATAAGTATTGTTAAGAAATATATGAACAGAGGTTTGTCATTTCTTGATCTTATTCAAGAAGGTAACACTGGTCTGATGAAGGCAGTTGAGAAATTTGAATATCGCCGAGGTTATAAATTTAGCACCTATGCAACCTGGTGGATTCGTCAGGCTGCAACTCGTGCGATTGCAGACCAGGCGAGAACTATTAGAATCCCTGTGCATATGATTGAGACAATCAACAAATTGCTGAGGGTTCAGAAAAAACTTGTTCAAGAGCTTGGTAGAGAGCCTACTCCTGAAGAAGCTGCAGAAGAGATGGATATGCCGGTTGAACGCGTTAGGGCTGTTTATAAAATGGCACAACAACCTATATCGCTTCAGGCTCCGGTAGGTGATGGAGACGATGCTTATTTTGGTGATTTTATTGAAGATAAAACAGCAGATAATCCATCGGAAATGACTGCATACAGTATACTTAGAGATCGTTTAAAGATAGTTTTATCAACATTAACGGAAAGAGAACAGTCTGTTTTGGATTATCGATTTGGATTAACAGATGGTTACTCTAGGACGTTAGAAGAGGTTGGTAAAAAATTTGATGTAACTCGAGAAAGAATCAGACAAATAGAAGCAAAGGCTTTGCGAAAGTTACGTCATCCGACGCGACTAAAGAAGCTGGAAGGTTTTTTGGAATCCAAATAGGATTTTAGGAACCGTGAAAGGAATATGATATGTTAGGATTAGAAGATGTTGATGCTGCAAATATTTTAATTAATGTTGTTGTGGCTGCAGTATTTTGTTTAGTTGGTATTATTTTGGGCAAGAATGCTAAGAGTAAGCCGGCCAAAGCAAAAAGTAAAAATAGATGTGTTGAGATTTATGTAGGTAATCTCTCTTACAATGTAAGAGAAGGTGATTTGCGTAAAATTTTCAAAAAATATGGTGCAGTTCAGAATGTTCGAATTATTACGAACTTACAAAACGGAAAATCAAAAGGTTTTGGTTTTGTTGAAATGCCGAACCGAGGAGAAGCACAGCGTGCTATTGAAAACCTTGATGACAAGGACATTAAAGGTCGCAAGCTTGTTGTAAATGAAGCCAAATCCAAGGCTAGATAATATTTTACTGTATGTGGTTGTACGAGATCATATGTAGACGACTTTAAGTATATTAGCGGAATTTGTTTTTGAATTCCGCTTTTTTTTGCTATTGAAAACTTTGGTGAGATATGAGGTTATAATTGCCTATTTTTTTGAAAGATTCAACAGAAGTCGCAGGACAAATATGTACTGCGTTTCATGAGCGAAATGCTCTAGTTGAGTTGTTTAAACTAAGAGAATACTAATAAAATTAGAGCATAAATTAAAAAAAGTTATTTCAAACCATTTTTTTTCATTGATTTTTATGGCATATTGGTGTATGGTTATAGAAATTTTTTTGTTAAATAAGGTCGGGTTTTACAAAGCAATCTGTCGCTTATGCGTAAGTGCTTTGTGTTTAACGATTTACGATAAACAACCAGAAGAGGGGCAAGATGATGAATATTAGAGTTTTAAGAAGTTTTATGACAGTAGTTATGTTGGTAAGTGTTTGTTCTGTTGCACTTGCTCAGCAAAATCAACAACAACCACCACCGTTGAAGTTGAAAAGCTTTAGTGCGTTGAGCGACTCCAAGAACCTTGTGAAAACTCCTAGTTATGGTATACAGGATGAGCCAGGAATTTCAAAGTCAGGGAGAGCCCCCGAGTGGCGTCGTTTGAATGTTGAGTATCAGACAATACCAGAGTGGATTGATGAACTAAAGATTGAATATATTGTTGTTACCTTGAAAGTTGAACGTGAGGATGGTAAGAATGTTCAGAGATACAGTGTATATAAGAAAAGCGTTACATATATTGATGTAGAGCAAGGTAGACAGCATTTTGCATCAGCATTTTTGCATCCTAACGCAGAAAAGAGATATGGTAAGGCGGTTGCTGCGGCAGTTATTTTAAGTGTTGATGGTGTAGTGATTGAAGCTACGGGAGAAGTTGCTAACTCTGTGAGACAAATTTTTGGAGATAATTGGTGGAACAACCCTCGCATAATGGAGAGTAATGTTTTGATTCCTCGTTCCGGGTATCTTTTGAATAAAAAAGAGTCACCTTTTGTATTTATGAATATTGATAGTTATGAGGTAATAAAATAGTGTTTAGTCCAGATAGAATGATTGCACTTGATATTGGTGCCAGTAAAATTGTAGTTGCTGAGTTTGTGACACGTAAGAATGGTGTGCCAGAACTTATCAATTATGGAGTTGCAGATTTGGGTGTTTTACCTGAAAGCAATGTTGATTCATCTGCATATATAGTATCAGCTTTAAGAGATCTAATGAAAGAGCGTGGTATAAGATCTGGCGTTCAGTTATACATGTCTATTTCTGGCCAGGCAGTTTTTCCGCGCTATGTTAAGTTGCCGCCTGTTGAAGGTGATAAGATTCAACAAATTGTTGAGTACGAAGCACAACAAAATGTCCCATTTCCGATTGACGAAGTTGTTTGGGATTATCAGTTACTTGATGATGGTCTTGATGATGAAAAGAAGGTTATGCTTGTTGCTGTTAAGACAGAGAATGTTACAGCTCTGACAGACTGTGTTCAGACTTTAGGTCTTGAGCCTGAAATAATTGATACGGCTCCTTTAGCACTTTATAATCTTGTAAGAATGAGTTATCCGGAAATAACAACAGATGCTTGTACAATGGTTCTTGATATTGGTGCGCGTTCAACTAACCTTGTTTTTGTTGAAGGAAACAAAGTTTTTAGTCGTAGTATTACAGTTGCTGGCAATACAATCTCCCAAGAGATTATGAAAGAGTTCAATTTGACCTTTGAAGAGGCAGAAAAACTCAAAAAAGAAAAAGCAGTTGTTGCACTTGGTGGTGTTTATTCTATGTCAGAAGATCCTGACACAGAAAAAATTTCAAAGATAGTAAGAAATGTGTTAACACGTTTACATGCGGAAGTTAACAGATCTATAAATTTTTATAGAAGTCAGCAGTCAGGAAGTGCTCCTACATCAATTCTTCTTGCAGGTGGTAGTTCGATTATTCCTCATTTAAATACTTTTTTTAATGAAAAACTTCGTGTTGATGTTGAGTATTTAAATCCTTTTAAAAGTATAAGTATATCACCAAATATTTCTGTCGACCAGCTTAATGCTGATGTTACAGTACTTGGAGAGGTTGTTGGTCTTGGTGTAAGGTATGCAGGAGGATGTCCTATTGAGATTAATTTGATGCCGGCATCAATTGTTGCACAAAAAATAATGCGCAAGCGTAGGCCATTCTTTGTTGCTTCAGTTGTACTTGCCGCTGTTGCCATGAGTTGCTGGGCTTGGTATTTTCATCATATGACAGTTCTTGCAAAAGATAACACAATCAATATCGAGAATGAAAAGTTACGGTTGGAGAGTTTGGATAAGAAGCTTAGAGATGCTGTGAGAGCTCAGAAAGCAGAGGAAAAAGAGGTAGGAAAGCTTGTAGATCTCGTTGCATCAAAGACATCATG
This sequence comes from Kiritimatiellia bacterium, assembly GCA_027858345.1. GTDB lineage: Bacteria > Verrucomicrobiota > Kiritimatiellia > JAQICX01 > JAQICX01 > JAQICX01. Next base: position 10,314 of record JAQICX010000182.1, on the reverse strand, counting down.
GTTATTGGTTCTTGACGGGGTTCATAATGCTATGCTGGAAGGTATGTGGTTAACATCCTTTAAGCCTGTAGTAAATAATGGAATGGCTGCCGGTGTTGAGATAGAGGGTGAGATTTTTGAAGATAAAGCAAGGGCAATCGTAAAAGGTGATACGACTGTTTTAGAGGTTTTTACAACTCGTCTAAAAGAGTTTCCTGGATTTACGGATGGCACGGCAATAAAAGAGCAACCACCTCTTGTTGCTGGTGATTACACTCATAAATTTAAGATATATGTTGCTTTGCAAACCCCTATAAGAATCAGATAAGGTAGGATTTATTATGAAATCAGGAAAAATAGTTTTGTGGGTCGCCATAGCGGTTGGTGCATTAATGCTTATTGGATCAGGCACAATGCTTGTTTTAGGTTTTTTAGGTTACAATGAAGCAATGTCGGAGATGACCGGGGCTAAAGATTCAATCAAAAGAATTTATGAAGATAGCAACCCGTTTCCAACAGAAGAGAATATTGATGTATACAAGGAACATGATGTAGAACTTCAGAAATGGTTTGACGACATTTTAAATAACTTGGCTGCTCAACAAGTTGAGCCGGTACAGAAGAGTCCATCAGCATTTATGTCCACTTTAGGTGAGAAAAGAACAGAGATGTTTGCTCTTATAAGAGAGAATAATGTTAAGATGCCAGCTGAGTTTGATCTTGGTTTCAAAAAGTATTTTGAGGCCAATGCTCTTCCTGCACCTAGAGATGTTGGAAGACTTGGTCAGCAACTGTTTCTTGTGGAACGATTGGTTACTATATTTTGTGAGGCTAAGCCACAAGAGATTATAGCAATTAAAAGAGAGCTCTTTGAGGGGTCTCAAGTTAACAGCACTTCAGATACTGAAGAGGAAGAAACAGACAGTAGATCTCGTAGCAGCCGTCGTGGAAGAAATAGTCGTGGAGGTGAGCCTACTCCAAAAGCTAACAGTGTTCAGGGGATGACAAACCCTGAAACAGGCAGGATTGTTCGAAATGAAATTTTTGGAAAAATGTACTTTGAATTCGTGATTAAGGCAAAGATGCAGAGTGCTTTAGAAATTTTGAACAATATTTCAAAGGAAAAGATGTTCCTTCGAGTTTCAACAGTTAAATTTATAAAGCCTAACAATGGAATCTTACCTTCATCAACGATTGAAGCAAAGGCCTTGGCTGATGGTGTTACACTGAAGGAGCTATCCCGTCCAGAAAGATTAGTTTCTGGTTTAGAGTTGGAGGTGCCAATGGAAGTAACAATTGGTATTGAAGTTTACAGATTTGATAAAACATATAACCAAGAAGATAAGTAGAGTGCTGCATTATGATTTCTATGATAAAAAGTTCTTATGATAAAATTATTTTAATATTGGTGGTTATTGCTTTGTTGGCAACAGCTGCCTACCTATATATAAATGTTGGGCAGGGTGTTAAAGATATGGCTGAAGTTGAAAACGAGATTGTTTCTTACACCAAGGCTAACCCTAATGCATCTGTTTTAGATGTTTCTCAGTACGAGGACACAATAGCAGAGATTACAAATCCGTATCAGTTAAATTTAGCTGATCCAGGTTGGACAAATGTTGCTATGTTTGTTCCAGAGTCAAGAGTTGTTTGTATTGACTGCAAAATACCAATAGCATACTTTGCAAAGAAATGTCCTTTTTGTCAAACAGTACAGCCACCACTTAGATCACTTGACGAAAAATATGATGGAGACAAGGATGGAATACCTGATATGTATGAAAAAGAGCATGGTTTAAACCATCGTCTTGATGATTCAATGGCTGATGCAGATGGTGATGGATTCTCAAACATTGTTGAGTTTAAGTCAAATACGAGTCTATCGGATCCAAATAGTTATCCACCACCAGACACAGAATTGAAAGTTGTTTCAGTGGTTGCTGACCCATTTAATCTATTGTTTAAAGGTTCATCGTTGCTACCAGATAAATCTAGAATGTTCCAGATAAATCTAAAGAATGGTGATAGAACTCATTTTAAGAAACTCGGGGAAAAGGTTGAAGGGTTCACACTGTCAAATTTTGGAAAAGGTGCTGCAAAAGCTCAGAATGAGGGAGAGCGAGATAAAGATGTTTTGCGTTTGATATCTCCTTCCGGGAAAAAAATTGATCTTATCGAAGGTAAAGGTACTGCGTATAAAGAATACACTGTAACCCTTAAGTTTAACATCACAGGTGAAGAATTCAAATTACGTGCTGGTGATACATTTAAGCTAAAAAATAAGCCATATCAGTTTATTCATGTTGACAACTCGGGTCAAAATATAGTAATAAAGCGCATTGATGACGATGAAGTCCTTGTTTTTGAAGGGAAATAAATAGAGTTTTTAGAGGATTTTTATCTTGGAATATTTGTAAGTCCTTGATAATAAACAGTTAGTTATGATTGAACACCTGTTGTAATGACAGGTTATAGGGTTATTTTGTTTTGATTTGAAACATTGCCCATTTAATAAAGAATGAAGAAATGGAGATTATATCTTTATGACAAAGAAAAATATATTTATGTTGACAGCTGTTGTATGTTCGGCATTAACTTTTCAAGGTCTTGTTGCACAAGATGATGAGTTCTTGCTTGATGAAGACTTGTTGCTTGATGAACCTGTCAGCCCTGTTGCTGTTGAGAACAAAGCGGATACGAATGCAAGTGTTGATGTCACAGTTAACAGTCCTGGATCCGGCGGCTCTTCTGATGTGAGCGATCTTCTTGATCTTGACGAACCAGAAGTCACAATGGATATTGATGAAGCAGAAACCATGCCGGAAACCACTGCTGATGAAGTTGCTGTTGAACCTGAAGAGGAGTTAGCAGCAATGAACAGCTTTGGTGATCTTGCTACAGATGTAACAGCTGAGCCTGTTAAGCCTGTTGTATCAACTGTTGCAAATGATGAAACAGATATCAACACAATGATTCAGCTTGAAATCAACAAAAAAGAGGCTGAAACATTATTTGGTATCAAAACTTTTAAAGAAGCCGAAGAGTCATATAAGAATGAAAGATATGCACAAGCAATTCGTCTTTATAAAGAAGCTAATAAATATTTGAACAATAGTACAGAAGCTAGAGTTTATAAAGACCAGATTCCAAATAGGCTTGGCGAAACATATTATGCGAGAGCACTTATTCTTATGGAGCAGGGTGATTATCAGATTGCAGAAAACAATGCTCGTGAATCAGCTCAGTATGGTTACCGCAAAGCTCCTGCTCTTGTAAAAAAATGTGTTGAGTATCAAGAATCACCTCCTGTTGTCGAACAAAAAGATTCAAATCTTGAATGGCAGAAGAATAGTTACAAAGATCTTCAAACAGATGTAAATCTATTTCTTGTGAAAGCAAAACAGTATATGGCTGTTGGTAATTACGATGAAGCAGTTCTAATGCTTGAGGGTGTTTTAGCTCTTGAACCATATAATCGTGATGCAATCAAATTATTAGAAACTTGTGGTAGAAACAAGTACACAATTAATACAAAAGAAGCAGAAGCAACTCGTGCTAATATGATGGCTGAAGTTAGAGACAAATGGAGTCCTGATAGCTATGTTGCTGTAAACAAGGGCGCTACCGATAAAATGCGGAATACTAAGCCTATATTAATATCAGACGACAAAAAGGTTCGTATTGCAGAAAAAATGAAAAGCATTATTATACCTGAGTTAAATTTCCGTCAGGCAAATATTGTTGATGTTATTGACTTTTTACAACGAGCATCTATTGACTATGACACATCAGATTCTCCTCAAGAAGAAAAAGGTGTAAATATAATTCTTAATCTTGGTGCTGATGCCGAGCCTGTTGCAACGACAAGTGAGCCAGATCCGTTCTCAATTCCAACCACAGCGGTTGCAGATTCAAGTGGTCAACAATCTATTACATTTAGTTCAAGATACATATCATTGCTAGAGGCTTTAAATATTGTTACAGAAATTTCTAAATTGAAATACAGAATTGATGGTTCTGTTGTTATGATTGTTCCAGCGGATGCTCCTGATGGCAAGATTATTGTTAAGACATATGATGTTCTACCATCTGTTGAAGATAAAATTCCATCAGTTGGCAATGAGTTGTCAATGAATGCAGGTGGAGTTGGGGATGGTTTTGGTTTTGGTGATGCAGGTGGTACGGAGGCAACTGCTGTTCCTTGGAAAGAGTTTTTCACGAAGATGGGAGTTAAATGGCCTGTTGGTTCTCAAATTCAATACATCAGATCAATTGGTAAAATTGTTGTTGCAAACACAGAAGATAACTTAATAGATTTTGAAGGAATTCTTAATGAACTAAATGTTGTCCCTAACCAGATTGAAATTGAAGCTCGTTTTGTTGAAGTAAATGAAAAGGATATGAACTCTCTAGGATTTGAATGGTTCCTTAATGATGACTTCACTCTTGCATCAAAGAATGGCAATTATGCTCCAGGAGCTGCGCCAAGAGTAGATATTGCTGCTAATAGTGCATCAGGTGGTTTTACAACTGGTAACAGATTTATGTCTGACGTTGTTACTGCAGATGCTGCAAACGTTGCTGACTCTGTTCTTTCAATTGCTGGTATTCTTACAAACCCGGAACTTGGACTTGTTATTCATGCATTGGAGCAAAAAGGTCATGCTGATTTGCTGTCATCTCCAAAGGTTACAACTCAGACAGGTCAAGAAGCAACAATTAAAGTTGTCACAGAATATATTTATCCAACTGCATATACGGTTACTCCTGTTACAGGGCAGACTGCTATTAATGATACTGCGGTTATCATTGGTGGTATCGTTGAACCTCAGGATTTTCAAATGCGTGAAGTTGGTGTGATTCTTACTGTTCAACCAGACGTTAGTCCTGAAGGTCAAATGATTACTCTAAATATGACTCCAGAAGTTGTTACAGAGCCTGATTGGAAAAACTATGGTACTACATATACAGATCAGGAAGGAAATGTCCAACAGCTTAATATGGAGCAACCTTTCTTCCACACAAGACTAGTTCAGACAAGTATTTCAATTTATAATGGTGCAACTGTTGTAATGGGTGGTATGATTACAGAAAAGCGTGTTGACACAATTGATAAGATTCCTCTTTTAGGTGATATACCTATTATTGGAAAATTCTTTCAGAGCAAAACAAGCCAAAGTGAAAAACGTAACTTGTTGATTTTTGTTACAGCAAGACTTGTTGACCCAGCTGGTCGTCCAGTTGAAGATTCAAGTGCAGATTTGATTGCTGATAAGCTTCAGGAAGAAGCAGATCAGGCTAATCAATAATTGATATTCTTATTTAAAAAGAGCACGGCATTGTTGTCGTACTTTTTTTATGCCCATAAGATTTAAGAAGGAGACAAGATGGCAGGAAAACTTTTAATCATAGATGGAATGGCATATTTTTATAGAGCGTTTTATGCAATTAAAAATATAAAGCGGAGCGATGGTTTAGCTACGAATGCTTTATATGGTTTTATTAAGATGCTAAACCGTTCTATTAAGGATTGGCAACCAAGTGACTTAATTGTTGTGTTTGATGGTGGCCTACCGAAGAAAAGAATGGAGCTTTTACCTGAGTATAAAGCCCAAAGACCTCCAATGCCTGATGAGTTAAGAGCGCAGTTTGAACCACTTAATGAATTTCTAAAAGTTTCAAATATATGCACTATGAAAATTGATATGCAGGAAGCTGATGATGTGATTGCAACCCTTGGAAAACGTTTAAAGAACGAGTACGATGAAATTTTGGTTGCCACGGGTGATAAAGATATGATGCAGATGATATCTGATAACATCAAAATGGTTTCTGTTGCAGGTCTTCCAATAAAGATGGGGGCTCAAGAGGTTAAAGACAAGACGGGGGTTTATCCAGAGCAGGTTGTGGACTGGCTTGCATTAATTGGAGATAATGCAGATAACATTGCAGGTGTTCAAGGTGTTGGACACAAAACAGCAACAAAAGTTCTTAATGATGTGGGCAGTCTTGAACCTTTTGAAGATTGCTTGGCAAAGATTGAAAACCCAAAATTGCAAGAGAAAATCCAGAGCGCTGAGGAAATTATAAGCAGAAATATAAAACTTGTCAGCTTAGATTATTTAGTTGATATTGGTGAGATTTCTGCTTCTGATTTTAAAATAAGGCATCCTGGTTTTAATGAGTTAGTTCAGTTCTATGAAACATATGAATTTCATGGGTTTGTGAAAGAGTTAAAGCAACCAGAATTATTGCTGTTTTAAGTTGTTGACAAATATATAACTATTTTTCTGTTCTTTTGCTTGATTTGTTTGTGTTTTAATATTATTGTTTAAAAGTGTTTAGCTGATTTGTGGCATATCTTACAAGGTTTTAATGTGAAAATCCTTGTTAAAAGTGTTGGATTATAAAAAGAAAGGTTAGTAAAATGATTAATATATTAGAAAAAAGTCATGATAGTGTTCTAGGTGTTGAGGCATCTGGAAAGTTAACGGCAAAAGATTATGAAGAAATCTGGGTGCCTGCATTAGATAAGCTTATTAGTGAATATGGTAAAGTTTCTGCCTTGCTTTATATGGATGATGAGTTTAAAGGCTGGGAAACACAAGCTATTGTTGATGATGCAAAGTTCGGCTTTAAGCATTGTAAATCCTTTGAAAAAATTGCTCTTGTTGGAGGTCCGGCATATGTGACTGCGGGAGTAAAGATGTTCTCGATGTTTTTAACATTTGAAATCAAGTGTTTTGATGCAGATGAACTTGATGAAGCTTGGGAATGGTTAGAGGAATAAATATAGAATGAAGTTGGTTGTTCAGATCCCTGCTCTTAATGAAGAGATTACAATTGCAGATGTTATAAGTAGAATTCCAAAGGATTTTGCGGGTATTACAGAAGTACAGGTTTTGGTTGTCGATGATGGTTCTACAGATAGAACTGCTGAGTTGGCTAGAGAAGCTGGTGCTATTGTTGTTTCACATGAAACTTGCAAAGGTGTTGGTTTTGCATTTAGAACAGGGGTGTCAGAGTCCAGTAAACTAAATGCGGATATTATTGTGACAATTGATGCAGATGGTCAGTTTGATCCAAATGACATCTCAAAAGTCATTGCACCCATCATAGACGGAAATGCAGACTTTGTTACTGCATCCAGATTTATGGACAATGAATTGGCTCCGGTCATGCCGAAAGCAAAACGCTTTGGTAACGATATGATTGCTCACTGGCTCAGTTCTATGATTAAAAAGAAATTTTTTGATGTGTCCTGTGGTTTTAGAGCTTACTCGCGCGATGCATATTTAAGACTGCTGCTGTTAGGAGACTTCACTTATACGCATGAAACTTTTTTAACACTGGCTTTTAATAGACTTCGAATTGAAGAAGTTCCTGTGAAAATTCGTGGGGTTCGTGAACACGGTAAGTCACGCGTTGCATCAAACCTATTCAACTATGGTTGGAGAGCTGCAACAATAATATTGAAGACATACCGAGATTATAAACCTTTAAAATTCTTTGGTATACTATCTTTTATATCATTTGTATTAGCAGTAGGATTTTTTAGTTTTCTAATGTTTGTTAAGGTAACTACAGGTATGTTCACTCCTCACAAGTGGTCTGGAGTTACTGGTTTACTATTTTTGATTGGTGCATTTTCTCTATTCTTTATTGGTATGGTTGCCGATATGCTTGATAGAATTAGAGTAGCACAGGATGAAACTCTTTTTAGAGTAAAAAAAATAGAGTATTCGCTTAATAAAAACAGCTAGGTTTAGGGTATATGAAAGTTTTGTTTCTTTCTTGGAATTTCCCTCCTGTTTTAGGAGGTATAGAATATGTTGTTGAGCATCTTTACAAGGGTTTAAAGAAACTTGGTCATAGTGTTTCTGCAATTACATCACACTGTGATGACGTTGAAGAAGACAGCAACGTATATAGATGTAAAAAGGCCGGGTTGAAGTCTTATGTGATATATTCCTTTTTTGCATCATTCAAGTTTTGCCTAAAAGAACGTCCTGATGTAATCTTATGTGGTAGTATTGTTACCGCACCGGCTGCTTTTGTCTCTTCGCTTATTTTTCGAATTCCATATCTTTTACTAATGCATGGTAGTGATATATTATATGGAGGCAAATTATACCAGTTTTGTGTAAGGTTTTTAGTCAAACATGCATCTCGTCTTGCTGCTAACAGTGAAAACACAAAAAGGCTTCTTATTGCAGCTGGGTGTAAAGAGTCTCGTATTGATGTCATTTATCCAGGAGTTTGTTCTGAATTATATGAAGAAGAACCTCCGACTGGGTGTGAAGAAATTTTCAAGCAGGTTAAAGGTAAAAAAATTATACTTTCTGTTGGAAGATTGATTAAACGCAAAGGTGTTCTTGAATTTGTTGAGAATGTTATGCCTGAGCTTGTCAAACGCTATCCAGATGTGGCATATTTGGTGGTGGGCGAGGATGCAACAAAGTCACTGGCACACAAAGATCGTCTTAAGGATAAGATACAGGCTAAGATTGATGAGTTAAATCTCAACAACAACGTGTTCCTTCTCGGCAAAGTTTCCAACAATGATTTGACTAAACTATATTATCATTGTGATATATTTACACTGCCTTGTCTAGATGTTCCTGGCGATGTGGAGGGGTTCGGCATTGTTTTTTCTGAAGCAGCTCTTGGAGGGGCTGCCTCTCTGGCAACAAAGATTGGTGGAATTCCAGAAGCTGTATTAGATGGAAAAACAGGATTGCTAGTTGATGTTGAAGACTATCCTGCAATGATTGATGCTGCAGAAAAATTGCTTAAGGATGATGAGCTGCGTTGTTCTCTTGCCGGTGCTGGAGCACAAAGAGCGAAAGATGAACTATCGTGGTCTGTTATTACCAAGGAATACGAAACATCTATGTTCGAATCGCTAAAATCATCCGATAAACAAAAAAAACCGTTTAATTTTTTGTTCAAAACTCTGATTGGCATTTTGCTGATTGCCGGAGCCTTAAAAATTGCATATCCACTGTGGGTGAACCACTATGGAACCATTAACGCTGACTCATATACATACACAACTTTTGCAAGATCAATTGCTGACGGAAATTTTAATTTTAGAGGTGCCATGTGGGATTTTATTGGGGCGAATAGTGTTACAGGAGAAGTGCATCCCGGCATTGTGTGGAATACTCATATTCTCAAGGATGGAACAATTGCATGCACTGTTGCTTGTGGCTATCCACTTTTTCTTGCTTTGATGTTCATTTTGGGAGGGACATGTTTGATGTTACACGCCAATCTGTTGCTTCTATATGCCTCGCTGGTTGCCTGTTTTTTATGTATAAAAGAAATATACAAAAATGGAGTTAACGGCTCAATTTTCGCGGGATTATCGACTCTTTTTGTTGTTCTATTAAATCCCGATACATTCAATCAGTTTTCTTATCCATGGCGAGAGGCTCTCTTTTACACATTAATTCTTTTTGGACTTTTTGCGGTTATTAAGCTGATTAATGGTGGTAAAATCTTTTGGGTCATTTTAGCAGGTTTCCTGCTAGGCTATTCATGTTCTGTTAAAGAGGCAAATATTGTATATTCACTGGCAATTGGTTTTGCTGTTATCATTGAAAAGAAGTTTTGGCATAGAAAAGATAAGCTTATGGTTGTTTCTCTTGCTATAATTTCATTTTTAGTTGGTGTTGCACCTTTGTTGATTCAAAATTTTCAAGGCACTGGAAATCCATTTGTAAGCTTACAAACAATAAGAGCAACAGCTGAGTTTTCAAAAGAGGGCTATGGTCAGGGAATGAATCCAGGTAACTCTCACGATACAATTCGCAATTATATTGGTCTATATAAAAACATTAAGTTTTTCTCTTTTCCGTTACTTGTCATTGCTGCTATTGGTGTTGTCGTCGCTTTCTTCCGCAACTTTGGTGGGCGTGCAATCTTTTTCTGCACCGCATTGCATATGGTTCTATACCTTCAGTGGGGTAATGCTGATTTCAGGCATATGTTCTTTATGAACTATTTTTATGCATTCTATTTGATATATGGTCTGTTTGTAATAGCTGAGTTGTCTGCAAAAATAGCAGCTAAAAGATATCGCCATGAAGTTGTGTCTGTTTTTGGTTGTATGCTGCTCCTGGGATATGTGTTGAAAGCAGATCCTTATGAAGTGAAACCTGCACTGCTGAACTATAAAAATATGCAAGATCTCTGTGAAGAAATTGATAATTCCATTCCTGACCCTGAAAATTCTATTGTACTTGTAAATCGACTTTTTATGGAGCAACTTGGGGCACATACACAGCTTAATATTATTAGATATCATGATCTTCAAAGATTGATGAATCC
>JAQICX010000168.1 GCA_027858345.1 Kiritimatiellia bacterium | reverse complement strand
GCTTGTGCTCCTCCAATAATTTCTGCTATAGTTCTCACAAATGGGTATTCCTTTTAATGTTATAATCTTGTTTATGATATAGCTACATTATAACATGGATGCCCATTTTTTTAAACAATATATGAGTCTTTTGTCGCAAAAAATACAATCCTCAGAAGACTTTTGAAAGAGGCTCCATATTATTATAATAATTTTTTTAACAAAAAAATAGAGAGGATGTCTGGAAAACTGTTTCCTTTTTTTAATACAACTCTTGTTTTGAGAGATAAATCTAAGATTATACTTGAAGGAAATCTTTTTGTTAATGCAAACTGTATAAAGAAGAATGGTAGAAGCACAATTGTTCGTGTTGATACAGATGCTTGTTTGGTTGTAAAGTCAGATTTTTATATATATTATGGTGGTGATATATGTGTTTTTGCAGGAGGTATGCTTGAGGTTGGAAAAGGGTTTTGCAATTCAAATGTCAATATTCGGTGTAAAAAAAATATTAAAATAGGTGATAATGTTGCCATTTCTCATGATGTAACTATTATGGATTCAGATGGTGGTCATAGTCTTGATTATGTTGGATACCAGGCTTTTAGTCCGGTTGTTATTGAAGATAATGTTTGGATAGGTAGTAGGGCTATGATCTTAAAAGGAGTAACGATTGGTAAGGGCGCTGTTATTGCAGCTGGTGCTGTCGTTACAAAAAATGTTCCACCTAATACATTGGTTGCAGGGGTTCCTGCAAAAGTGATTAGAACAGAAGTAACTTGGACCAAGAATTGAACAGATGATTGATTGTATAGAAAAAGAGTTATGTACAGGATGTGGTGTATGTAGTAATGCATGCCCGAAGGATTGTGTACAAATGTCTACTGATCGGTATGGTTTTTGGTATCCACAGGTTGACTACACCAAATGCATTAAATGTGGTATATGCGTAAAAGTATGTCCAATAATTGGCGAGAAAATCAAAAATACAAACTTTGAAAAGCCAAAAGTTTTTGCAGCGTGGTCTTTAGATGAAGAAATAAGGGAGTATAGTACATCCGGTGGTGTCTTTTCGGAGCTTGCAAAGGATATCTTGAACAAATCTGGGTGTGTTGTTGGGGCAAGATACAACGAGCAGAATCTTGTGGAACATTATGTTGTTGATGATATTTCAGATTTACCTATGATACGCCAGTCAAAGTATATACAGAGTTTTACAGGAGATGTTTTTAAACAAGTCAGGGCTAAATTGAAGCAAGATAAAATTGTTGGTTTTTGTGGTACACCCTGCCAGGTTGCAGGGTTATTATCTTTTCTTAAAGGGAGTCCAAGCAACCTATATACATTTGATTTTGTCTGTCGAGGAATAAATTCACCAAAAGCTTATTCAAAATACTTAGAGATGCTTGAGAAACAGTATGGCAGTAAGGTAAGAAAAGTTTGGTTTAAGAACAAAACATTTGGTTGGAATAGATTTAGTACTAGGGTAGACTTCGAAAATGGAGATGTTTATATAAAGGATCGCAATACAGACTTGTTTATGAGGGGGTATATAGAGCAAAACCTTTATATGAGGTCTTGTTGTTTTGACTGCCATTATAAGACATTTCCTCGGAATGCAGATATAACACTTGGAGATTTTTGGGGTATTTCTAGATATGATTCAAATTTGGATCAAGATTTAGGGACATCTCTAGTGATGCTTAATTCTGAAAAAGGAGAAAAACTATTTGGCAATATAAAAGATGACATATATAGCGAAGAAAGCAGTATGGAAATAGCTTTGCCAGGAAATGCTTGTATAGTTGAGAATGCTGTGAAGAATCCCAAAAGTGAAAGGTTTCTCCTTATGTTAGATAAGTGTTCTTTTGACAAATCTTTTAAGATGTTTGTAAAAGGAGGAGGCATTCTAAAAATCTATAATAAATATGTTCGGCTTGTTTTTTCTTTTCTTAATAGAATGTTGCGCTTTATAAAAGGGACGTGTAATGAATGAATCAACTCCAATCATAAGTATTATTGTGCCTTTTTACAATACAGAGGAGCTAATCAAGGTTAGTGTTGCTTCCTTGCTTGCACAAACTAACAAGAGTTTTGAGATTATATTTGTAAATGACGGTAGTACGGATGATACAAAGGTTATATTAGAGCAACTACTATCAAATAGCGAAATTTATTTTACAATTTTAGATAAAGAAAATGGTGGTGTTAGTTCTGCTAGAAACTATGGCATTAGTCATGCTAGGGGTCGATATGTTATGTTTCTAGATGCCGATGATTGTGTTGTCGAACATTTGGTTGAACGGCTTTCTGTTAGTATAAAAGATAATCCAGATATGGTCTTGTCAGGGCATGACGTTGTTTCTAGTGACTTTAAAGTTATTCATAGGAATAGCGTTTCAGGCTATAATGGCTACGAATCTGGCACGAAACTATTTCAAGATGTTTTAAAGAGAAAGCTTGTAATTGATGTCAAGTCTTTGTTATTACGTAAAGATTTTATTCATGACATTAATCTTGTATATAATATCGTCTTGCCTTTTGGAGAAGATTTGGAATTTAATCTGTTGGCATTATACAGAGCAAATAGGGTTAATGTTATAGACGAACAGTTAAGTTTTTATATCAGACATGAGAAGTCAACCACATCCCGTTTGTTTAATATATCTTGGTATGGTTATTATATATCCAGGTATGATAAAGTATTAGATTGTATTGAGGATGGCGATATAATCAATGCCAAACTTGTTTGTAATGCAAAGGTTGGAGCTGCTGCTTATATTTACTCATGCATATGTCTTGAAAATAATTTCAAAGGCGCCATGGGGTATATTTGTAATCTTAAAAAACAGTATTTGTCTAAGATTGATAATAGGTCTTTAGAAGGAAAGTATAAGTATATGTATGTTTTAATGTATCATTTATCTGCATTCTTATACGTTCTGTTAAAATACAGAAAATTTAGTATTATGTGGTCGGAAAAGATTTTTGAGCCCGTAGGAAGTGAAAAATGACAAAAGAAATGCTTAAAGACCTGGATAATCTGGCCTGGAATATTGTATGCAACTGGTATAAAGATGTTGATTTTGACCCTATATATGAAGGGGTGGACTTTTCTCTCTTGCTACGATCTGTTTTACGTTCAAGAGTTGGTAGAGCAGTGCGTCTAAAGAATAATTTTATAAATAAAAACATAATTACTGCGAATCAAGTTGAAGATGCTAGAATAAAATCACAAGATAAACCTAATCTTTTTCAGTCGCTGATGACATTTTGTAAGTTAAAAACTAATATTCGTAAACATGTGTGTTATATTCCTCAATATGCAAGACCGTTGCACTCTTTGTGCTCAGAACTTTTTGATGACAAGACTTTTTTATGCGTAACAAGGGATGCAAATATTTCAAATCGATTTGTTTATCCTTTGAGAGTTAGAAAGAGTCGTCAATTTCTGGATTTTATGAAAAGATTATGTGTTGCAATTCATCAAAGTTTTGAATACCATGGAATTATTCTGGAAGATAGCGAACGAGATCTACTGGATTTTAGAATTTATGAACTTGGCGATTTGTTTATTAAGGCAAAGTATGATTTAAATATTGTGAAGCCTGATTTTATATTGTGTTATTCAGACGAAAGTTTGCCTCAAATATGCTATGTTTTACTTGCAAAAAAGATGGGAATTAAAACAATATCTTTGCAGCATGGACTTGACTGTGAACTGCTTTATCTTGATGAACCTTATTCTGATTTAATGCTTTTATGGGGCAAGTATAGACAAGATAGATATGAGAAGAGTCAAAATATATTTGGGTCAGAATTTGAGATTATTGGTAATCCTGAGTATGATGATTTTTGTCAAATGGTACCGACTAAGAATGATGGTAAATACTGGTTATATGTCACAAGACCTCATTCATCAGATAAGTGTTATTCTCCTTCTCGCTTGGAGACAGAAGGTGTGGTTATTTTGAATGAAATATTAAAAGTTCTAAAAGATTACCCAAATGAGATGTTGATAATAAAACCTCATCCATATGATTATCTGGAAGAGTATAAGAAGGCAATATCATGTTCTGGACTTGGTGAACAAGTAGAGATAACTAATAAGCCTCCTGTTAAACTATATGGTGATGCCAAATTTGTGATTAGTGAAGATTCGACAGCTGGGTTAGAAGCTGTAATATTTAATAAACACCTTTTGCATGTCCATTTTGCATTGTCTCCGTATACTATTCCATTTAAAGAATATGACGTAGGGTTGTTTGCTGCTGATGGAGAGGAATTAAGACAAGGGGTTGAAAAGTTCATCTCTAAAGAATACAATACAATATTTGATGAAAGTAAAAGAAGACAGTTTATAGAGGATTTCCTTTATAGGTTAGATGGAGAGTCAACAAACCGTGCTATAAATAAAATCAGAAAACACTTAAATTGTGGTTCTTCGTAGATTATTGTGGATGAGAATTGTTAATAATAGACATTTATATTCAAAAACAAGGGGCAACGCCCCTAAATAGCAAAGCCTAGGGCAACGCCCTAGGTATATAACAATGCAATACGCATTAAGGGGTGTTGCCCCGAGATAAACATGCTTTAAAGATAACTTATCTCAGGCTTTCAGCCCTTAATTATTATGTTATATGTTAACCCAGAGCGTTGCTCTGGGCTATGTTATTACGGGCTTTCAGCCCTGAATATGCTAGCAATATTAATATAATTATCCACAATAATTTACGAAGAACCTAAATATATTCGTTTGAGTCAATAGAATTAGGAAATGACTTTTGTGTTTTTGTTGTTTTGGGTGATGTTTATGAAAATTGTTTTTTTGACTCCGAACACAGTTCGGACGCTATCCCGCAGAGCGGGACTAATACAATTAGCCTGCAAATAATGTTGTTTGGTGGAAATGTAGAGTCGGATCTGTGATCCGAGAGTGACTCAACCGAAAAATCAAGGTCGCATTTAAAGCTTTCTTTTTAGTTGTTGAAAAGCATCTGTTTATTTGATAGTATAACCAATAATCATTTAACTTATGGAGTTTGGTATGAAATTTAATAGTTGTATAAAAGTTTTTGTTGGATTAATTTTAGTTTTAGTATTGCATGTTAATGCAGGTATAACAACGCCTACAGGGGGGATCATTACATATAGCACAAGTCATGTTTCTTATCCAGGAGACAATGCATATGATGGTTTGCCTGTAAATAATTACCTAGGACGCTGGCTTGCTGTTGCTAATAAGTTACCCAATGTATATGTGACTTATCAATTTACAAATGGCCTGTCATATGCCGTAGATTCTTATAAAATATGGAATCAGACAAAATATGAAGTTGTCGCACGTGCTCCAAAAAACTTTTCACTTTTGGCATCAAGTAATGGAACAGATTGGGTCACTTTGGACACTCGTACCAATCAGACTGGTTGGACAGATGCCGAAGGGCGTCTTTATGAATTCACAAATACGGTTGAATATTCTTATTTCAAGCTGCTGATTGCTGCCAATAATGGAGATCCCGACTATTGCGGGCTATCTGAAATTGAATTGTTTGCTCCTAGCATGACTGCTCCTTTGCCGGCAACTAATCCTAGCCCAATGGATGGAGCAACAGGTGTTCGTAACAAGGTGTTGTTGCAGTGGACTACCGGCGTATATGCCTCCACCAATATTGTTTACTTAAGCACTGATTCTACAATTACAGAGGATGAGAGAGTCGCATATTTTAGTCAGGAAGAATTTGATCCAGGTTATCTGGATTTTAGTACAACATATCATTGGCGTGTTGATGGAATCAATGATGTTGGACTGACAACCGGAACTGTTTGGCAATTTACCACAGACCCGACACCGCCTGCTTTGGTTGCTTATGAGGGCTTTGAAGGTAGAACTGTTGGCGCTATTGATGGACAGGGGGGAGCAGAAGATGGTTGGACAACACAATGGTACTCGTATCCAGAGGTGGTTGTGACAAATTCGTCTTTAAGCTATTTAAATGAAGATGTATATATTGATGGGGGTACACAGTCAGTATTCTTTTCGACTCTTGATAGGGATGAGCTTTTACGCAGAATGTTTAATGTACAAACCAATGGCCCTGTCTACTTCAGTCTTCTTATTCAGCGAGATTCGATAAGTACATCCAATCTTTTTTCTGTGGGGGTGAAGGAAAATGGTGTTGGTGAAGACTATACGTACAGTTCAGGGATAAATTTCGGTTATCCTGCCGATGAGATTAATGCAGAGTCTTATGCTTATCAAGGAGCTGTTAGAGTGTCTGCGGGCGTTGCTATTGAGAATAATAAAACTTATTTTCTTGTTGCAAAAGTCACTCGAGAGGGGGCTAATCTTCAGTTTTATAAATCCTCGGTACTTGTTAATCCATCAACATTGACAGAACCTGCGACTGGTTGGACATCTGCTGTTAAAGATGATAATGTTGCTAATCTGTTAAATCGATTTGGTTTTAGAAGTCGTTTTATGCAAACCGGTGATCATTATATTGTTGATGAAATTCGTATCGGCACGACTTACGAAGGTGTCGTTATATGTTCTCCGGGGCGCGGCTCTGTCTTCCTGATTAAATAGGAAATCATTAAGACTAAGGTTGAGTTTAAGACTAAGATTAAGAGCCAAGCTGGGGCTTGGCGTTCCCAGGAAGTCATTCACGCTCAGCTCTCTCTCATGTGATTTTCGCCGTCGTTATGATTAAGAGCTTCTATTGTTCCCCTGCGACATTATGTTGATGTCACCAGAGACATCAACAGCATCCTGAATAGAGTTGTTGCTGTATGACTTAATATTGCAGCATCCGTTCTATGGGTGGATTTACTTCACAAGTACGATAGTACCAGTTGGAGCTGCTTTCTTGCTGAATGTCAAGTTGGACAAACCTTTAAAAATATTGGTTATAAACTGCGTTGTCCAGTTCTGTCCACCATCTGGAGAATGATAGATTTGTCCACCATCATAATTGCCTCGAATTGCCCATATGTTTGTGCCGCCGTCGGGGGTGTTAACATCCAAGGTGTATTCCCATGTTGTATGGTTCGTCCACGAGTTGCCATTGTCTTTGCTCCATAAAACCTGTGCATCACATGCTGCAAAAATCTGGTTGGTGCCAACAGCAAAGACTTCGTTGCCATCTTTCATTGTATTGCTGAATTTTTGTGTCCATGAGTTTCCTCCATCACTTGAGTATAAAATTGTCTGGTCTGTGCCAATAGCCCATATATGGTTTGCATCAACAGCGTCCAGTCCCAGCAAATGAGTAACATTGGTTATTGCAGCATCAACAAGTCTAGTCCAGTTGGTGCCGCTATTTATTGTTTTGAATAGTCCACAGTATCCGGTGCTGTCACTTTCACCGCTTACCCAGGCTATTTGAGCATCGACTGCTGCAACTCCTTGAAAGTTGGACGGAAACCCGGGAACAGAAACATCTTCCCACGTTTCACCACCATTAACAGTTCTTACAACAGTGCCAGTTGTTCCAACTGCCCAGACTACGTCTTCCCCTATGACACATGCTTTTTGGAGCGTTTGATTAGGCAAGCTTGTTTCATCACCTTGTCTAAACCAATTTTCACCATAATTAGGAGAGTAATATATTGCAGCGTAATCGTTTTCAGGTTCGCCAACAACCCAGACTTTTCCTCCATCTGTAGAGCAAATGCCAGCTGTTCCGTTTGAGGTGATTTGTCCAACACCTTGTCTAAACCAATCAGTGCAGTTTGTTGTACACAGAAGAACTCCACCTAAATCGTCGGAACCTCCACATCCCCAGCCAATATAATCACTTAAGGCAAATACATGTTGATTAATAAATACGTTAAGCATTAGCAATAAAAACAGTAGTCTTTTCATGGCAATTCTCCTTATCAATTATCAAATACTTATAAGTAAATTACTCTTCTATTTAAAAAAAATCAAGTTTTTTCTTCTTTTGTTATAAAATTCTTCGTTTTTTCGGTTGAGACACGTTATGAGAACGAGGATCCCG
Source organism: Kiritimatiellia bacterium (assembly GCA_027858345.1). GTDB lineage: Bacteria > Verrucomicrobiota > Kiritimatiellia > JAQICX01 > JAQICX01 > JAQICX01. The sequence goes on along the minus strand of JAQICX010000168.1, from coordinate 21,747 downwards.
CATACCTGGACTCCCAAACTTGCAAATTAATATTGTCTTGTAGGGACGGGAGCCCACCTCTCCATTCTCGTTCCTCGAACACTTCCTCCCGCAGAGCGGGACTATCCCGCAAGGCGTGGATAGCCGGGGAGGAGCTAATACATCCTCATCGTCATAACTATGTTCAACTGAAAAATTAAGGTTATTTGCCTTGGTTTTTCGGTTGAAAGACCAAACATGAGTTTCAGCAAATAAAATCAGCTGTTGATTTTTTCAAATCCTTTTTTTTTCATGCGTCGCTCTACCATTCTTCGCTTGCAGCTACGCAGGACACAGCGAGCTATGCAGGACACAGTGGGTGGCAAACTGGAAAATATTTTTCGTAGTTCAGCGACCGCCGCTACATTATGAAATGTGCAGTTTAACGGTTAATTGCAAAATTAATGGCTGTAGCGTCGGTCGATGACCGACGGATATGCCGTCATGCAATGACTCAACTGAAAAATTAAGGTTATTTGTTATTAAACAAAAAAAATAGTTGTAAGTTGAGCTAAATTTGTTAATAATGGGTGAAAATTTTTTAATTAAGCATTAAGGAGTATCAAGTGAAGAAGTTGAAAGTTGGAATTATTGGTGGCGGTGGCAAAGGCAGTTTTTTTGGCAAAGTGCATTTGAGGGCAATTTTATTTGATGGAACACGCGAAGTTGTTGCAGGGGCATTGAGAAGTACACCAGAGGGTGCGATGTCGGCAGCAGAAGAGTGGGGAATTGAAGGATTTCCTGATTATCAATCAATGATTGACGCTTATACTAATGGCACATTGGAACTTGATTATGTTGTGATTGTTACTCCTAACTTTGCACATTATGCACCAACTAAAGCATGTTTGGAAGCTGGGTTACCAGTTTTTTGTGAAAAGCCAATGACTTTAACAATTGAAGAAGCTGAAGATTTACAGCGCCTTGTTGTTGAAAAAGATCTGCCATTTGTTCTTGGTCACACATATACAGGTCATCCAATGCTTATGTTGGCAAGAGAGTTTGTGATGAATGGTGACATTGGTGAAATCAGAAAAGTTGAGGCTTGGTATACTCAAGGATGGCTTGCCTCAATGGTTCTTGCCGGTGGCGGAGACTCGGTAGGTGCTGCATGGAAGTTTGATCCAAAACGAACCGGCGTTTCAAATTGTGGTGGTGACATTGGAACTCACGCACTTGCAAATGCAATGTTTGTTACAGACTTAAAACCAGTAGAAATTTCTGCCAGACTGAATTCTTTTGTTATCGATACAGGTCTTGATGACGACTTTAATTCATTTGTAGTAATGGATAATGGTGCAACAGCACTTATTAATGCAACTCAGATTGCTATTGGTTACAAGAATGATACGGGGATCAAGGTTTATGGTACTAAAGGTTCGCTTGAGTGGCATCAGGAACGAGCAGAAAAACTTGTGCTTAAACAAGGTGGAGCCGACACTATATATTGGATTGGTGCCGGCTATGATTATCTGCCTGAATCCGTTAATTCATATCTACGTGTTCCTTGTGGACATAACGAAGACTTTTTTGAAGCAGTTGCCAATCTGCACACTACAATGGAGAGAATGGTGCGCAAGCGTAAAGGCGAACAACATGTTGCTGACGCATATGAGCATCCTGGCGTTGATTATGGTGTGATGGGATTGAAATTTCTGAAAGCTGCTGTTGATAGTTCAAAAGAAAATGGAAAATGGACTAAAATATAGGCTGGCGAAGCCAGCAGGTTAAGATTAAGGTAAAGGTTGAGGGCTGACTGCGTCAGCAGGTTAAGATAAGGAACGATAGTTCTTAGTGTATAGTAAATAGTTAATAGGGCACTCCGTGGGTACGAAGAAGAGTTTGTAGAGTTCGCTCTATGAGCGAAGACAGCAAAAGAGAACGTCGAACATCGAATTAAGGAATTATTTCATGTAGGGGCGAGATGCATCTCGCCCTAGTAAAAGGGCAAAGCATTTTTTTTGTGTTTGCCCTTCATTTTACGTGTGATAATGCTGAGCAACAGTTTGGTGAAATATTTCATTTGTTGTTGCAAAGCTTATATAAAATTGGTAATATTCACGAAAATTTTAAATTAATAAATAGAAAGATAATGATTATGATAAATACTCCAAAAATTAAAATGGGTGTTGTTGGTGTAAGCAGAGATTGTTTTCCAGCAGAGTTGACAAAGAGAAGATTAGTAAGTGTTTCAGAAGAGTGCCAGAAACTTGGGTTGAATTTTTATACATCAAAGACTATTATTGAAAATGAAAGTGATGCAATGAAAGTTGTTGCAGAACTAAAGGCAGCTGGTGTTAATGCATTGACAATATACTTGGGCAACTTTGGTCCAGAGGGTCCTTTGACAATATGTGCTCAGAAGCTTGGAGTTCCATATATGATTGTTGCTGCCGCTGAAGAGAGCAAGAATTCATTGTTTGAAGGTCGTGGAGATGCTTTCTGTGGAATGCTTAATGCATCATTGAACGCAGGTCTTAGAGGATTGAAGCCATATATTCCTGAATATCCAGTTGGACTACCTTGTGAAGTTGCAAAGAATATTGAACATTTTGCTACTGTTGCAAAGGTGCTTGTTGGAATTAAGAATTTGAAAGTATTTTCATTTGGTCCAAGACCACATGACTTTTTTGCATGTAATGCGCCAATTGTTCCATTATACAATCTTGGTATTGAAGTTATGGAAAATTCAGAGCTTGATCTTTTTGAATTGTATGAAAAGGCAGGTTCAAGAACTTCTGATATTGCTGCAAAGGTTAAGGATATGGAAAAAGAGTTGGGTAGTGCATGTGGTTTCCCAGGTAAACTACCTCAGATTGCTCAGTTTGAATTGACATTAGAAAAATTCTTTGAAGATAACTTGGGTGCAAGTGAGTATGGTGTTTTTGCAAACAAATGCTGGCCGGCATTCCAGACAACATTCCATTTTGTTCCATGCTATGTTAACAGTCGTTTAACTGGTCGTGGAATTCCTGTTGCATGTGAAGTTGACATTTATGGTGCTGTTTCAGAGTATATGGCACAATTGGCATCAGATCATGCTGTGACATTGCTTGACATCAACAACACAGTTCCTGCTGACCTTGAAACACCTGTTATGCCTGGAGTTTCAAACAAGGATCTGTTTATGGGATTCCATTGTGGAAACACAGCTTGCTCATGCTTGTCTAGCGGTTTTGCAATGAAATATCAGTTGATTATGCACAATTTGCTTGAACCAGATAGTGAACCAGATATTTCATGTGGTACATTGGAAGGAACTCTAAAGGCTGGCGACACTACAATGTTCCGTTTGCAGCATCGTCCTGATGGCAAGTTGCAGAGTTACATTGCACAAGGTTCAGTTCTTGATGTTGACCCATGCACATTTGGTGGTACAGGCGTGATTGCTATTCCTGAATTTGCACGTTTCTACAGACATGTTATGTTGGAAAAACATTATCCACATCATGGTGCATTTGCATTCAACCATTGTGGTAAAGCGTTGTATGATGCTGCATCAGTTATGGGTGTTGATGACATTGCAACTCCACTGCCGGCATCTGTTAAATATCCAATGGAAAACCCATTTTAGCTGACGACGTCAGCGTGGCTTGCGTTGCAAGCAGATTAAGATTAAGGTAAAGGTTGAGGTGCTGACTTCGTCAGCGGAATTAAGGAATTTGGGTTAAGGTAAAGAGCGAGTGTGTCATTAATACTTGGCTTTCTTCGGTAGCAAAGCCACCATATTCGTCCCATTGGTCCTATCAGTCCCAGCGGGAAGAATGGGAGATATGGGACTTATGGGATCAATGTGGTGACTATGTCACCGAAGAATAACAGATTCTTTTTGCCCAACGTTTACGTGAACTTTTAAAACATTAAAAAGGAAGATTTATGAAGAGATATGCGATAGGATTGGATTATGGAACAAACTCATGTCGTTCTGTAATAATAAATGCAGATAATGGAGAAGAGATAGCAAGTCACGTTTTTTCATATCCGCAGGGATTGCTTGGAGTACTTGTTGATGAAAAAGATCATAATGTGGCCAAACAGAGTCCAAAAGATTATTTGGAAGGCCTTGAGTCAATAATTGTCAATGGAGTTGCGAAGGCAAAAGAAGCTGATGCTGATTTTTCAGTTGATAGAATTGTAGGTATTGGTGTTGATACAACAGGAAGTACTCCGATGCCCGTTGATTCCGAAGGTACACCACTTGTTCTACTACCAGAATTTGAAAACAACATTAATGCTAATGCTTGGCTCTGGAAAGATCATACATCATTTAAAGAAGCTGAAGAAATTACAGAACTTGCAAAGCAGATGCGTCCTGAATTTCTTGCAAAATGTGGTGGAACTTACTCTCCTGAGTGGTTTTGGGGTAAAGTTCTTAGATGCAAGCGTATTGCACCGGAAGTTTTTGCAAAGGCATATAGTTTTGTTGAGCTTTGCGATTATATTCCGGCAGTTTTAGCGGGCATTAAGAATCCTAAAGAGATTAAGAGAAGTGTTTGTGCTGCAGGTCATAAGGCTATGTACTCAGATACATGGGGCGGATTACCTGATAAGGAATTTCTTTCAGCTCTTGATCCTGAACTTGCCGAACTTAGAGATCGCTTATACGAAAAAGCATACCCATCAAATGTTGTCGCTGGGGAACTCTGTGAAGAGTGGGCAGAAAAACTTGGTTTGCCATCGGGCATAACAATTTCAGTTGGTGCATTTGATGCACATATGGGTGCGGTTGGTGCAGGCATCAAAGAGGGAACTCTTGTAAAGATTCTTGGTACAAGCTCATGCGATATGATGGTTATGAACCTGCAAACAGATTTGCCTGATATTCCTGGAGTATGTGGTATTGTTAAAGAGTCTATTCTGCCCGAATATTATGGTATTGAAGCAGGTCAGAGTGCTGTTGGTGATATATTCCTATGGTTTGTGAATAATCTTGTGCCTGATTCCTATGGAAAAACTCAGACAGATAAATTTATAAAACTTGATTCAATGATTGCTGAGATGGCTCCAGGTGAAACTGGACTTCTAGCTCTTGACTGGAATAATGGCAACAGAACAATTCTTGTTGACCCATTGCTTTCTGGTATGCTGATTGGTCAGACTTTATATACAAAACCACAGGAAATCTATCGCGCGTTGATTGAAGCAACTGCCTTTGGTGCGTTGACAATCATTAAGCGTATTGAAGAATATGGTGTGCCTATTAAAGAGGTAATTAACAGTGGCGGACTTGCAATTAAGTCGCCAATCTTGATGCAGATCTATTCAGATATTACAAATCGTCCAATGAAGATTGCTGCAAGTGAACAAACTTGTGCAGTGGGTGCTGCAATATTCTCGCTCGTTGCTGCTGGTTCCGATAAGGGGGGGTATGCAACAATGGATGAGGCAGTGGATGCTATTAGTGGTGTTCGCGATGTCATTTATAATCCAATTCCTGAAAATGTTGAGAAGTATAAAAAACTGTATTCTCTTTACATGGATGTGCATGATGCTTTTGGTACTAAGGAGTGGTCAGGAAACCTCGCTCACGTCATGAAAGAGCTGATTTCTTTGAAGAAATAATTATTAATGGTTAATGATTAATTATTAATGTTTGAATGCCTCTGGCAGTATTTATAAAAAAAAAAGAGTTTTATCCGCAATGATGCAAGGGTGCAAGTGACGAGTTAAATGGGTAGAGAACGTCCAATCCCGCAGACCGGGACTAACAAGTTAGCCGTTCAACATCCAATTTTGAATGGCTGACATGCTGTCAGCGGAATTAAAGAATGGCAGAGCCATTGTTTATTTTCTAGGGCGTTGCCGCCAATCATGGCTCCACGGGGACAAGCCCCGAGGTGACCTCATTCGGCAGAGTGAATTCTCGCCTTGCAGGACTAGCAGGGGAGGAGCTTTGGCGGACAAAGGCTGGTTGGCAGACACCACACCTTTACCGTCAGCTATTAGAATGGGACGTTATCAACTCTGAAGTCAGGTATTAGAGTTGCTTTTATGCAGTGACTTGTATGGCGTCCTTTTGAAGAGATGTCAAAGATGATGTCAATGCGTGGTTCTGTGAAATTTTCTATTAAAACTTCAATCTCGTACTCATTTCTCACATTATATAGGTTTGTGACGTGGACATTAAGTGATTTGCCGGGTTTAATTTGAACATTTTCCGGTGCATGAATTTTTACGTCAAGCCACAAAGTCTGTCGTAGGAGTCCGTTATTCTTAAAAATCAGTTTTAGTTTGCGAGGCTCTGAAGCTTTAAGATATGGTTCCTCCGTATAGTCAAGGACAACGTCAAATGCAGGGAATTTATATTGTACAGCAAATGGCTGTAATTTCTGCAGTTCGGGGAGAGTGTAGTCTGAAAATTTGCCTAGTCCATTAATTCCTGTCTGAAATTCATCATTGCGAACAGGGGACATATCTGCTTGTGTCTCAACCGATATTCCATCGTCAAGGCAGTTGCACCAACGAGGTCCGAGGAATGCAGGAATTACACCAAGCACACGATCGGTCAGTTCTGTACATGTTTTAGGGATCCAGAGTCCACCAGAAAGATTGTTTATACAAATTGTGTTAATTATATCACATGTTGGCTCAACCCATTTTTGTGGCAGTTTTGATGCACCATGGATAATTCCCATAATGGCGCCTAGTGTTGCAGCTGTACAATCGGTATCTTCTCCGCAGTTAACAGCAATACAAAGACTTTTTCCGAAGTCACCTTCGCCATAAAGCCATCCAATGATGATAATTCCTATGTTGCTTGGAGCATCCCAACCTGGTTTGCCAAGAGGTGTCTCTTTGTCCGCGATATCTTTAATGGGAGTAATTTGTTCACCAAATGTTCCAGGAACTGCATTGAATAATTTTTTTCTAGCAGTTTTCCAGTCGTCTCCGTTATCATAAGCTTCACAAACAGTTTTTACAGCTTTGCAAACACCATTGTTTTCAGGAATATATGATAGGCCAATTTCAATAAGTTTACGAGAATCTGATTCGACAAATGCAGAACTTTGCAGGGCGGTACAAAAGATCTCAGCAAAGAGTCCATCGCTGCTGTGATCAACAATTCCATCTTCATAAGCATAGCGAGTTGCAACATCTGGATGTCCAGGTGCCAGACATGCCCATATTTCAGAACGAATAAAACATCCGCAGCTGTCTCTATATGGATTATCTAAATATCCGGAAAGAGGTGGAGTGAAACCAGCTTGAAGGTTATGTTTTCCGGCTCCATATTCAGCCCATTCAGGAACGATATACGAGATCCAATATTCTCCCAGTATTTGTGCGTCAACACTTCTGCCATAACGCTCGACGGCATTCAGCCATACTAACTGAAGATCTAAATCGTCGTTAGCAGGTGGATTGCCTTTTAAATCCTGAAGATAAAACTTCACATCATTCACAGCTCTGTATCCTTCAAGTGGAGCACCTAAAACGCCTCCAACATTTTTGCCCGTCCAGCAACCTAGTATTTTGTCTCGAAGAATATTGTACTCAAGTTCCATTATGATACTCCTTATAGCAGTTGTTTGGTGTATGAAAATTCGGTTGTTTATATTTTGTGCGAATTATATATGTTTGCTTTGTATTGTCAATAAAAAATTATTCATTCATTTGCTTTAATTGCATTTATACGTGGATTGAGAGAGTAGGGGTGGTGTGTGGGGCGGACACGAGGCCCGCCCGTACATAAAATGGTGATTTGTTTTGCTGTTGTTCAATGATTTTTGAGCAAAGTCGGTGGGCGTTATGGTAAGCACTGCATTGACATTGATTGTGGTTTCTGTTAGAATTCGTTGGTATTAACATTATTAGCGGAGATATTGGTTTGAGAGTTTTCATATTAGTCATAATTTTATGTTTGTTTGGTTGTTCACGTGATGTGCAGAATGGTTCAGAGGTGTTGAATCGTAAGGTTCGTATTGCTAGTCTGGTTGGTCCTACGGGAATGAGCCTGGCAGAACTTATGGAGAATCATGGTGATGAGTATGCAGTGCACTTGGTGACATCTCCGGATCAGGTTATTCCTCAAATAATAAGCGGAGGTGTTGATATAGCGATGATTCCATCTAATTTAGCTGCTGTGCTCTATAACAAAGGTGGTGGAAATTTTTCAATTGTTGGGGTATGTGCGAAGGGTGTATTGTATGCTGTAGGGAAGGAATCTTTTATTGATGGTATTGCTTCTCTTAAAAATTCCAAAAAGATTATTTATTCAAGTGGTCAGGGAGCGACTCCTGAGTATGTGCTGAATGAAATTCTTAAATTTAATGGCATCAAGGATGGAGCAGATGTTACGGTCAGATATCTTCCCCAACATGCTGATCTTGCTAATCAAATTGCATCAGGTACCATTGAAATGGCAATACTTCCTGAGCCATTCGTATCGACTGTTCTTCATAAAAATAAAGAATTAAAAGTTGTTCTGGATCTTAACAAGGAGTGGAAAAAGGTTTTTTGGGAAAATGAATTGCCTATGGGGGTAGTTGTTGTTCAGAATAAGTTTGCCGCTGAAAATGTTGATTTGATGGAGAAATTTATGGTGGATTTTCAAAATTCTGTGGATTTTATTACAAACAATGTGGAAGAAGCATCGGTGTTGATGGAAAAGTTTGATATCATCTCGAACAAGGAGATTGCAGTTGAAGCAATTCCCCGTTGTGCACTATGTTTTGTGACAGGAGAAAAGAGCAGAAAGTTGCTTGATCACTATTTTGAAGTGCTTTACAAAGTGAATCCTAAAGCTATTGGAGGGCAACTGCCTGGTGAAGAAATATACTATAAGCGATAGGCAAGGGGTAATCCTTGCAATAGTGTTCTGGGTTGCGGCGTGGAATATTACCGCAGTTGTGTTGGACAAGCCACTATATCTTCCTACATTGCCGGCAACTTTAAAGGCATTGGGTGTTTTAATGACAAAGGCAGACTTCTGGATGAGTATTCTTTTTACTTTTCTGCGAGTGATTTCCGGTCTGTTTATATCAGTTGTTCTTGGAATATCTTTTGCGTATGCTGCATCAAAATGCAGAATTATCTTTTATATTATGTCGCCATTTGTTTCAACTATGAAGTCAATCCCGATTATTTCAATCATCATATTGGCATTGCTTTGGTTAGGTACAGGTATTGTGCCTATATTTATCTGTTTTCTTTTATGTTTTCCTGTCGTGTATACAAATGTTTTTGAGGGAATCTCAAATGTTGATTATAAGTTGCTTGAAATGGCAAAGGTATATGATATCACCAGAAAAAGTATTTTTGTTGATATTACACTGCCCTCTATTAAACCTTATGTGTATTCAGCAATTATGATTTGTGTTGGGTTGTCATGGAAGTCGGTTGTTACCGCAGAAGTTTTGTCGGCTCATCACTATTCGCTTGGATATAATGTTTATAAGACTAAGTTGTATCTGGAAACCAGTGAACTTTTTGCGCTTACACTGGTGGTGATTGCGTTTAGTCTGACGATTGAGTATTTTGTGAGAAAAGGATTTGAGAAGAAGGGTAAAAGGTAAATGGTGAAAGCTGGCTTTGCCAGCGAGAAGAATGGGAGATATGGGACTTATGTGGTGACTCTGTCACCGAATGACTTCTCGCTAAACGAGAAATACTGTCTACTGTACACTTTGAACTGTGTACTTGAATGAAATGATATGAATATTGAGATAAAACAATTGAATAAGGCTTTTGGGGATAATAAAGTTTTTACTGACTTTAATCTTGTCTTGGATAAGCAGGTAGTTGCTGTTTCAGGGGAGTCGGGATGTGGCAAGACCACTTTGCTGAGAATGATTGCGGGGCTTACGGATTATAGTGGTAGCATTGAGAATGTTCCTGAAAAACTGTCATATGTTTTTCAGGAGGACCGACTGCTGCCATGGAAAACAGTTTGTGAAAATCTTGCATTTGTGGGTAAGGATATTGAACCTTCCAAGTTGAACGAGCTGATTGAATCGGTTTTGAATAAGCTTGGGCTGAGTGATACAAGAGATATGTTACCGGATAAGCTTTCTGGCGGTATGCAGCGGCGTGTTGCACTTGGTAGGGCATATATTTATGATTCAGAATTGATACTTATGGATGAACCTTTCAAAGGGCTGAATCCGGAGATGAAACATAAGATTGCCGATGAATTTCTTGAGATGATACGTGCTAGTAATAAATCGGTGGTAATCGTTACCCACGATGATGATATCATTGCGAAAGCGGATGAGAGAATTCAAATCAATTAAGAATTAATAATTAATAATTAATAACTCACTTCCGCCTACGTTCCTAAGGCGCGACAAACAGAAAACGAGAAACGATCTAGCTTTCGCTAGTCCCGCAAGGCGGGAGCAAAGCTCTTTGAGCAGAAATGGGTAGGATGAATAAGATAATATTATGCGTTTTTTTGATGGTGATGTCTTTGTCATTATGTGCGGGTGATGTTCAGCGTGTTTATGTTGATGTTGATTTCAATGGAATGTCTGATGGTTCAAAAAGGAAGCCATTTAAAAGTTTAGATGAAGCAAGTTCTTATGTCAAAGGGCAAAATAGTAGTGTTGAAGTTATTGTTTTACCTGGAGACTATTATCTTCCTAGAAAAGGTGTGACACTGGAAGGTGGAGGCGTTGATAAAACCGTATCTTATGTGTCTAGTAAACCAAATGGTGCAAGGCTCATTGGTGGTTATGCTCTGAAAAATGATATGTTTGCTCCTGTTAAAGATGAGGATGCTTTGAAGCGACTTCCTGATGGTGTTGCACCCAAAATTCTAGCCTATGATTTAAAAGAGTTTGAATTGATTATGCCTGCTTATCCAAATTCTTATAGTGGGACACCTCCTGCACCATGGTTATATTTTGATGGTAATCCAATGACACTTGCCAGATGGCCAAATGCAGGAAATGGCAAAAAGTCATGGGCAACTTTTACGAAGGCAACTGATACTGGTATGCCTGATCCGAAGTCAGATAATCTGGCGTTAAGAAAACGGCACCCAGGAAGTTTTATATTTGAAGATGATAGGCCTATAAGATGGAATATAGACGATGGGGTGTGGCTGTTTGGATATTGGACACATGACTGGTCTGATGGGGTTCTAAAGATTAGTAGTTATAATAAATTTAATAAGGAGATCAAGCTGGCCGGCATTCATAACTATGGTATCGCAACAGGCACATGGGGAAATAAAGAACGAAGGTTTTTTGCACAGAATCTTCTTGAGGAGTTGGATTCGCCAGGAGAGTGGTATGTTGATCGGAATTCTGAAATGCTATATTTTTATCCACCGTCGGAAGTTAAGAATCAGAAGATATATCTTGCAACCTTGACAGAACCAATGCTTAAGATAGAAAATGCTGGGAATATCGTTGTTGATGGGTTTGATATTGGTTATGGTCATAATAAGGCAGTTTATGTGAACAATTCAGAGAATGTTATTGTGAAAAATTGCAAACTTGGAAATCTTGGGGATTCGGGTGTATATATTAATGGCTATAGCAATATTGTCAGTTCTTGTGAAATTTATAATATAGGTCGAGCTGGCATATATCTAAAAGGTGGTAGTCGGAAGGAGTTGAAAAAAGCAAATAATGAGGCTGTTAACAACCATATACATGATTATGCTCTTTTTCAGAAGACATATGCACCAGGTGTTAGCGTTGATGGATGCGGGCAGATTGTCAGAAACAATCTTATTCATGATGCACCGCACAATGCTGTGCTTTATGGTGGCAATGAGCACCTCTTTGAGTTGAATGAAATTCATGATGTTGTTCTTGAAACAGGTGACTCTGGGGCATTTTATACTGGTCGAGACTGGGGAAGTCAGGGAACTGTACTACGCTATAATTATATACATGATCTTGGATTGGGAAATACCAACCATGCAAATACAATGGGAATTTATCTTGATGACTGCGATAGTGGTGAAACTTTGGAAGGTAATGTTCTCGTTAATGTTGGTCGTGGCTTTATGATTGGTGGCGGCAGGGATAATATAATGATAAATAATATTGTTCTCAACTGTATTATTGGCATGAGTATTGATGCAAGAGGGGAAACAAGAATTGTAAAGAAAGGTCAACCAGGTCATAACAGTTGGCAGTTACTCAGAAAGATTGAGGAGATGAATTATAAGGAATCTCCATGGTGCGATGCATATCCAAGTCTTGCTAAGATAGTGGATGATTCGCCTGCTCTGCCATTACATAATGTTATTACAAATAATACTTTTATCAATTGCTCAAAAGAGACTGTTTCAACAAGCGTGAAAAGAGAAGTTTTTAATCAGCTCATTGTAACCAATAATGTTTCAAACAGCAAAATCAACCCTTATGGTGATGTTAAAGGATTTTCAAAAGTTGAAGATAACAGCCTTAGTGTTGAGGAGCTTGCCAACCAAAAAGGTATTCCGTTTGATAAGATTGGACTGATAAAATGAAATTAACAGTTCGCAAATGCGTATCCGCCTTCGCCATTGGACTACAGCGCGACAAGAGTGCGTAAATGCTTGAGTTGGAATAAAACGACATAAACGACTCAAAAGACACAAAATGTAGACTTAAAACGAGCTAGAAATTCTGTATACTGTGAACTATACACTAATATTAGAAAACATTGTTGTTTTGTAGTTCCAGGATTTCCGGCATCATGTTTTGTACATCATCTTGGTAATTTGATAAGTCATCAATTGCTTTGTCAGCATACTGCTTCGCTAGAGGATAAGCGGGGGTGCCACCAACTTCGTAGCAGTAAATTGCAACAGCTAAACGCATTTTAGCTAATTCTCTTAGTTTCAGTTTGTTTGTCTGTGGAGTTGTCCACACAGCTGGAGTTCCAAGATAGTGTGCTGCAAACCCTAGCATCTGTTTTGCAGAAACTTTTGCCCATGGGACAATTTCGTCATTTAGTTTAATACCGAGGGTTGACGCTCCTGTTACAGTTGGCATTGAAGCTAGCTTGAGAGGATCTTTTTCAAATTGTTTAATTAAGAACTCTTTATAATCTTCAAGTAGTTGCAATCTGTCTTCCTGATATTTCAGGAAATCTTTGCCTTCTGGAGTTGTAAGGTTACGAATGACATCTCTACTTATTTTTCTGGAAGCAGTTTTGTAATCATTTTCTTTAATCAACTGGTCATATTGCATCCGAGCCATTCTAACTTGCTCTTTTTCATTATTAATTTTGCGTTGTTTTGCGGCCTTAGCTTCTTGTCTTGCCTTTTCTTCCGCAGCTTGTTTTGCCGCAAGCTCTTCAGCAGCTTTTTTGTCGGCAACGTTAAGAATATAATCTTCTCTCATTTTTGTGATACTTAAACTTGCACGCTGTACACTGGCCAAATCTTTTGTAGCCGCAGCTTCAACTGTAGCCATTTGCTTTGCAAGTTCAATTGCTTTTGAATATGCAGAGTCAATGACAGCTTTTGTCATATCGTTTGTGCCACTGTTGCTTTCTTCAATTAACTTGTCTACAGAACTAACTAATCCTTCAGCTTCTATAACTTTAGCTTTTAGAGCATTTGCAGCTTCAAACTGTTCTTCAAGTTTTTCAACAGCATCATGTTTTTCTGTTGCCATCTCTCCACCCATATCACCAAAACCATCATCAATAACAGCTGGTTCAGGTGCAGGAACAACAGCATTTGTGTCAACCGCTACAACTTGATTTGTATCAGCTGCGACTAGCGCTGGTGCTGGCGCAGGCTCTTCTGTGGTTACAGGTAGGGGAGGTAATGTAAGTCTTTCGCCTGTGATTACAAATACATTTTCAATTGCGGCATTGACTTTTTTCATAGCCAATTCATCTTTTTCCTTAAGTCTACCAACAACTTTTTGCATGCTATCTTTCATGCCGTTGATCTTAGACTCTTTTTCTGAAATATATGTCATTTGTGCTTGGACTTCAGCAGCGGCATCCTTGATGCCTTTGAAAATTATCAATCCAAATATTCCTCCACCAAGAATTATTGGAATGAAAACAGCTAACAGAACGATTGTAACAATTTTTGCTGCCTTACTTTTTGGTTTTTTTTTCTTCTTTTTCTTATCGCCATCAATCATTGATGCCATGAAGTCTGAAATAGGCGGCTCTTCTGCGTCATCATCAAAGTCTTGTATATCATCTTCGTCGATATCTTGGGATGCAGGCGTATCGACTGGTTTTGTGACGGGAAGTTTTTTGCTTCCAGCTTTTGTCATGACAATTTTTTTGCCTGATCTTGTGGATGTAGGAGCTTGTTCTTCCTTTTTTTCTTCTTCAACAGGTTCTGTAGTTTGAGCACCAGCTTTTTTGATAACCAGTTTTTTCTTGCTACCAGATTTTGATGTTGCAGGCTTGTCGCTTATGCTTGATTTAGGGATTTCAACTCTAACACCTGTAAGTTTTTCAAGAGTCTCCGTCATTTCTTTTATAAGCTCTTTGTATGTGGGGTATCTATCATCAGGTGCAAGCATAATCATTTTGTGAATGATTCGTTCAACATCGGCGTGGATATATGGACGAATTTCATGTAAATCTTTGGGGTCATTTTCAAATCTGGCTGCCACAACATCATTTGAAGTCTCTCCATCAAAAGGAGGAATACCAGCAAGAGCATGGTATAGTGTTGTTCCTAGGCTGTACATGTCTGAACGAACATCAAGAGTTTTATTTTTGACTTTTTCCGGTGATATATAGTAAGGAGTTCCCCATACTTCATTGTTTTCAACCTTGTTTGCACCATCAAATGAGGCAATACCAAAGTCAATAAGCTTTGCATTGTTGTTTTTATCAAGAAGTATATTTTCCGGTTTTATATCAGAATGGATTAGGTGGATCTTGCTTGCATCCTGTAGTCCACTTGCAATATCAATACCAATCTTAAGCACAACGGCTTGATCAAGCGGTTTGTCTGGCTCAATCATTTGGTCAAGTCTGTTACCGGGAACATATTCCATCACAATATAATTCAAACCATTGTTTTCGCCAACAGCATAAATCTGAGCAATATTTGGATGGTTTAATTTTGCGGCAGAACGGGCTTCGCATTTAAAATCTTCAATAAATTCTTTGTTTGCGCCTAGTTTTTTAGACATGATTTTTACAGCTACATCTCTATCAAGACCGACGTCATGTCCTTTGTAAACAACGCCCATGCCTCCAGAACCCAAGGTTTTTATAAGTAAAAAATTATCTAGTTTCCCGGGTACAATATCTTCTTTGCCGCACTGTGGACATTCTAACATACTAAAAGGTTCAAAGTCTTCGACATCAAATTCCACTCCGCATCCATCACATATCATGGAGTCAACTGAATCTATATGCGCTAATAGTTCGTCATTGCTTTGCATATTTACTAAATCCCTTATATTAATTACTTGAAAGAAAATCTGATTAACTATATAATATTTAAAAATTAAAACCAGCCATATTTCTATGACTTATAAAAATCAATTTTTACTTATAACAAATAAGTGCTTTATAGTCAAATATTTATTTCTAATGTTATAGGGTAAAACAACTTAATGTAATAAATTTATACAAACTTTGGGAGAATTTTTTGTGCATCCAATATTTTTAGAGATAGGTAACTTTTCAATTAGGTGGTTCGGTGTGATGATGGCAATTGGGTTTCTCGTTGCATTTTTAAATCTTAAATATCAGGCAAAGTACTGCAAAATAGACCAGCAAATAGTTTCAGATATGCTAATCTGGATACTTGTCGGCGGCATAGTAGGGGCAAGAACTGCATATGTAATTGCAAACTGGGCGACAGAATTTTCTGCACATCCACTTTCAATGTTTTTTGTTCATAAGGGAGGACTTATATATTATGGAGGACTGATTGGTGGAATTATAAGTTCATTTATCTATGTTCGTCTAAAGAAACAGCCTGCTCTTCCCATTGCAGATATTGCGGCAACATCACTTCCCATTGGTCAGGCATTTGGGCGAATTGGATGTTTTATGAACGGCTGTTGTTACGGCAAAGTTACAGATTCGGCAATTGGTGTTGAATATCCGGTAAATTCTTCTCCCTGGATTGAACAGGTAAATGAACACTTGATTTTGAATCATTCAAAATGTTCATTGTCTATGCATCCTGTTCAGTTTTATGAGTCATTTGGCAGTATTGTAATCTTTTTTTGTTTGGTTTTCATACTGAGAAAGCAGAAGTTTAGTGGTGTGACAGCATCCTGTTATCTGATGTTTTATGGTTTGCTTAGGTTTGCAATGGAATTTTTTCGTGGGGATCCTAGACAGCAAGTTACGAGCATCAACACAGCACAGGTGATTAGCCTTGCCATGATTGGGCTAGGGGTGGCGTTGTTTGGTCTTTCATTCTTGGTTATGAAAAAAAGCAATTCAAGCGATAAAAAGCTGGCGTAGCCAGCAGAATTAAGATTAAGGTTGAGATGCCGACTGCGTCAGCGAGAAGAGTAGAGAAACAATAGAAAAACAGTGGCTGAGCCACGGAGGCTCACGTTGTTCGCCGAGTTAAGATATCTTCAATTAAAAATTATGGAATTCGCTTCACTCATATTATGATGAAGAGTTGGGTAAAACCAGCGAGAAGAGTAGATAAGCGGTGACAAGCAATTGTGGAACAATAGCGGAACATGCTTTGCATTAGGAGCGATGGTCTAACAATTGTTTTGCTATGGATCCGCAATCGTTCAACTATTGTTTGTCTCGGTCACAGGGTCACAGAGTCACTGAGTCAAAAAACGTTTGAATATGTTTTAGCTTGGGAAGATCATTGCGGAGGCAAATTCCATTTGGAAGTCGAGGTTCATTGACAGGTCAATGTGTTGCACTTCTGCGGCAAGTTGATCTATTTCAGGGCATAGTTTTGAGTTCAAAAGGGCTTTTGATGCACCTTTAAGAGAACTGTTTCCCACATATTCTACTTTGTTGATATCGGTTTTGGGTAGGAGTCCTATGCGTTGTGCAGAGGCAACATTCATATAGTTTCCAAATCCACCAGCAAGGTAAATTTTATCCAAGTCAGATATCTCTTTACCTAAGCTTTTCAGCAAAATATTGATTCCACTACGGATTGCTCCAGCCCCCAGTTGTATTTCTCTGACATCACTTTGATGCAAGGCAATTGTTCCTCCTGTTGAGTTGTGTGCAACGACAAAAATATTTTGTCCGTTTTTATCTTTTCTTATTCGACTTGTGATTGACGAAGGCAGTTCGTTAGATAGTTCAGATGTATCAAGCAACAGTCCGGTCTCGTCAATAATGCCAATATCCAGAAGAATTGCAATGCAATCAATTACTGCAGTTCCGCATAGTCCAATTGGATGTTTTGAGTCACCAATGATATGCGTTTTGATGTCGGTTCCATCATGAGAGATTTTATCGATTGCCCCATGTGTTGCACGCATGCCATCTTTGATTGATGCGCCTTCAAATGCAGGACCTGCAGCTGTGGATGTTGCAATTAGTGTATCTTTTTCAGAAAAGACAATTTCACCATTTGTTCCTATATCAACAAAGATTGACTGTTCGTTTTTTT
Source organism: Kiritimatiellia bacterium (assembly GCA_027858345.1). GTDB lineage: Bacteria > Verrucomicrobiota > Kiritimatiellia > JAQICX01 > JAQICX01 > JAQICX01. Next base: position 4,241 of record JAQICX010000168.1, on the reverse strand, counting down.
TGTTAAGATCTTCTGCAAGGATTCCTGCCGAGGTGTCACCACCAAGGAATGATGCAATTTGTGGAAAAACAAATATATTACAGTTCTCGAGTTTAGTGAGTCCAACTTCTGAACCTTTGATGCGTATACCATCTGAAAAAGCTTGTACAAAAGGTAGTTCGCCCAGAGGACTGACATTAATACCAAGAAAAATCTGCTGCATTGTTGCATTGCCTGCAATGGACATATCATATATGTTTGCGTAGTCGATTATGCACGCAGCCTCCTGCACTAGTTGATCAACTAAAGTGTCGACTTGGGAGACAACGCAATGCTGTAAATCGGATAAGCCATTTTCGCAATCCCGTACATGGGAGATTCTACTGATTACATCATCGCCGAATTTGACTTGTGCGTTTATATCTGAAACAGTATTGAGTTGTTTGCCATTTGTCAAATCGTACAGAACGGCAACTATGGTTGTTGAACCAATATCTATGGCAATACCATATTGAGAAGCGGTTGTGTCTCCTTGCTCAATGCCGACAACTTTGTTTTCAACAATGATTGCGGTGCCTTGCCAATCGTTATTTCTTAGAAAATCAGGCAGCTGTTTTAGCACGGGAAAACTAATTTTATTTACTTTGAGAGCAAGTTTAAGTTTGCTGTAGTCATCAACAGTGTTTTCTCTGCTGGCAGGAGGTAACTTAAAAAAACGTTTTTTTGTATATGGGTTTATTTGTCCTTTACTGATTTCAGCAGATGTTAGAATTATGTTGTCGGCGTTCTTTTCAACATGTTCAACAAAGAAAGTTAGGTTGGATGAAACGTATGATTGGCAGGCTAGGGCATATTCACCTTTTTTAACAACTTTTTTTTGGCCATCTTTGCCGGTTATACATTCTCCTGAGAGAATTCTGACTCGACATTTTCCACATGTTCCATTACCTCCACAAACCAAAACAATTGCAATGCCAGCTTGAAGTGCAGCTTCACTAAGTAGGCAGCCTTCTTCCACTTCCACTGTTTTGCCGGATGGCTGAATTAAAACATTATATTTCATCATTCACTCCTTCAAATTCAGGAAATAGTTTTCTAAGTTGATCTTGTATTAAACCATTTGATGCAAGGTATCGAATCTGTTTAGGATGTGTTCCTCTGCCAATTATTCTTCCCATACCGCCTGCACGTTCAAGAATCAATCCCGCCGCAGCCACATCCCATATATAAATTGTTGCTTCAAAATATCCATCCACACATCCAGCTGCCAGATCGCAAACGTCTAGTGCGGCTGAACCAGAAATTCTTGGACGTTGAATCTTTTTTGCAATTCTTGTGAAGAATGTCAATTCTTCATATCCAGAGTTCTTGTCTGCACCTGTAAATACAATAGCTTCTTGCATTGAATCTACCTTTGAGACAGATATTTCTTTGCCGTTGCATAGTGCTGGTGCATAAATTGAAGCAGTATATAGTTTACCCTGTTCGGCAGCATATACTGCACCTGCAATACTTCTGCCTTTGTATGACAGGGCTACTGAACAACACCAGCGATCTCGTCCATGAGAGAAATTTACTGTTCCGTCGATTGGGTCAATAATCCATTCGAAATCTGAGTCGTTTCCATTGTCTTGAGTGATAGCATCATCTTCTTCACCAAGAATTGAGTGTTCAGGATAAGCTTTGAGAATAACATCGGTGGCAATCTCCTGACATTTGATGTCCAGTAGCAGTTTGACATCGTTGTCATACATTTTGTGATAGTCGTTGCGTTTGTCTAAGTTAGCAACTGCATAATCGCCAGCTGTTTGAGCTGCTAAAACTGCACACTCTAGAAATTTTTGTACTTCTTTTTCTGATAAATTCATAGTTTTTTCCTGTTTTTAAGGCTCTTCGTAATATTTTGTGGATCATCTGTTTTCTTTTGTTCGACCCAGCTACTAGCGAAGCTAATAGCTGGGTCGAATAAAGATAAGTTATCCACAATAATTTACGAAGAGCCATTTTTATTATCTGTAAGTATTTTTATATTGCTTCATCCGCCTTCATTGCATTACGGCGCGACACAGTAGAAGCAACGCTACATTTTGTACTACAACCCTTCAAGTTGCCATTTCGCTACGCTCCATTGCTTTAGACATGCTAAAGCCTCACTTCGTGGTTTGTTTTTTTTGATCGATTCTTGTTTTTAATATTTCTAACAATATATTTGTCAACAACTTACAAATCAGTTTTATGCCTGTCAACTTTTCATGATAATGAGGACATTATCGCTCCCTCCAATAATTCTAAAGTGAAACCCAAGTTGCTAACATGCATTGTTCCATAAACTTTTGGCACTATTGCTTTTTCTATGAAAAGTAATAGAACAAAAGTTTCAATGGCGATGCATATCTTAGAGCAAAGCGATTTTCGTGTTTTTTCGTGCCTTTTTGTGGCTAAAAATCTTCTTTTTCTTAATTCTTTTAATCTGTGTTAATCTGCGTAATCTGTGGATAAAACTCTTTTGGTTGCGGCTTGTCCGCCATAAGTAAACTTCCGTGTTAATTGCATGCTTTTGATTATCTCTGAGGTCTGCTGACCTCGGCACAATTTGTTAAGCCTCCGTTTTATACTTTTGGGAGTTTTACTGCTACTGATACTAAACTGCTGATTATTTGGAGAAGCGATACTTTAGTATGCAGTAGATTGCACGGCAACCATCTTTCCAATTGATTTTCTTACCTTCAGCATAAGTTCTGCCATAATATGAGATACCTACTTCGTATATGCGAATGTCTGGTATTTTAGAAATTTTTGCAGTAACTTCCGGTTCAAAACCAAATCGTTTTTCTTTGAGATCAAGCTTTTGAACAATATCTGTTTTGAAAAGTTTATAACATGTTTCCATATCACTGAGATTCAGGTTTGTCATCATGTTAGACATTGTCGTCAGGAGTTTGTTGCCAATTGAGTGCCAGAAGAATAGAATTCTATGTGGAGTTCCACCCATGAATCTTGAACCATAAACAACATCAGCAAAGCCTTTTAGTACTGGTTTTAGGAGCAGGTTGTACTCTTCAGGGTCGTATTCCAAGTCAGCATCTTGAATGATGAGATAGTCGCCTGTTGCATTTGCAATACCTGTGTGCAGTGCTGCACCTTTGCCTTGATTCACTTCGTGTTCAAAAAACTTTATTTCAATGTCTTTATTATCTTCAATGTATTTTTTGATAACATCTGATGTTCCGTCTGTAGAGCAATCATTAACAATAATCATCTCTTTTGAGATGTTGTTTGTCAAAACGACATTTCGAACTTCGTCCAATAATTTTGTTACCGTAAGGGCTTCATTATAGACAGGTATTACAATCGACAATTTTTCTATCATCTTTTACATCCAAGTTTCGTGTTTTAAATTAATTTCGCAAATTATAACATATGGAAAGAGTATTACAAAGAGAAAATATTGGCTTTGACTAAAAACCTTGGTTTTTTGGTTGATGTATCTATGACAATGAGGACATTGTCGCTCCCGTTTTTCCAAGACAAGGTTTGTTTGTATACAGGGAGCGACAACGTCCTCGTTGTCATAATAAATTATTTTTGGGATTTATCACCCACACCGCAAAAAAGATTAAGAACGTCCAACATCGAACGTTCAACATCCAATATTAAATGAAGACCCCCTCCGTCCTCGTTCCTCGGACACCTCCCCTAAAAGCGGGAGGAGCTTTGGCGGACTAATGCGGTTTGCAAATACAACACCTGTAGCGTCGGGCGCTGACCGACGGAGCACAGGGGTGAAAGCCCAGAATAAATAGCCCAGGGCATCGCTCTGGGTTTAATAAACAAGCAAAGCTTGTACCTGCTGTGAGCAGTGTATTTAATTCGATATTGGACGTTGAATGTGCTAGCTTTGCTAGTCCCGCAAAGCGTGGATTCGATGTTCTTGTAACAAAAAGTTGACAAGTCTAAAATTGATTTATAAGTTGTTGATAAATATATTGTTAGAAATATTGAAAAAATAAACGACCAAAAAAAACAAGAAAACGTAGGGTTGTAGTACGGAAATAAGAAATGTATGCTGGATTTAATATGAGCGGCCTGTCGCGCTGTAGGCAGGAAATGCGAAGGCGGAAGCTCATATATAAATTCAGCACACAGTTAATCGCTTAATAAAGAGTAAGATGTTTAATGAAAAGTTGCGAGTGCGCGAGTCGAAGAAAATGACATAAAGACAAAAAATGACAAAAATGTTGAAAAATGCTCTGCGAGCTAAC
>JAQICX010000159.1 GCA_027858345.1 Kiritimatiellia bacterium | reverse complement strand
CCGGGGCGACTCGGCTACAGGGCTTAAATGAAGAACAAGGGTTAGATGCAAGATTCATAATTTTAGCTGACCTCCGGCTTATTGAGTCGTAGTCTCTAAGAGCGAATGCTGAAGAGGGCACAAACATTGTCCGAGGTCTGTCATGTGTGGCGTAGCTCAACGAGTGAAGCCTTATGACCTCGACTACAGTGTGAAAATTGCAGATTTATGGTTAAATGATAGTTTCACCCTGTAGCCGAGTCGCCCCGGCTCGGAGAAAAACAAAATAGGTCTTAACAACATGGGTGCAGGCTCAGCCTGCAAACTTTTGACAAAAGCTACAAAACAAAAGGAAAAAAATGATAAAGAAAATGACAATGACAATCTTGGCAGCCTGTTGCATATCAGCAATGGCAGCAAATCAACCATATGCAAAAGATTTTGGTGAAAACATAAAAATCACCGAACCAAAACCAGGAGTTTCTCTTGTTGATGCAGACACGCTAAAGCTGGAAGTAACAGCTGAAAAGACACAGTGGCCAGGTGTGGGAATGCTACCTGAAAACACATACTGGGATCTTTCAAAGTATGCTGGAATATCCTACACCATCAAAAACATTGGTGAGACAAAATTTCGTGCTGGTATTCGTGTAGATAATCCTGGAGAGAAAGGCTATGTTGAAAATAATAGTACAATAATAACTATTGCCCCTGACGAAACAAAAGATCTGAAAGTTGTTTTTGGAACATCCCATGGCAACGCAGGAAAGCCAATTAACCCAAAACAGATTACAGGTGCTGCAATCTTTTTTGATCATGCACCAATAGGCTCTGTCATGGAAGTTATAGATATCAAACCATTTGGTGAAGCTAATCACGACGCAGTCACCCCTATCAAGCGAAATACTCTTGATATGAAAACTGATGAGGGTGTGATTATCCTTAATGCAGTACCCAACAGACTTGATGTTAAAACGCTTGATAATGGTAATATCGGTGCTTCGGCAATACCAAACTCGGGGCAATGGCCATCGGTTGATTTTCATCCGGAAAAAAGATTTGCAGATTTATCTCCTTATGCAGGCATTGAGTTTACCGTCAAAAACAGCGGTTCAAGCAAGCTTTCATTAGGATTGAGAGTTGACAATAAGGGTGCAGATGGCAGAAACAACTGCAACACTGAAAAACTTGCAGTTCCAGTTGGAGATACAATGACAAAGAAAGTTACCTTTGGAAAATCATGGGGAAACAAAGGGTTTAATGTTAATACCAAAGAACTTGTAAACTTCATGGTTTTCATGAATAATGTTAAAGAGGGCATGGCACTTGAAGTTATCTCCATAACACCTTGGGGACAAGCACCTAGAACTGCTAAACCACAGAAAAATCCATCACTTGGTTTTGAATCAAAAGAAGAATTTTACGGATTAAGTGGTGGCGAAGTCACAAAAGATAAAGCACTTGTAATATCTGGGGAATCATCAATTTATGCAGATCCAACAGATAAGGGCAAAGCATGGTTTGAATTTTTAACAACAACACCTGGTCTACTTGCCGGCGGCTATGAATATGATGTTACATATAAATACAGAGTAATTAAAGCTGATGAAGATTCAAAGCTATACTCACTATTCCGTTCAAAAAATGAAGGTTGGGGCAAATTTGACAGCAGTTGGGTAAACGTAACAAATCTTACAGAAGACATCGGCACTGTGAAAACTCAGACATATACAGGTAAAATTGGCGAACTAAATGACTATATGCTGATGATTGGTGTGAACAAAGACACTATTGTTGTTATTGATGATGTAACAATTTCACAGGGGAAACCATATATTGCACCTAGCGAAGAAGAAAAATATTTAAAACAGGTTCCTGAAGATGCCGAAACAGTTGCTGTGATTGACTTTGAAAAAGAAGAACCAAAAGTTTGGCAGGCATTTGGCTGTGAACTCAAGAAAGATGGAGCAATCAAAGGCGAGCAAAGTCTTTATGTTGATACATTCTCAAAAGGTGAATGGGCAAACATTCTTAGAGTTGGCCCAGAGTGGAACATGTTCCCCAATGGTTACACATATTATGTTTATGGTTACGCAAAAACCGTTGACAAGAGAGAAAGCAACTCTCAGTGGTTTGGTGTTGCACAGGCAAAAGCAGGTGGAAAACAAGGTGAGATTGGTTGGAAAAATCTAGGTGCTAGAAATGGAAAATCAACATTCTTCTTCTTCAAATTCACACCAAGAGATTATTCAAACTATTGTTTTACACTTGGCACACAAAAGGGCATAAAAGGCTATGTAGATAATATTACAGTCAAACGAGTTAAAGCTGCTGAGCAAAAAATCAAAACTCGTAAGCCATTAGATATTTCTAAAGCAAAACTAGTATTTGAAGACAATTTTGATGGAGATAAAATTAATACAGATGTATGGAATGTACATGACAAAGAAAAACGTCGTGGTGGACTCTGGACAAAGGAAACAGTTCAGGTTAAAGATGGCAATCTTGAAATGATATTTGACAAAGATGAAAACGGCAGATATGTAATGGGTTGCGTTGATACACCAAAAACATTCAAATTCACATATGGTTACGTTGAAGCAAGGATGCAGAATCCTAAGCAGGAAGGTCACTGGCCAGGAATCTGGCTATTCACTCATTCAGTTAATAACATTGGTAACGACGGCAATGACGGCACAGAAGTTGACATTGTTGAAGCTCCATGGCGTAATAAAGATGAAATCAGCCACGCTCTGCATTGGGATGGATACGGTTCTGACCATCAAGCCGCGGGAACTCATCCAGCAATACCAGGTATTAACGAAGGCTTCCATACATATGCAGTTGACTGGTCTGAAGATGGATATATTTTCTTTGTCGATGGCAAAGAAACCTGGCGAACAGACGCCGGAGGTGTATGCGATGTTCCCCTATTCCTAATGATATCCGATGAAGAAGGTGGATGGTCTGGAAATGCTGCTAAAGCAACAAACCTGCCTGACAAAACATACGTCGACTACATCAGAGTCTGGCAGAAGAAATAGTCAGTCACCTGCGTGACAGCAAGAAAATGTAAAACAATCAGCTTAATCAGACAGATCCGTCCGATCTGTCTGATCTTTTTTTAAACAGTGGAAAAGGAAAAGAATGAGACAATTTAAGGGTGTAAACTTAGGTGGATGGTTGGTGCTTGAGAAGTGGATGACGCCATCTCTATTCAAAGGATTAAAGGCAAAAGATGAAACAACACTTTGTGTTGAATTGAGAGAGAAGGCAACTGACCTTCTTCATAACCATTGGGCAACTTTTATTACAGAAGATGATTTCCAGTGGATTGCAGAGGCTGGACTGGACAGCGTAAGAATTCCGGTTGGACACTGGATATTAGATGAAGAGTATCCGTATAACGATGCTTATGACGGCATCAAATTTCCATATGTAAGAGGAGGACTGAAATATCTAGATTTGGCATTTGAGTGGGCTGCAAAGTATAACCTGACAATTACTGTTGATTTGCATGCAGCACCAGGATGCCAAAACGGATATGATAATGGTGGTATTGCCGATGTTTGCGAATGGAGAACTAAACAGGAGTATATTGATTATTCTCTGCATGTGATTGAAGAGTTAGCCAAACGTTATGCGGGGTACAAAGAGTTGTTTGCAATCGAGATTCTCAACGAGCCAGAACGTGATACACCAACTGAATTGCTTGTTGAGTTCACAAAAGAAGCTTATAGCAGAATCAGAAAACATTGTAAAGCTGAAGATGTTACGGTGGCTTTTCATGATGGTTTCAGATGTCATCCTGAATTTGTTGGAGTATTCCCTACTGACAAGTTTGAGAACATGATGCTTGATCTTCACAGATACCAGTGTTTTATGGATATTGACAAAGAACGGGATATTTATAGCCACCTAGAATTCACAGTAACAGGCTGGAAAGAAGAAGCTGATCAGATTGTTGATGAGATGAAAATTCCAACAGTAATCGGTGAATGGAGTCTTGGCTATTCAAACTCAGAACGATATTGGAAACAGGGCAAGTCACAACACAAGCAAAACAGTGCCACAAAAAATGTTTGTGACATGATGTATAGAGCATATGCCGCAACTCAACTGCTGACGTTTGAAAAATATCAAGGATGGTACTTCTGGAGCTACAAAACAGAAACCATGCCGGCATGGTCATACAGAGACTGCGTTCAAAACGGCTGGATCCCCAAGTTTTAGGAAGGACTTGCTCTTGAATTCAATGTGCAAGTATAAAACGCCTGCAACCTAGAAGGTTACGCTACCCCAAGGTAACGCAACGATCTTCGTTGCAAGTGCAATAGCTTTTCCCGGCGAACAAAGTGAGCCCATTCATCATTGGATGTTGAACGTTCGATGTTCTCCCCTATAATCTCATACCTGCGGAGCTATTCCACAACTTACGCATTTCCGAACTTGCGCACTTATATCATCCCCACGGCCGTGCCATGTCTAACCATCTAACGGTCTACCGTGTCATGCATAGCGAAGCGACGCATGGAACTATCTAACCTGTCTACTGTGTCATGCAGAGTGGGATCCTCGTTGTTATAACTACGTTCAAAAAAAATCAAGGATTGCGAGTTTTCAGCTTTAAATATATACCGGTAATCGGTATAATCTTTCATGAAATTTTATTAGCAACCAATACATTTGTTAAAAGAAAAAGAAGGAAACACAAAATCAATGAATAAAAATATAACTGTTACAGGCTATAAAATAGCTTTCGATCCTGATTTTCCAGAAAATCCAAATGCGCTTGCACCGGAATTATCGAGACAGATTGAAAATTTCCATAAAATGGCAATGAAGGGTAAGAGATCATCTATTCCAAAGCTAGTCAAGGCAATAGAAAAATATCCCGATAGTCCTCAGTTGAAAAATTATCTATCTGTTTTGTACGAGCAACGGAATGATCTGAATAAAGCACTGGAGATAAATCGCAGGATAGTTAACGAGCATCCAAACTATCTATTTGGAAAGCTCAACCTGGCAAATGAATATTACTTAAAAGAGGAATATGATAAAATGCCCGAGATACTCGGCGATACAATGGAACTGAAAGCTCTATATCCACAACGAGAAACTTTTCACATAATCGAGGTATTGTCATTCTATAAATGTGCAATATTGTACTTTACCGCTATAGGTGATATTGAGCAGGCTGAAATTCGTTACAATATAATGGAGGAAATCGCTCCTGAATTCGATGATACAAAGTTCGCTTCTAAACAGATCCTTATGGCTCGCCTGAAAGCTGGGCATGAACGTTTTAAACAAGAGCAAAAAAACAGAATTACTGTAGAAACAAACGTTCAGGTAATGACTGAAATAACAGAACAACCAACATTTAAACACAGTGAAATAGCATGGCTATATGCCAATGGTCTGTATATTGAAAAAGAAAAGCTTCAAACTCTATTGCAATTGCCACGGAAATCATTAATCAACGACCTTGAACAAGTGCTGGAAGACAGTATAAACAGATATAAATACTTTTCACGACTAACAGACAAAGAAGGTTGGGATGAAGAGACAATAAACTTTGCTGTACATGCTGTTTTCTTACTTGGAGAACTTGAAGCAGAAGAAAGTGTTGACACCATAATTAAAGTACTAAGTCAGTCAGAAGATTATATCGAACTCTATTTTGGTGATTTCATTACTTCTGGACTCTGGGAGCCTGTATATAAAATTGTAAATCAGTATCCTGACAAATGCAAAAAGTACCTTTGCACCTCTGGAATTACTACGTATGCAAAAACTATGATCACCGATGTTTTCGAACAGGTGGTTTATAATCAGCCTGCAAGAAGAAATGAAGTCATTTCGTGGTTTCGAGATGTTATCAACTTTTTTCTTAACAGCAGCATTGAAGACAATGTCATAGACAGTGATTTGATTGCCTTCATCATTTGTAATATTCTCGACTTTAAAGGAAAAGAACTATTACCAGAAATTGAGCAGTTATTTGCAAGAGACTTCGTGTCAAAAACAATTTGTGGCGATATTAAAGAAGTGAAGAAGGCTTTTCTTTGGACAGACAAATACAATAAAAAGAAAGACTTTTTATCCATTGCAGAACGATATGAGGAAATCACATCTACGTGGGCTGGCTATAATGAAGATGAAACCAGTTCATTCGAATTGCCATATGATGATGAGCCATATTATGATGACTATTATGAACCAGGAGAAACATTTGTTAACACTGCCCCTAAGATTGGCAGGAACGATCCCTGTCCTTGCGGAAGCGGGAAAAAGTATAAAAAATGTTGTCTAAACAAAGAATAACAGGTTCTTCATTGGATAGGCAACACTTTTATAGGACACTTCCCCATGCTTAGCAGCATAATGGTAATGCGACGATCCTTCCCGCTTTGCGGGACTAGCAAAACCAGCACGCAGGTGCAAACTGTTACGCATTTCCGAACTTACGAACTTGCGCACTTATATCATACCCACGGCCGTGCCCTGTCTAACCATCTAACGGTCTAACTGACTAACCATTAACAACTGTCTACTGTGTCCTGCATAGCTCACAGAGCGACGCATGGAAAGCAGCGAAAAGTCATATAATTTATGAAGAACCTTTTATTTTAAGCTAACAAAGGACGTTCTAATTTCCTCTACATCCGATTTTCGAACATTCAAATCTGAAGCCAAACTCACCCAATTATCTAAAGATGCCTGCACATCATCAACCATTGAAAAGACATCTTCCGAAGCAATATCGGCCAATTCAGCAAGCTTCAGGACATCTTTCATTGTAGGATTTCGACCTTCCCCTGCAACTGTAAGAGAGTGTTCACCTCCCGGACCATATGCAAACATCAGATCATAAGCCGGTGCAAAAGACCATCGACCTTTGTCATCCATTAAAAATGAAAAGTTTTTTCCATGATCATCACGATTATGAACCATGATATTAAAAATCATTAGTCTGAAACACATCTTTACATCAGAATAATTTCCAGTTAATTTGGAACAAACCTTTAATAGGATTTCATAATCCAAAGAAGGAATTCTGAAATCAGAATGAATAAGATTACTAAGTGTATGAAAATGAATACGCCTATTGGTACAACCAATTCTATCAAATCTTTTTGTTCCAAAATATGAATTTCCTTGAACATCTTCAAACAGATGAAATTCTGAAATATTCACACCGGCATTTTTTGCCATCTGAGCATAAATATATTCAATTTTACCAGCATCTTTAAAATCATGCTCAGATCTGAATTTAATAATCCAATGTTCAAAATCATTAGGCAGTTCCGATTCTCCTGAAATTAATGTTTTTCCATCAAAACCTGCTAAAATCTTAGGTCTAGCCCCTCCAGGAGACCCTCCGGCTACAGCCATAACAGGCAGAATCTCGCAAGATTTTCCTTGTAAAATTTTCATGGAGTTATCAGATAATTCATATAAGTTAAGCAAGTCATTATCTAAGGAACTTATATGTTCGGCTGGTTCATACACCAATGCTCCCATACCTCTGTTTCCAATATACGCAAGCCTATCCAAAATTGTTATATCTCGGATATTACGATTCGTTTTTCTGAAAAACCTATCCATCAACAATAAACCCCATCCATCAGGAAGAGAATCATTAAACACCCCAAAACCTTCTCTAGGATAAATATTCTTGTTTGCTTGTAAACCGTTACTGAAATTCAGTTTAAATGGAGAAATATTATATCCACTAGCAAGATATTTGCTATCATACTCAAATAGAATTTCTTTTCTATCCGTTTCAACTAAAGTTCCTACCCTAATGAGCTCACATGGATTATATTTCAGCAAAACATTAAGTTTTATCATATTCTACCTCGCAAGGGTTTTGCTTCATTTTCAAGTTTTTCAAGCTCAGACAAAGTTCTTGGTCGAGCTACTCTGAACAAAGAGGTAAACTCATCAAGCACCCCTAGCGCATTAGCTATCTGCAAAAGACTAGCAAAAGAAACATTACCTGTCGTCTCAAACCTTTTGATGCTGGACGCAGATACACCGGACATATCTGCCAGAGTAGCCCTTTTTAATTTTTTCTGTAATCTTAACTCTTTTGCTTTTCCAGCTATCGAAAGCTTTAATTCCGACGGTGTATATATGTTAAGAGAATCGTCCATATATTATCCTTTATTATTGTTTTAACTAATTTAAAGATAATATATAGACTTTTAACAAAAAAGTCAAGCCCAGAATTACAAATCATGGACAAAGTTCAACAACATAAATACTTAAAAAATAGGTGTTTAGAGACCAAAACCACATTCTAATTCTAATTTTTGTTGATTTTTTAGAATTAGAGTGTAAAATGAAGCTTTAATTATAAGAGATTATAATTCTCGACAATATTAAGATTTGTACACCAGAAGAGCTAATGGGAGGACTAAATTATGAAAGATGAGATAATCGAAGAACTTTGGCTATTGCAAAAGAGTGCAATTATGATATAAAAAAACTATTCCAAAAACTAAAGGACATGCAGGCAGTTTCTAATCGAAAAGTAGTAAACCTTTCTAAAAAGCATAAATACTTCGTTGCAGAAAAATCAGAACCATATGATCAAGCCTAAAAAAACATGAAGATTGGTAATGATTAAACGAACCATAGCCCCTCTTCAAAAGTCAAATATTGCGTATTATTTCTTACAACCACAAGGGGCAACGCCCCGAGATAAGAAATTATCTCATTTTTACATCGCCATTTAGTTGTATTATCTGCAACTATCCGGCAATGTAAAACAAGATTTTAACTGAATCTAAGAAATTAACCAAAAAAAATTGATTTTAAGATTAAAAACCTATATAATTTCAAATTGTTAACAAACATTAACATATCAATATTTTAAAACTGCATAACCGACATGGCGAAGCTGTGCCAAAGCTAGAAGCTTTGGAATTATGAGTGCTGAATGATGAATCATGCGTCGCTCTACGAGCTATGCACGACACGGTGCGAATAGTTAAATTACGAATGACTTGAATTTACTGTTTTTAACCAATCTCAATACTGAAGAGCAAGAGATGCTCTTTGATATTATTAACCAAATGTTGAAATCACCAATCATTAAGACAAAACGTTAGGATAAAAAAATGAAATACACAAAACAAGAAAACAATTGGTTAGTTTACGAAGGATAATTCATGAGTAAAAATTCAAAAACCTTAAATGTTGCAATAATCCTAACGGGAATAACCTTATTATTTATTGCTACTTGGCTTAGCACGGCTTGCATCGACTACACTACCAGATGTATATTTCCATTTAAAAGTGCAGGACATTTTTTTCTAGCAATACCATTTATTGCTGGCGCAAGTTTTGCCTATTCTTTTATTTTTTGTCTGATTGCACGTTTTTCAAATAAAAAAATAGGCTGGATGCTCCTCATCGTATGCTCAATCACCTTGATTATACTCGCAGTGACGTCAAACTTACCATCAAAGAGCATTGAGCGAGCTTTTGGCGTCAAACTTCCAGATTCTATTATGCTGGTTTCTCTTAGAACTATGGATTCTTTTAATGACGGTATGGTATTTGTTGGTGAGTTGTATGGAGAAAGCAAAGACATGTCAAACTTTATTGATAGTTTTTCAATTGAAACTGGAGATGAGTATGCCCTCTCTCGTCTGCAACAGTATTTCAAAGAAACCAATATTTCTGAACACGGGAAAACATATATACTGAAAGATAGAAATGGTTGTATTTACAGGGACGAAACACAAAACAAGCTATATTTTCTGATTTACAGCCGATAAACATCAACAAATTAACAAATGGTATTAGGATGCAAAATTATGAAAAAGTACTTTAAATTAACAATTTACATATTTCTTATCATTTTCTCGTTGGTATTTTTCTTATATCCCGGGATAACAATAACAAGAGTGGTGATGGATTCACAACTTAGAACAACAGGTGAAAGCTCTCTGGTTCCCAAATGGTTCATGAAATCTTCAAAAAGGTATCTATCATGGGCGAATAGATATATTAATTCAAATTTTGCAAAAGATCTTTATCACGATGATATACCGGCAACAGAATGGCCGATGTTTGGATCGGCTTTTTTTCTTGTAACAGCAGAAACTTTATACAATCAGGACAAAATTGATGTATCTGAGAAAAAGCTACAAGAAGCAATAGAAAAAGCTGCGGAGATCATAGCATCCCCTATCACCGCAACATGGGTTAAAACCAAATGGGGAGATGATTATTTGCACACAGAAAATATATTTTATAGAATGCTTTTGATGATGGGATTATCTTCTTATGAATCAATAACAGGAGATAGACAATACCATGACCTTATATCAGAGCAGAGTCAATCGCTGACAGCAGAGTTGATGGCTACTGAAAACTGCATGTTGAATGACTATCCTAATGAATGCTATCCAAGTGATGTCTTATGGTCCGTTGCTGCAATTCAACGTGTAGCCAAGCTAGACCAGACAAATCATAATGAGCTTGTTGATAAATTGATGACATCCCTAAATGGTCCTCTTAATGTTGATGGTCTACCTGCATATGAATTACATGCCTACAGCGGCAAAATTAAGCAAGATCCAAGAGGATGTGGAAATTCCTCTATTATTACTTTTGCTGCTGAGCTGAATACTGAAATTGCTCAGGATTGGTTTACCGCTCATGATAAATATTTCTGGAAACATACTCCTTGGGTTGTTGGCTTCACAGAAAAACCAGCAAATGAGTTTAGTGAGTTTATGGATGTTGACTCCGGTCCTGTTATTTACGGGTTCGGCTCAATGGCATCAGTATTCGGTATCGGCGCATCAAAAGGTGTAGGAAGAATTGACCGTGCCGCACCTTTGACCATGGAAGCTGTAACTGCGTCATGGCCTACACCTTTCGGCATGCTTCTTCCTGCTGTCATGGGATATAAAGCTATCAGAAGTGATTGTCTTGGAGAAATTGCAATTTTATTCTCCATGACAAGACCAATACAGACAGATTCTATTGTTCCATTTGATGGACCTGTTCCAACAATTGTGGTAATAAGCAACTTACTATTTTACCTCATGGGCATAGCACTAATCTCCATAGCTGTAAGATACATATTTAAATTATTCAGACAACAAAAATAATCATGACAAAAATCTATTAGGAACAGAATGCAAACACCACAAACAGCGACCAATAAGTACGACAAGCCTGGAAAAATTCGGGTTCTGATAGTTGACGGTTTCAGTAATCACAACTGGTTGCAGACAACCTTGCTGACAAAGAATATTCTTGAAGCTAGCGGCTTATTCTCAGTGGACGTATCCAGTGCTCCATCAACTCAGGAATCTCCAGGATGGGATAGTTGGCGCCCTCCTTTTGAGAAATACGATGTGATTATTCAAAACTGCAACAGCTACGGGAATCGACCTACATGGCCCAATGAGGTTCAACATAATCTCGAGACATTCATTGCCTGCGGCGGAGGACTATACATTCTGCATTCAGGAAATAATGCCTTCCCTAATTGGAAAGAGTATAACCGAATGATTGGCCTTGGCTGGCGTGATAAAGATTTTGGATGGACCATCACTATAGCTCAGGATGGCACAATCCAACGGGTTCCTCCGGGGCAAGGCGGTAATACGAGCCATGGCGAACGATTTGATGCGGTGCTAACACGTTTAGATACACACCCTATTCATGATGGTTTACCAAAACAATGGAAAGTTGCTGATTTGGAAGTTTATAGCTACGCAAGAGGTCCAGCTGAGAACCTTACGGTTCTTTCTTATGCCCGTGAGCCAATGACTGGGTTGCAGTTTCCTGTCGAATGGGTGGTGAATTATGGCAAAGGAAGAGTTTATAACTCAACGTTTGGACATGTCTGGCAAGATGACATCAACCCGCCTTCTATGCGGTGCGTTGCCTTCCAGACACTACTCATCAGATCTATAGAATGGCTCAGCGGAAACAAAGTTACATGGAGAATACCAAGCAACTTTCCTGATGCCCAACAAATTCAGCTGCATAAAATAACAACAAAGAAAAATATAAATGAACAACAATAAATTACTTTCATTATGTATCATAATTGCAGCTGGTATGCTTGCAATGCCACTTTGGAAGATTGCCAATAATATGCCTTCATCATCACCAGACATAATACTTCCTGATTATAATTCTATAAAAAAACAGGTAAAGTTAACCAGTGACACAAGCACAGTTAACAGTTTCAGATATTCACTTGATAAGACCAAGCTCTTGCTAGATGTAAACTATTTACATGATGGACAAGAGTGGTCGACAGATATTATATATGAAATGGATGAGTTTGGACGTTTCTTTCGAACTTCTATTTCCAGTTATGCTAAGCAAAGCTTTCCTGCATAAATCAAATGAGGCTGGCGTGTCTATATAAGTAAAATGTTGCTACAACAATAAACTGATGAAAGGGATAATGATAATTAACAGTATCCGAAAAACGACCTTACTACTTACGCTATCTGCCTTAGTCGTAGCTTCATTTTTGCGAGCCGACATAGTCTACACGAGTACCAACATCGTCTGCTTTGGTGAAGATGTATTCTTAGATATAGACTCTGACGAGACAAATGATTTCAGATTTATCAACCGCAATACCATAGTGTCAAAAATGGCCCTGCTGGAGCAACGGCCAGGTTCATTGATTCATGTATCCACAAACGGTATCAACGGAGCACCGCTCCCGCTTGGCTATCATCTCGAATCCCCAAATATTAACAGCAATCTCTGGCTAACACACAGAGATGTGGCCGTTCCGCTTTTCAGCGGACATGCGGAATCAATGGAGGAAATGAAGTATTCGGGTTTGTGGGCAAACGTAACTAACCAATGCGTGGGTGTTGCACTTAGAAAGGGCGATACATATCTATGTGGTTGGCTACTGCTTACAATCGACAGCGGCATTATTTACCTGCATGGCTATGCATATGAAAACAACCCAGAACAGTCAATCTATACAGGAAGAACAAGTTCCTACCCAGGGTTCACAGGAATCTCTTGTTCCCAAAGCAACGCCGTACTACTGGTAGACAATCTCATACCAGGACAAAACATTACAATTCAAAAGACAAAATCTTTGAACGCACCAACATGGTCTTATTCCTCCGACTTCATAGCACAGGGATTAAATACCACATTCATGATACCTATCACAAATGACGTGCAAAGTACCTTCTTTAGGGCTGTTATGCAGGCACAATAGAAAAACAAAAAAATGAAAATTCTACCTAATCCAAAAGAACGAGATCTTATTCCTCCAGATATGGATTATATCTATTTTGAGGATTTCAAAAACCATCCCATAGAACCGAATAATCTAAAATATTCTCCCGTGAACTCGTGGTGGTTTGCTGAATGTTCATTTCTTGCCTATTGCCATCCCGGTTTTGCCAGAATGGCATATCAACTAGCAGGTTTTGACGGTTTTCGTTTTTTTGGAGCAACCGGAACTGAATGCATGGTCAGCTGGAACAACAATGTAGTCATTGTCGCTTTTCGAGGTACAGAAATGAAAAGTCTATCGGCTCTTCATGAAACAGCAACCAATCTCAATGCTTTTCCGGTCCCATTTGAAGGCGGCGGGATGGTTCACAAGGGCTTTCTAAATGGACTAGATGAGGTCTGGGATGGGGCTGACGGTCTTCAAATCTTTCTGAATTTACTACTGGCTGAGGCTCCGGACCGTCCTCTTTGGATTACAGGACACAGTTTAGGAGGAGCCTTGGCCTCTTTATGCTTTGCGAGAATCCCTCAAGCTACAGGTCTGTACACCTATGGAGCCCCACGGGTCGGCAACCGACAATTCACCAAACTTTTTGAAAATAGCTCTGCCTGGCGTATTGAAAATGTTCGAGATCCAGTGCCGCTGGTGCCGCCAGATCTCCCTAAAATCAAATTCAACTTTGGAGATCTAGGAACTCTGAAGTTTTTAGATGTAAATGGTGTTGTTTTGGATCAAAGACCAGTCTTTGTACTGGAAGATCACAAAGCACTATATCTACAGGACAAAGCTGTGCTGGATAATAAATTTGCAGAATTACGTAGTGTCTTAGCCCTGCGTAAAGAGAAGAGAAAAAATACCAAACGCATACTAAAAGAACTTCAACAGAATGGGCAAAAAACCAACAGAAAATGGAAAAAACACATAAAAGAACTTCTCAATGATTTTGGGTTAAGTGCCGATAATCATCAGCCTATCTTTTACGCAATGAAGACATGGAATGCTCTTGTTGAAGACAAATAAGGCTTGCTTAAGGAATATAAGAGTGCATAAAATGTTGTTTCCTACCAAAAAAACATATCAATATGATTTCGATCATAGATCGAACGCTACATTGCTTGCAAATAAACATTGATTGGAGCTAGCTTTGCTAGTTCCGGTCTGCGAAATAGAGTCGATTCTGTGAATCGAAAGAAAAAAACAGCTCCTTGACAACACTAATGATTATATGTAAAATTGGCTTGATTTTGACAACAAACCAAACACTCAAAAAGTACGAATAAGCTTTTTGAATTATTAACTCAATACTAATTAAGGAAGACATATGATTATAGATATTATTAAGAATGTCCACAGCTATCAGGCTCTGAATAAGGGATTTGTGAAAGCAATTGATTTTTTGTCAGGCAATGATCTAAGTAAACTGTCGCTGGGTAGACATGAAATAGACGGTGATCGCGTTTATGCTGTGGTAGCAAAGGAGCCAGGGCGTATGAAGGAAAATGCTCTTCTTGAAATACATGAAAAATATATTGATATTCAAGTGATTTTGGACGGAACCGACACTATGGGTTGGAAGTCAATATCTTCGTGTAAAGAATCAAACAATGAATACAACAAAGAATCTGACATTAAATTTCTGGATGATGAGCCTGATTTATGGGTTCCTGTTGAGAAGGGACACTTTGCAATCTTCTTCCCTGAAGATGCACACATGCCATTAATTTCTGAAAGCCCAATCCATAAAATCGTTGTCAAGATTGCTGTTGAACAATAAAAGATCTTAGAGCGGCCGAGCCACAACCAAAAGAATTTCAGTCAGCTAATTTCGCTAATTAGCACTAATTAAGCGAAGATTTTTTTACCACGAAAGGCACGAAAAAACACGAAAGTCGCTTTGCTCTAAAAGATGCATCGCCATTGAAACTTTTGTTCTATTGCTTTTTCTATGAAATAAGCAATAGTGCCAAAAGTTTATGGAACAATGCATGTTAGCAATTCTGATTACAGATGGCTAGCTCTGCTAGTCCCGTATGCGGGAAGCGATAGCATGTAGCCACGGGTGTAAACCCGTGGAGATAAA
>JAQICX010000147.1 GCA_027858345.1 Kiritimatiellia bacterium | reverse complement strand
AATTGAGCCATCGGCTGTTGGTGACAGTGCTTGTGAAATAGAGTTTTATAAAGATGGTCAAATTGGGCTAGAGCTGATTGATGTTTATAATAGCGAAAATTCAAAGTATAAGAGAAGTGAGCGACTTACCACCTCCTACTTCCCACGTATCACTGCTGGCGTAGCCAGCGTCCCATATTGTGATTCGTGTCAACTTCTTTTTAATAAAAAACGGAAAAACTATTGCATTTTTACAAGATTTATAATATAATTACCTCATATTATTGCAAAAAACAATAATGTTTCAATGACTTACACTTAAATAAAGTGCATAATTAACAGGGCGAAGCTGTGCCATGCCGGCTTGCCGGCAGTAATAAGTGTTACGTGGGAAGTGATATCCCGCTTTGCGGGACTAGCAGAGCTAGAGCTCTGTGAGCAGGAATTATGCTTCTATGCTTTGGAATTATAAATCATGTTTCGCTCTTTTGAGCTATGCACGACACGGTGCTTAATTATGACTGTTTAATTACTTGAGTTTACTATTTTTAAGCAATTTTCAAATCCCGCAAACCGGGACTAGCATAGCTAGCATAATAAAAAAAATGCTCTTTGAGATTATTAACCAAATATTGAAAGACATTATTTTACGAACGTTCGTATAATACTTGTTGGACATAGGAAGACATATGGATTTCAAAACGATTATCTCTCCCGTTCCTCCGCAGGCCAAGTTCCTGTCTGCAGAGTTTTACACTTGGGGTGGCAGCATGGTCTCCGACCCGGAAGGGCGATATCACCTGTATTACAGTCGCTGGCCGCACTCCACAGGATTCCAGGCTTGGGTCTCCCATTCTGAAATAGCGCATGCGGTCTCAGATGAGTCAACTGGCCCATATCAGCATGTGGATGTGGCCCTGCCAGTCCGAGGCGCTCGATATTGGGATGGATTGTGCACACATAATCCCACCGTTCATGCGTTTGGCGGCAAGTATTACCTCTACTACATGGGTAACACCGGGGATGGGAAGAACACCAAGAGACTTAACATGATCCATCGTAACAACCAACGTATCGGGGTTGCTGTTGCGGATCACCCGAACGGTCCATGGAAGCGGTTTGATCAGCCTTTGATTGATGTCGGCGAAAGCGATGAGGACCAGGATGCCCTTATGACAAGCAATCCTTCGCTCTGCCGTCACCAGGACGGGACCTATCTAATGGTGTACAAGTGCACAGGTAAGAAGTTGCCACTCCCGCTTGGCGGTCCAGTTGTGCACATGGTCGCCACCTCTGACTCGCCAGCCGGTCCTTTCAGGAAACATCCAAAACCAATTTTCACCTCTGAAGGAGATTCGTTTCCCGCTGAAGATCCATACATCTGGACCCAGGATGGTAAGTTCTGGGCTATCGTGAAAGACATGCATGGCGCATTCACCGGAGCAAAGAACTCGCTGGCACTTTTCGAATCTGATGACGGATTCAGATGGGCATTGTCTAAATACCCCCTCGTCACGACACCACAAGTAAATTGGCAAGAGCGCGGTCTCGAGAAGATTGAACGACTCGAGCGCCCCCAGCTATGGTTGAAGAACGGCGTACCTGCCGTCCTCTTCTGTGCAGCAAAAGACGGAAACCGAACATTCAATGTACACATTCCGCTCACGCAAGATGTCGAATGAGAAAGACTGCCCAACAAGGTAAGGATGAGTCCAGACTCGTAGCGAGGAACGAGCGAAGTGGTCGGGTCTAATTCTTGGTTCATGTCAAGCCGCGGGCTGCGACATAACGCCTATAGAGGGATTGGTTAACGCCTCTTGTTCTAATTTTTATTAATGTAGAGCATGAAAGCACCAGCCTGATAGCTGCACCTCCATATTATGTGGTCTGAGTCTTGTTTTAATCGGCTTTTTAGAGGCTTAATACTCAAGATTTTCGACAAATTGGCAAACCTTTGTGTCAGCACTTGCAGCACATATCTGGTTAAGGACGTGCCGGGAGACGGTTTTCAGGTGAAGGGGCATACCGAGGGAGACATGGTACTATTCGTCAAAGACCTTTTTACGAAACTCGAGGGGACAGGATGGGGTGTTGGAGACTACCAACCTGACTTCAAGGATGAAACGGAATTCGCATTGACAATTAAAAAGACGATGAGAGAACCGAACAAATGAGTGCACACTATTCCAAGCCGCTGTCGCGTCTAGGAAAGTGTGACTCTAACGTTCGAGAGAAAAAATGGAATATATCAATAAAGAAAAACAAATCATCGACACAGCAAAAAATAAGAAAGTTCTTCATCTTGGCTGCGTCGGATTTGCTGATTTGGAGACCTCAGAGAGAGTTAAGTTAGCGAAGGAATCCCTCCATTTCCAACTATCAGAAATTGCGGACACAACGGGAATTGACTACAGCTCTGATGCAATTAAATTTTATCAAGAGAATGATATTTTTGATAACGTTTTGTTCGGCAACGTTGAGAAATTAGAGCAAACCGACATTAACGATACATTTGATGTTATCGTTGCTGGAGACATAATAGAACATATTTCAAACCCTGGCTTAATGATGGAGGGCATAAAGAAGTTTTGTAACAAGGATACTGTTATAATTATTACTACTCCTCATTCATTTGGTTTGCTGAGTCACATACGCTTCTTATTCAATCGATTTACAGAGGGGAATGAGCATGTTATGACTTTCAACACTCAGAATATTGTAACTTTGCTTGAACGACATGGGTTTACAGTAGATTCACTCGATACTTGTTATCAAAAGAACTCGATGTCGAAACCCATGTTCTTTGCCGGGAAAAAGGTTTTTGAATTGTTCCCAAAACATGGCGGAACGCTGTTTGTTAGAGCAACGTACAAGACTGTTTAACCAAAATCTACCCATTAACAAAACTCGAACAGGCGACTCGTAAACTCGCACCTCATCTAAAAGTTAGCGGAAAACTTTTAGAAAAAGTTTTCATCCAAGCGTCGCCTAGCTACTAGCATGCAACATGTGTTCAGGCAAAATAAAAGTTCTTTGGTTTTGCTAATAGTTGGGCTATGCTCGACACGCAAGAAATCGATGCTTGACAGCACCGATGATTATTGTAAAATCGCCTTTTCGGCGGTAGCCGCCGAGGTTGCCCAGCCATTAGCAGTGCAAAGTTTATTTACTAAAACCAAGGCGTTCTGTTTTGCTATTTGCTGGGGCCGCTTGCAGATCCGCAAAGCTGAACACCCGCCGAAAGGCTATCTTGACTTTCTTTTACGTTCGCAGAACAAGTTGCTGCGTAGGCGAGGAAAACGCAAAAGCAAGTCGCTTAAAAGGAATCGGCACTGCAAGCACCGAGTTGTGATGACCTATTATTATCGAGGTCTCAAAAGAAAAAAACATTGACATTGTATATACATTGTATATAATGCAAGAAAATATGAATATTGTTTGGGATAAAAATAAAAATGATTGGTTGATATTAAATCGTAAGGTCTCATTTGAAGAGATAAGCAATCAGATTTTAAATGATGATTATATCGAGATTCTTGAAAATCCAACCAGAGGAAATCAACAGTATTTCATTATGAATATCGATAACTATACTTGGGTAGTACCGTTTCTGGTAAATGAAAAGAATCAAATTATTCTAAAAACAGCATTCCCAAGCAGAAAATTTCATACAAAATACGGAGACCAGAATGAAAACAGATAACTTGTCAAAAGATGAAGAATTAATAGAAGATGAAATAGAACTTCTTATACCTATATCAGGGAAGAAAAAAGAAAAAGTTTCTAAAATAATTGCTAAAGCAAAGAAAAACAGATCAATTAGTTTAAGAGTTTCTAATTATGATTTGGAAAAAATAAAAGAACGAGCAAATGCTGAAGGCATTCCATATCAGACATTAATTAATTCAATTTTACATAAATATATTACCGATCAGCTTTTTGAAAAAGATCAAGTAATAAAATCTTTCAATCTCATTTCAAAAGCATAAACTAACAAATTAATTTTCAACAACCCATGCCGGCGACTCGTAAACAAGAGCCTGAGGAGTAGCGTTGAATCTAATAAATACAGCCGAAGGCATTCCATGCTTGGACATTGGGTGTTCCGTACTACAAACCTTCAACTTCTTGTTTTTTATGGTCGATTATTTTTAAGAGTTTTTTAACCGTTTTATTATAAAGAACTTACAACTCAGTTTTGTGCATGTCAACTTTTCATGATAATGAGGATCCCGCATGCCGGGACTCCCAATATGCCTCAAATCAGCAACAGTTGTTGACAGTTTTTGTGTCTTTTGTGCCTTTTTGTGGCTACATTTTCTTATTTTTTCTTCTTTGTGCTCCTCGTGCCTTAGTGCGAGAAAATTCTTATCTTTCTTAATCCTTTTAATCTGCGAAATCTGCGGATAACTTCTCTTGATTGCGGCTAAAACTTTTCTCTTAATTCGCCTGTCCGCTGAAGCCAGGAACTGCGAAGACTGATGGCTAAGAGAAAAAAGAACCTGCTACCTAATGAACATGGCCTCAGCTTTTCGGTTGAGATAAAAAGTTGTGTTTGAGCCAATAAAATTAGCAGAAAACACATTTTAGGTCACCATACGGGTGATAAAGTTGAATATAATATTTAAAAAGGCGGGGTGAAGCACCCCGACCCTACAAAATACTTGCAAATCAAGGATTTAGCTTTGGTTGCAGCATCCGCAACTGTAGGGTCGGGGTCCGTGACCCCGCCAAAAAGGATGTCCAACCGAAAAATCAAGGGAACATGGGTAATAGTAGTGTTTCTGCTTGTTCTTTTAGTTGTGTTTTTGTATAATTCGCAGACTATATACTAAAGGAACGGATGAATATGGGTGATGATATAAAAATTATTGGTGCAAGGGAGCACAATCTTAAGAATGTTAGCGTGACAATTCCACGTGGTAAGTTGACGGTTGTTACTGGTTTGAGTGGATCCGGGAAGTCATCGCTTGCATTCGACACTTTGTATGCGGAGGGTCAACGAAGGTATGTTGAGAGCCTTTCTGCGTATGCTCGCCAATTTTTGAATCAGATGCAGAAGCCTAATGTGGATAATATCATTGGGCTATCACCAGCAATTTCAATTTCTCAGAGGAATTCCGGAAGTAATCCCCGTTCTATTGTTGCAACATCAACTGAGATTCATGATTATTTGCGTTTGTTATTTTCTGCTATTGGTCAACCTCACTGTCCTAAATGTGGCGATAAAATATCCAGTCAGAATGCTGAAGAGATTGTTGAAGTTTTGATGAATCTTGATGAGAAGACAAAGGTTATGTTGCTTGCTCCTGTTGTTGATGGACGTAAGGGAAATCATGATGAGGTTTTTAATGGTGTCAAACGTCAGGGGTTTACTCGTGTAAGGGTTGATGGTGAAATCTGCAGTGTGGATGAGGTGCCGGAGCTGGCAAAGACTAAGAAGCATAATATTGATATTGTTATTGACCGGTTGGTTATAAACAACAAGATTCGTTCGCGAATTACTGATTCTATTGAACTTGCGCTGAAGTTTGGCGAGGGGCAGATGATTGGTCTGATTGATGTTGAAGGCAAATGGGAAGATATATATTTTTCGGAGAAGTATGCGTGTTCAAAGTGTAAGCTGAGTTTTAAGGAGTTGACTTCGCGAACCTTTTCGTTTAACAGTCCTTATGGGGCTTGTCCTCATTGTTCAGGATTAGGGGAGTTGATGATTTTTGATGAGGAATTGGTGGTTCCTGACAAGAGTTTGTCTATTGATGCGGGTGCGTTGCATGCGTGGCGCCGGGGGGGGCGACGGATGATCCTTTACTATAAGAGACTTATTAATTCGGCCTGTGATGCTTTTGAAATTGACAGGTATGCACCTTTTGAGGATATTCCTGAGGAGAAGAAGAATTGGCTTCTATATGGAACTGATTTTGATGTTACTCTTCATTTTTGGCGTCGACGGGGAGCGCGGTCTGCCACAAAGAAATTTGAGGGACTGGTTGCAAGTCTGCATAGAAGATTTCAGGAGACGGATAGTGATGCTGCACGTGCCAGATTGCGTGGATATATGTCGAGCCAGGTTTGTCCGGTGTGTAATGGTGCCCGTTTGCGTCCAGAGGTTTTGGCATGCACGGTGGACGACATGTCTATTGCTGATATTACTTTTATGTCTGTTAAAAATGGTGTGAAGTTTTTTAAAGAGCTGGAGCTGAAACCTGGTCAGGAAAAAATTGTCGGCGAGGTGCTTTCGGAGATTAAGGACCGTCTGAAATTTTTGCTTGATGTTGGTTTGGAATATATTACTCTTGATAGAAAGAGTGGTAGTTTATCGGGCGGAGAGATGCAGCGAATTCGTCTTGCAACGCAGATTGGTTCTGGTTTGGTTGGTGTTTTGTATGTTCTTGATGAGCCGACGATTGGTTTGCATCTGCGTGATAATGATCGTTTGATTCAGATGTTGCGTGAGCTACGAAACATCGGCAACACTGTTGTTGTGGTTGAGCATGATGAGCAGATGATCAGAGAGGCTGATTACATCATTGATATGGGACCATTGGCTGGCAGCCATGGTGGCGAGGTGGTTTTTGAAGGTGATATAAACCAACTTCTTAAGTCTAAGAAGTCTATAACCGCACAATATCTTCGTGGTGAAAATGATGTTGATTTTTCTGATCGAAGAATTTCAGTTGATCTTAAGCAGGCTTTGGTTGTGAGAAATGCATCACAGAACAATTTGCATGGGATTGATGTTATGTTTCCCCTTGGTGTTTTTACTTGTGTTACAGGTGTTTCCGGCAGTGGAAAAAGTACATTGGTTGATTATATTTTGAAACGTGGACTTTTCAGGCATTTTCATGGTTCCCGGGAGCATCCAGGCAAGCATGATGGCATTGATGGTCTTGATTTGATTGATAAGGTCATTTTGATTGACCAATCTCCAATTGGTAGAACTCCAAGAAGTAATCCTGTTACGTATACTGGCACATTTTCAATTATTCGAAATCTTTTTGCAGAGACAACTGCTTCAAAAATTCGCGGATATAAACCGGGGCGTTATAGTTTTAATGTCAAAGGTGGACGTTGTGAAACTTGCAAAGGCGATGGATATTTGAAATTGGAGATGCACTTTCTTCCTGATGTTTACGTTCCATGTGAAAAGTGTAATAGTTCGCGATATAACAAGGAAACTTTGGAAATTCAATATCGCAACAAGAATATTGCCGATGTCTTAGACATGACCATTGAGGAGGCTCTTGAGTTTTTTGAAAATATACCCGGCATTAAAAATAAACTGCAGACTCTTATGGATGTGGGATTGGGATATCTTAAACTTGGGCAGTCATCGACCACATTGTCGGGAGGCGAGGCACAAAGAATTAAGCTTGCAAGTGAACTCAGCAAGCGTGCAACGGGCAAGACTCTATATCTTTTAGATGAACCGACAACAGGTTTGCACTTTGCTGATGTAAGTAAATTGCTGAAAATATTGTTAAAATTGCGAGATTCCGGAAATACTATCATTGTTATTGAACATAATCTTGACGTAATCAAAACAAGTGACTATATTATCGACTTGGGACCGGAAGGTGGCGAGAAGGGTGGAAAAATTATTGCAACAGGTACTCCGGAGGAGGTTGCAAAATGTAAAAAATCATTTACAGGACAGTTTTTAAAGAAAATATTATGATGAAAAATTTAAGGTATAAAGTATTTTGTATATATTCTATGTTCGCTATGGCTTCACTTTTTGGGCAGGAAACTTCTGTCTCAAATTATCTTGCTAATGCACGCATGGCAATTAATGATGAGTTTTATGAGCTTGCTGAGACCAACTTGCAGCATATTTTTGTAATTGATGATCTTGATTCTGAAAGCAAAGTTAATGCATTGTCTTTCAAGTTGCAACTTCTCTACAAGAGGGGACTCTATTCCGAGATAGAAAAACTTCTTGCAGATAATGTTGATGTTTTAAAGACAAATTCATTTGCAAACTTTATTGAGGCATCAACTTTGTATAAGCAAGGTAAGTATGATGACTCTATTGTATATATAAAAAGTGTTCCTGGATATAAAAATGATTTGCGTCTTCAGGAAGTTTTAGCATGGGATTATGTTGAGTTATCTCAAATTACTAATGCGATAAGTGTCTATGATGATATCATGCCTTTGATAAACACAAATGAAAACAAGATGATTATTTTGAATTATGGCAAATTGCTGTATACAGTCAAGCAATACGAGAAAGCAGAAAAGATTCTGCAACTACTGAAGGGGGATGAGAATCTTGCCGACTATCAAGAAGGACTTTTGTTGTTGGCAGATGTTTTAGAGAAGCAGGGAAAAACAGCTTTGGCAGCAGGGACTTTACAGGAAATTATTGATTCAAATGATTATTTATCGGGGGTTAGATCGGCTGCAGCTTACTCACTTGGTGATATATACGCTGATATACCGAATATGCAAACTAATGCAATTCTTGCATATACTTTGGGTATTGAGCTTGTTGATGATCCGGAAAGTAAGGCTCAAGGTAAGTTTAAGGTTGCCAATCTGAATTTAAGAAATAACATCAAAGCAGGCACAATTGATCAGGTTCGTAAAGTCATTCGGGAATATCCACAGTCTGTATTTGCTGCAGCCAGTCAGTTAAATCTTGCTTTGATACTTTTTAATCAAGGTCTTTATGATGAAGCACTTTTGGAATATCAAAAGTTTTTGGAGAGTTTTGATGATGAGATATATTATGCAAAAGTTTATGCAGGAATGGCTCAGACACTTGACAAATTAGACAGATATTCAGAAGCAGCTATAGCATACAAGAAAGCTGCAAATCTGTCTGATAGCGACATTGATAAAGCTTTTTATACATATAAAGAGGCTGATGAGAGGTTCTATAACAATCAATTTTTAATTGCTCAAGGAATTTATAGCAATTTAATTCAACAGTTTCCTGATTCAGAACTTGTGCCGCAAGCCTCATATCAAGTTGCAGAAACATTGAATAGGCAAGGGAAATATGCAGAGGCAATTGAGTTGCTTTTAAAACTAAAAGAGAATTGCGACTACCAACCAATTGTTGAAAAGATTTGGCTGCAGCTACCTCAGTTGTATATTAAAGCTGGTGATTTGCAGGCATCTATTGATGTATATACTGACGCAATTGCATCTGGATTGTCGGATGAGTTGCTGGCCACAGCTTATATTGGGCGAGGAGAACTTTATTATAGGCTCTTTGAGTTTTCATCAGCTTTGGTTGACTTTGAAACCGTTGTGACAATGTTTCCCAATTCTCCATACAAAGAAAAAGCACTGTATATGATATGTATTGTGAATTATTGGCTTGGCAATGATGATATTAGTTTGCAGAGAAGTGCTGCATTTCTTAAAAAACATCCAAAATCTGAGTACGCGGCAAAGCTAAAGTTTTGGATGGCTAAGCTTTATTTTAATATTGAGGAGTTTCAAAAAGCTAAGACAATATTCATTGAGTGTGCTAATGATAATCCTGCAGCAAGTTTTGCTCCGACAGCACTTCTGCAGGCCGGGCGTTGTGCTGTAAGATTGCAGAAGTATTCAGAAGCAATTGAGATTCTTGGCAATCTCATCAAACAGTATCCTGATTCATATGTTGTTCCTTATGCATATTTCACTCAAGCAGATGCTTTAACAGAATTGGCAAAATATTCAGAAGCAATTGTTTTGTTTGATGAGATAATAAATAAATTTCCGGAGTCAGAGCTTAAATATGCTGCAATGGGTAGAAAAGGTGATTGCAATTTGATTATTGCTGTTGATGATCCAGAACGTTATGAGACAAGTATTCAGTGCTATGAGTCAGTTGCAAATGATGATGATGCGGCTCCAGAGTTGGCATTTCAGGCTGCATATAAGATTGGCAAAACTTATGAAAAGCAGAATAATGTTGATGCAGCTCTTGAACAATATTATGAAAATGTTGTTTTGCGATATCAAAAAGATATCGAGAGTGGTAAAGTATA
The DNA here is from genome assembly GCA_027858345.1 of Kiritimatiellia bacterium. GTDB lineage: Bacteria > Verrucomicrobiota > Kiritimatiellia > JAQICX01 > JAQICX01 > JAQICX01. The sequence goes on along the minus strand of JAQICX010000147.1, from coordinate 30,289 downwards.
TGATGACAGTGTGAAAGAATGGGTGACTCTTGCTGGTATTGGTGTTGCTGATATACTAGAGCGATGTGAAGATTGGAAAAAGGTCGTGAATATATTGCAAAAAGTGCAGAATTTGAATGATCAATCTTCAGAAGACATCGAACAGAGAATTAAAGAGATCAAAAAGAAGTATTGGTGGGTATTTTATTAAGGTTAGAAGGAAAGTATTATGAAAAAGTTAGGTATAAAAATTAATATAACTAAAGATGATTCAACAGCTTTTTTGATGTTGTTAGTTACCGAAGCTAAAAAGTTGGATATAGAACTATTTAGCGATGATTCCTTAGTGAAATCAATTATTCCAGATATATCTTTTTTAGATGGGGATGCATTTTTTAATGAGATTGATGCTTTACTTGCCCTTGGTGGAGATGGAACTATGCTTTGGTCGGTTTATGCAATTGGCGGCAGTGAAGTTCCGGTTTTAGGTATTAATATTGGTAGTTTAGGCTTTTTAACTTCAGTTGCAGGCAAAGATTTGGTTCAAGCATTAGAAGCATTAGTAAATGAAGATTATTTCATTCAGGATATTGCTCTTGGTACTATTGAAGTCAGACGTAAAGGAAAAGTAATTTCAAAGTATCAATTTATGAATGAGGTTGTTGTGAGTAGAGGTGATTCGCCGCGAGTTGTTACACTATCACTTGGTATTGATCATGATAAAGGGATGGACTACTTGTGTGATGGACTGATTGTTTCAATGCCTTCGGGGAGTACTGGACACTCGCTGTCAGCTGGAGGCCCAATTGTTCATCCTGAGGCTGATGTCTTTGTTATCACTCAAATCTGTCCTCACACATTGAGTGCTCGCCCTCTGGTTATACCATTATCCAAATCTGTTAAGGTTAAGGTAAAGAAGTCGGCTAAGAAATCACTTCTTTCTGTTGATGGACAGGAAGGTGTTCCCCTTTTGGAGAATGATTCAGTTGTTGTTAAAAAATCTTTGCATGGAGTAAAGATTATTAGGCTGCAATCATATAACTACTATGAACTGTTGAGAAAAAAATTAAAATGGAGTGGTTCTAATCTTGTATAATGATATATTAGATAAAGTTGGTGATGCTTTCAGCTGTATGAAAACATCTTATGTTGAATTGCCTGTTCTGGATATTGTTGGCTTGATACTTTTCTTGTCTATCTGTATTTTGGTCAGGAGTGTTAAATCAGGTTTAATAATTGCATTTATATTTTCTTTTAAGTTTGCATGGAGTGTGGTTGCTGAGTTTGGCACACTGTGGTTGGTTTTGTATTTTTTCTTCGGAGTAGTAATTGTAATATTTGCAATTATCGAAGGTATATTGGAGAAATCAAGATAATGGAAAAAGTAAAAGTAAATTTGTATATAAGTGTTGTTGTAAATCTAATGTATGCTCTTTTTATAGCCCAGTCTATTGAAACAAAGATTGCTGTGAACTTTCAGTTAAATGGGTTACCCAATTCATATCAGACACCCAATGAATTTATGATCACTCAGATTATTCTTACGTTCTCAATGGCTTTTCTATTTTTGCTTCTCCCATGGATCATTAGAAAGATGCCAGTCAAATGGGTTAATATTCCAAATAGCAAGAAGTGGTTAACTGGGGAAGAACGAGATAAATCTTTAAAAAAGATTGATTTCATGCTTATACTATTAGGCGTTGTAATGCTATATTTCTTTACAGCGATGAATGTTGTTGTATATGCAGCAAATATTAGCACGCCAATGGAGTTGCCAATATTACCATTCATCTGTGTTGTGCTCATATTTTTGGGTTTCCTAACGACATGGACAATCAAATTATACAAAATGTTCTCTTAAGTTTTGGTAATCTCAATTTTTAGGTTGCAGGTTCTTTTTCTCTTAGCCACGGATAAACACGGATGTTCACGGATAAAGATAAAAAAATTTACCCCGAAAGGCATAGGGCGGCTATGCCGCCCTCGTTGATTGGTGGCTGATGAAAAAAAATAGCCATTCTAATGGGCAGACAACTATAAATGAGTGGTAAATCATAAAAATATCTGTTTTTAGCAAGATAGTTATATTTAGTCGTTTTTATTACTATTGATTTTTTCTGTATTTTCATATTATTGGGCAAAACAAACCAAGAAGGTAAATAATATGAAAAGAAAAGATATACTATTTAATGCTTTGCAAGGCAAAGAGACACCAAGAGCGGCCTGGGTTCCATTTACAGGAGTACATGCTGCAGCACTGATAGATGAAAAAGCTTGCGATTATCTACAGAGTTCAGAGTTAATTATAAAAGGTATAAAGGAAGCTGTAAAATTATACAGTCCAGATGGGATACCTGTTATTTTTGACTTGCAGACCGAAGCAGAAGTTTTGGGCTGTGAACTTAAGTGGGCAGATGAAGCACCACCATCGGTTGTTAACCATCCTTTGGAGATGGGCAAGACACTGGCAGATTTACCTGAGTTTGATTTGACAAAGGGGCGTTTTCCTGCAATTTTAGAAGCAACTAGAGTTTTGAAGAATGATTTAGATGATGTTGCTTTATATGGTCTGATATGTGGTCCTTTCACATTGGCTTTACATCTTCTTGGTAATAATATTTTTCTTGAGATGTATGACAATCCAGATTATATCATTGAACTCATGGAGTATTGCAAGAACATTGCCGTAAAGGTTGCCGAAGCTTATATTGATGCTGGTTGTGATGTAATTGCTGTTGTTGATCCAATGACAAGTCAGATTTCGCCTGACCATTTTGAGGAGTTTATTACAAAACCTTTGAACGGACTATTTGATTTTGTAAGATCTAAAGGTGCATTTTCATCGCTGTTTGTTTGTGGTGACGCGACAAGAAATCTAGATGTAATGTTCAAGACGTCATGTGATAACATTTCTGTTGATGAGAATATTCCTATGGATATGGTTAAGGGGTTTGCTGTGGAATCGAAAAAATCGTTTGGAGGCAATCTGAAACTGACAACAGTTTTGCTTCTGGGTAGTGAAGATGATTCTAAGCTTGATGCAATTAATTGTTTAGATATTGGTGGTCATAAAGGCTATATAATTGCTCCTGGTTGTGACATCCCTTACTCAGTACCTCCTGCAAATATTATCGCTGTATCTGAAGTCATTTTAGATGAGTATAAGCGTGAGATTGCAAGAAAAATTGTTGCTAGGGAAGCAGATATTGATGTGTCTATTGCTGATTTACCTGATGAGTTTAATGACACTCGTGTTGATATAATCACATTAGATTCAAAAGCGTGTCCACCTTGCCAATATATGTTAGAGGCTGTGAATAGAGCTGTAGAACAGATTGATTCAGACATTGTTGTTAAAGAGCATAAGATTACTGATAAAGAAGGAATTGCTGCAATGGTAAAGCTTGGTGTCAAAAATATACCAACAATTTGTATCAATGGTAAAGTTGCGTTCTCCTCAATAATTCCGGATACCGATAAGCTAGTTGCGGCAATTAGGAGCGCATAACAGTTGAATATAATCAATAATGCTGGGAAAGCTCTGCATGTATTATTATAGAGGAGAACGTCCAACATCGAACTTTCAACGTTCAATTTTGAATGAATACCCCTCCGTCTCTCCCGCCGCCACTTTGCTTTTTAAAAAAAAGCAAAGTAGTAGCGGGATCGTCACCTCCTCCCGCTTTGCGGGACTAGCAATAGCTAGCCGGGGAGGAGCTTTGGCGGACTATCGGTTGATGTGTGGGGTTAGGCTGCGTTCCACGATGAACGAAAAACGATGAACGAATATGGGGAGCGAAGAGGCTACGATTGCAAATTCAGTCTTGTGGGGTTAAGTCCTAAGTCGAGAGTCCTTAGTCCTCTTAAACTTAATCTTATTAACCTGCTGGCGTAACCAGCAAAAAAGGGAAATACAATGTCTAAAACACCAATAATATTAGTTAGCGGCTTCCTTGGAGCCGGCAAAACAACATTCTTGAAAAACTATATTAATCAACATCAAGATGATAATATCTTATACATTATTAATGAGTTTTCATCGCTTGATGTTGATGGTCAGATTCTTGTTGAGACAGAAGATAATATTTTGGCAATTTCTGGTGGAAGCATTTTTTGCAAGTGTCTAGTCTCTGATTTTATATCGATGCTTGAGACTGTAAGAGAAAAACCAAAGTTCAAGAATATTAAAAGAATAATGATTGAGGCCAGTGGCATGGCTAATCCAAAAGTAATTGCTGATATGCTTCGAGAAACAAAACTTGACACTTTTTTTGAATTACAGTTGATTATTTCAATCATCGATTCGAATTCCTTTCTTAAACTGATTCATACGCTTCCCAACATTATAACTCAAGTTGAGGCAGCTGATATTGTTTTTATCAATAAAACAGATATACATTCTGAAGAATTGGTGTCTGAAGCATATGGTAAAATTAAAGAGATAAATGACTCTTCGATTGTGATTAAAACAAAGTATGGTCACTTTGAAAATAGTCAATTGGATATTAAAAACATACAAAACCATAGTTTATTGCATGGTGAATTTGCAAAGTGCAAAGATCCTAACTTTGACAGGTATTTGATTGATCAAAAGGATATATCTTCTGTAGACGAATTGAAGGATAAGATCTTAAATTTTGAAAAAAAGGTTTATCGAGCCAAGGGATATTTCAAGTGTGATGGAAAAGGTTTTAAACTTGAGTATGAAGGCAATGATTTTTTTGTTACCGAAGAGACGACTTTACATAATAAAAAGTTGGGAATAGTTTTGATTACAGCCGGGGTGCTGGCAACGCCAGCAGGTTGAGAGCCGAGTTTTTCCTTCAACCTCGGCGTTCCCAGGCGACAGAGTCGTTAGAGCCGACTGATTGTGAAGAATGGGAAATATGGGACGGATGGGAATTATGTGGTGACTGCGTCACCGAGCTAGTTTCGCTAGTTGCGTAAGGCGGGAAGAGACGCTCTTCTTTATCTTTACCTTTACCTTAATCTTATCTTACAGCGTGATTTGCTTACGCATTTGTGATAAACGTTTTTCAATTGTATCATCAAAAATAATATCATCTATAACGATTTTTAGCCCACCTGAAATGGTTTTGTCAATATTAAGTTCTAATGAAACCTCTATGTCAAGATAGGCAGACATAATTTCTTCCAGTTTTTTTACTCTATCTTCAGATATCATATATGGTGTATGTATCTCGCCAAATCTTATGTTTTGTGATTGAGAGAGTTTGCGAAGAAATATCTGCTGTATGTCTTGAATAAGCATAATATCTCCCTGAGATGCCATAATGAGAATGAAATGCAATAGGGGCTCGGATATCTTGGAAGATAAAAGTTCCTGTAGTGCGTTGACTTTTCCCTGATCATATATTGAGTTTGAAGACATAAAACTTTTTAAATCACTATTGGTTGCAATAAGAGAGCAAAAGCTGTTTAAATCATTTCTGAACAGAACCTCATTTGAAGTTGTTTGGATAATATTAAGCAGTGCATCTGCATAATTCTCAATTTTTTTGTTATTGCTTTTCATTTTTTTGTGCTAAGTCAAAAAGGTAAAAATGTGGCTTTATCTTTTTGATTCCTTATTTTTTGTCATACGATCAATAAATTCGTCAGCGAGCTTTTCGTTTTGCTTTTCATCAAAGTTTTCTTGAATAACTTGGCGGGCAACTCTGATAGAAAGGTTTGCTACGGTTGTTTTGAGCTCTTCAAGGCTTTTTGAAGTTTCTCTTTGCACTTCCATCTTTGCCTGATCAATAATCTCACTGGCCTCATGCTTTGATGATTCACGAGCTTCTTTTTTCATATCAGCAACGACTTTATGTCCTTCATTGATAATATTGCCAGCTTCTTTTTTGGCGTGATCAATATGTTTTTTTGTTTCGGCAAGTGCATGTGATGCTTCAACTTCAATCTTTTCAGCCTTTTTGATTGATTCAGCAATCATGTTTTCACGATCCTGCATCAACTTTGTGATTGGCTTAAGAGCAACTTTTGCAAGCAAGATAAGCAAAATAATAAATGTTACGATAGTCCAGAAGAATAGACTAAAGTCAAACTTTAATACGTCCATATTTTCACCCTATTCTGTGAGACCTTCTTCAACTGCCAGTACATGTTCGGTCTGCTGAATTTTCTCGTCCATTTTATTTTCTTCTGAGCCTTTTGAGACAAGCATGATTGCAATAAGTAGTGCATACAAACATAGAGCTTCGATAAATGCAATACCCAATATCATCAATTTTTGAATTGTTCCACTGCTCTCAGGCTGCCTTGCAGCAGCTTCCACACTTTTGCTTGCAAGCATGCCGATACCAACACCTGTTCCAAGTGCAGCCAACCCAATTGCCAGCCCTGCACCCAGCCATGCCATTCCTTGAGGGTCCATATTTAATTCCTTTCTAATTCATTCTTTTAAATTTTACAGTTATATAGTAGTTCTAAATAGTTTGTTGCTTTTAGTCCATACTCCATACAATAGTTTTTAGTTATTATCTAAGACTCTACCGTGAGTAGGTAAAGAGCTTCCTCCTTCGCCGTTCCGGTCTACGGCGGACAGGTTGCTCTTTGTTATTATTTAGGGTGCGTTGCCGCCAATCATGGCCCCACGGGGGCAAGCCCCGAGGTGACCACAGACGTTTCCAAATCGCCTCCCAAAACTTTCAAGGTAACCTTATTAATTTACGGTGATCTTTCTCTTCTTTCAATCTTCCATTTCTAAAGCCTGCTCCGAGGTAATCCAAACTTGCCAATCGCTTCTCTTTTTCTTTATTCTAAATTGAACGTTGAATGTTCCATGCTTCGCTTCGCTATGCAGGACGCAGTCGATGTTGGACGTTCTATTCTATTATAAATACTGCCAGCAGCATTCCGGAATTTTTAATTTTTAATTCTTAATTGAACTCTAGTGCCTTTCTTCCAAAGCATCCTTAATATATATTGATGATAACATTGCAAAAATAAATGCTTGTATAAAGCATACGAAAAGTTCAAAACAATTCATAAGAACAGCTCCTGCCAGTGGTAATGGTTTCAGGAATACCGGGATTGCCATTACAAGACCTAGCATAATAAAAATCAGAGTATGTCCAGCCATCATATTGGCAAAAAGTCTGATTGCCAGTGAAAATGGTTTTGCCAGCCAGCTAATTACCTCGATAGGGAAGACAAGCACTGTAATCCAGGCAGGGATACCTTTCGGGATAAATTTCATAATAAATCCACCAACTCCATTGTTGCTAATGTTTATGTATATGGTGGTTATAAAGATAATCGCAGCCATTGCGGCAGTAAAGTTTATATTAGACGTTGGAGCTTTAACATGGTTGGGAAAAGGTAGCATACCCAATAGGTTGGCGAATAAGATAAAAAAGAATGTTGTCATTATGAAACAAGCCCACTTTTTGCCTTCTTTGCCGATATTTTCTTTTATTACCTGTTTGTCAAGCATGTCTATGAGAATCTCAAGGAAGTTGGAAAGAAAACCTTTTGGTACAAGGTTTTTTCTCCTAGAACCAATAAAGAAAATTAGAAATGTGACAGCGGCAGCAATCCAGACAAGTATAACCTCGTTAGTAATGCTTATGTCTAATCCCATAACTTTGGGAATCTCAATTATAACTTTTCTACTTAGTTCTTGCATCTTATCTTACATCTTGTTTTTGTTACAACTATTAGTTGTGACAACTCTTAATTATTTTGCTGATAATTTCTCAATAGAATTTTATTGATTGTTTTCAAAATATTCAACAAAGGTATTTGATACATCTTTTAATAAATTTTCGTCTAAAGGAATAACCAGAGCGTTTGATATGCAGTCAGTTAGAGCATTTAAGTTGCATACCTGAACACCTGAAACATAAATATTTGAATCTTTGATTTGATTAGATGCAAAGCATACAACCGTATGGTATGTCAAATCAGCATGTTGAGGCAACCTCTCCTCCAACCATTGCTTCGTTAATTTTGTTGATTCTCTTGCCTGCTGTAGAGGAGGGGTGTTTGGTTTTTTGCCATCATACAGAATCTGCCCATCTTCCAGTGAAATGTCAGCTGACCAATTTTTTGTTTCAATAATAAAGATTCCTGATGGACCCACAACAATATGATCAATGTTTTTTTGTTGTTTAAACAAGCTGGATTTTGCAGGAGAGAAATCGTTGAAGACAAAGAAATCATCAGATAATTTGGCTAGTTCAAAGGCAACATCTTCTTCACCCCTTGCACCTTTATAATACAGTGATAGTTTTCTTCTGGATATTGTTATTGCAATCGCAAATGCAAATGCAAGGCAAAGCATTAAGACTCCAATTATTGTTGAAGATAAGTTGCGTGCCGGGGTTGCGATGCCCACAATATATCCAGCTATAAAAATAGCTACAAATATTGGTAAAAACACACTTAGTAGACCTAAAAAACGAGCATTTTCTCCCGCTATTCCATAATTTTTCTTCATATTACTTTTCTTCACTGTTTAGTTTTGGATTAATTAGCTAAAACTATAGCATATTATTAACAATAATCAAAAGCTAAAAATGACATTGGTGCGTTATTTCCCTTGATTTTTCGGTTGGCTTGTTTGCTGCTGTTCAATTTTGGAAAGCCATTCTTACAAAAACAACACCCTCCAATATCAGCACGCCTTTCACTTTTCAAACAGAATAAGATGTACACTTGTACTATTTTACTGTTTTCAAAGCAAAATCTGTAGTGCCGAGAGGCACAATTCTTATGCAACTGCGTTGCTCTTGAAGGTCAGTTTTCGTTTTTTATTGCATAAAAATCTGAATGGCTTTCCAAGGTGCAATTCGCAAAGCGTAGTTTTACCGTAAGACTCTTGCTAACAGTCTCTTATAAAAAAACATTAATTTGTCACCTAAAAAGGCAAAAAATGAAAATTCAATAGCTGATTTTATTAACCGAAACGCATTTCTAAGACGCCAACCGAAAAATTAAGGGTTATTTTCTCTCTGTTTTAACCGACGACGATGAGAGGAATTAGCATTTCGTCAGGAGAGACGCTGCCGTGGGCACCAATATGGTTTTTGATATGTGTTTCGTAGTTTGCAAGCTTGTTTTTTAAGACGTAGCGATTTTTCATAATCAGCACATAGTCTCCAACTCTGTCAAAAAGCCGCTTGTTTGGTTCACCAAGCCCATAAAAGTTATCATTAATCAGCTGATCACCTTCAAAACACCAACATAAGTCGCTCATTTGTGTTTCAACAATATGCTTGAACAGTTCAACCTTTTTAGGTCTGACAAAGCAATTACACGCCTGTGAGTCACCTGCCAAAGGCATGCTCAAACACTCTTTAAGACCTTCAAAGTTTTCAATCCAAATCGTGTCTTCCGCCACTGTATCAATCATTCCATGGTCAGAAGTAATAATAAGTTTTGTGTTAGTACCTTTTATTTCCATCGCTAGCTTTTCAATTTTTATGTCCAGATCAATAAACACCTCTTTTGTTGTCTGGCTATTTACTCCATTTTTATGCCCTGAACCATCAAAATTTGGGATATATGTGTGAAAGTATCGACGGGTTTGCGATTTTGTATTTAGCATTTTTGACAATTTTTCAAATGTTTCGTCATATGAGCTAGTTGATATGATTTTTGAATCTTTTGACACATATTTAGTGAATGAACTACGTGCTATTTTTTTATTAACCAGTGAGTAGCATTTCCCATCAAAGCCTTTTCGAAAGGATACTTTTTCATTTTACGGGTTTATTCCTTCAATAAGAATCAGGTTCCGTTTGTACTTCTTGATTTTATTTCTGTCTACTAATATTTTGTAATTATTGTTTCCGACAATGGCTGGTATATCTTCTTCTTTTGTACGTTCAAGGATTACGTATTTGAACTCATCATCAGTGCCGTTGAGTATACTTCTTAGGCGGGCTTCGTCCATTGTCATGGCAAATGTTTCAGGGTCGGTGTTGATTAGTTGCGGCATCGCCCAGTCAAAATACATATAAAAACCTGACAGCATTGTCTCCGAAAAATTCCATCCTGCAATTTGACTGCGTTGTTCAATGGGTATTCTATCTATAAAAGGTTTTAATGTCAGCTCCATATCTTTTTTGCCTTCCACAAAGTATGGAGTTATTGTTAAAATTGCAATGAATGCAAGGGCTGTTATAAATGACATATTAAAAACCACATTTTTATACTCCTTTTTTCGAAGATAATATATTAAGGCGGCAATTGTCATTATAATGCTCAAGAATGAAATCGATATAATCTTTGGTGGATAGAACGGAGTGTATTTAAGCTGTTTTTCGATAATATTCCAAGCAAAGAAAGGTATAACTGATGCAACAGTGATTATTGATGCCAATGTTATGAAGCATTTATTATAGATGCTATACCATTTAGGAAGGCTTGACAAAAAGTTATTAAAGAATGTTCCCATTAATATTGCAAATGCAGGTAGTAATGGGTAGATATATAAAGAGCGTTTTGTTGATGATATAGATAGCACGATTACAGATAGCACGATCCATATTCCTATGAAGGCATCCTGCCTTATGCATCTCTTTTTTAATACACTTTTGATGAGTGCGTATATGCTTAGCAATAGAGCAGGAGTCCAAGGCAGGCAATAGAATGAAAGTGTCTCAAGATAGTAGTACCACTCTGGACGGAAATGTCCCTTTCCGGCAGCACTTCCGGTAAGTCGGCCGACATGATTCACCATAAACCATTCATACCACAAATCTTTTCCTCCAAAATGCCATAATGCCAGCATCCATGCAGAGCAGATAGACACGAGAATTACTAAGGCTGCAAAATGGGGCATTATAAGACTTGTTAAGTTTCCTTTGTCTTTCTTGCTCTCGTATATATACATACAAACCATTGTAAACCATGCAATTGCAATGAAAATGATTCCAATAAATCCTTTGCACAAAAAAGCAGCAGAGGCAAAAAGTGCCGCGTAACAGCAATACCATCTTTTGCCTCTGAAAAAAACCAGAACAAAAGCCCAGATGGCTGCAATAGAGAAAAATCCAAGTCCAACGTCAACAATAGCTCTGTGTGTGTTATCTACAAACCCTAAAAATGTGCCAAGAATAAGGGTTGCGAAAATTGCTATTCGCCTGTTATATAAAATTTTTGTCAGGGAATAGGAGAAGAATAGGGTACCAATTGCAAGTAGAAAGCTAACAAATCTTACAGCCCCTGTAACACCAAACAGCCACGAAAACATTTTAATTGATAAAGCACCAAGCATGAAATATCCTGGTGGTTTTTCAAGAAATGGTTCACCAGCTAAGTGTGGAACAATAAGGTTGCCTGTACGGCTCATCTCAAGAGATATGGCAACAACTCTAGGTTCATCAGGTGTCCATGCTGAATGGTTGAAGATGCCAATAAGTGCCAATAGTGCCACTACTAACAAAAGCCAAAATCCGTCTTCTTTTATATTCAAAATATATTCTCCAATAAATAACCATTCATTAATACTGAGTGATTATTAAATTTAAAGAGTAATTATAATTAAGTGCTGATAATTAATAGTTAATATTTTATGTATACTTAACTATTTCATCAACGGTTGTATAGCCATCAAGAATGTTACGTAAACCATCTTCGCGCAATGTTCTCATACCAAGTTCAACAGCTTTTTCCATTAGCTCAAGAGTCGGTCGCTTTTCATTGATCATTAGCTTGATTGGTTCTGATATTTTTAAATATTCATATAGCCCTTTTCGACCTTTATACCCTTTTTCGTCACATACAGGACAACCCTTGCCGTAGTAGAAGGGTCTGCCTTCAATTTCTCTACGACTAATTTCAAGAACTGCAAGTTGGTCATCATCTGGTGTATATGATGTTTTGCAGCTTTGACAGATTGTTCTGATAAGTCTTTGTCCAAGAATTGCTTGAAGAGTTGACGAAACAAGGTATGGCTCAACATCCATATCAACAAGACGAGTTACGGCACCAGGAGCATCGTTTGTATGCAATGTGCTGAACACTAAATGCCCTGTAAGAGCCGACTGAACAGCAATCTGAGCTGTTTCAAGGTCTCGAATTTCACCAATCATTATTATGTCAGGGTCTTGACGAAGAAATGCTCTAAGTACTTTTGCAAAAGAGTTACCAGCCTGCTCATTAATTGGAACCTGAATAAGACCTTCAATGTCATATTCAACAGGTTCTTCAGCTGTTAATATCTTTCTTTCAATTGTATTCAATGCACCAAGGCCAGAATAAAGAGTTGTAGTCTTACCCGAACCGGTTGGCCCTGTAACAATTATGATGCCATTTGGCTTTGCAATGTCTTCAACAAAAGCTTCTCGTACATCATCAGGCATGCCAAGGTTATCAATGTCAAGTGCAACAACGTTTCTGTCAAGCACACGAAGAACAACGCTTTCTCCGCCTTGAGTTGGCAGTGTAGAAACACGAAGGTCAATCTGCTTGCCCGCAACTGTCAGCTGAATACGACCATCCTGTGGAAGTCTTCTTTCTGCAATGTTCAAACTTGCCATAACTTTGATACGAGATATAACTGGCCCCGCTAAACGCAATGGAGGTGGAGCCATTTCTAAAAGTGCACCGTCAACACGATATCTAATTCTAAATTCTTTTTCAAATGGTTCAAAGTGAATGTCAGATGATCTTGACTGAACAGCTTGAAACAGCACGAGGTTTACAAACCTGATAACAGGTGTGGAGTTCGCCACATCTTCACTTATATCACTGCCATCTCCTGATTTATCCCTGAGATCCAGAGTCTCATCCATGTTATCAATTTCAGACTCAAGAGAAGCAAGCATGTCGTTAACAGTATCGCTTTCATCACCGTAAAATTGATTGATGCAGTTTTTCACATCTTCCTCAAATGCAAGAACGAAGCTAATGTCTCTTGTGAGAGCAAACATCAGCTCATCGCATGTTTCAGGTGTCATTAGTTCTGCTGTAGCTAATAGGAGTGAGTTTGTGTCTGCTTCTACAGGTACAACATTATACATTCTTGCAATACTTGCTGGAATTGCATGAATAATATCTTGAGGAATATCTGTTGCAGGCAGGTTGATGACTCTTGTGCCCATGTAGTTTGCAATTAATTCAACAACATCTTCTTCTGTTAGCATCTCCATATCAAGAACTAGATGTCTAATTGATTTTCCAGAGACTTCTGCTTCATTAATTAATTCGGTGAGCTGCTCATCATCAAGCAAACCATTTTCTTCAATAAGCTGAAGAACAACATCATTGTTAATTCGATCATTTGCCATATTATTTCTCCATTGCTTCTTGGTTATTTTTGGGGTTCGCGTAGTTTTTGAACTAGAGCTTCCGGATCTTGAGATTTTGTAATTAAATCATCATAACTAATGATGCCAGCTTTATACAAAGAGAAAAGATGGGCATCGAGAGTGATCATTCCATATTTTGCACCAGTTTGTATGTCTGAGGTAATTCTAAAAGTTTTGTTATCTCTGATAAGTGAACGAATTGAGTCTGTTGCAATCATAATTTCAAATGCGGCTACACGACCCGTTCTATCAACTCTTTTTAAAAGCACTTGAGAAACAACCGCTACAAGACTTGTTGCAAGCTGAGTTCTTACCTGTTCCTGTTGATCCATTGGAAATGCATCAACAATACGGTCAACTGTGCTTGCAGCACCAGTTGTATGCAATGTGGCAAAAACCAGATGACCAGTTTCAGCTGCACTGATTGCAGCTTCCATAGTTTCAAGATCTCGCATTTCACCAACAAGTATAACATCAGGGTCCTGACGTAAAGCTCGCATAAGGGCCTCTTTAAAACTTGGAACATCGCTGCCAACTTCTCGTTGTGTGATAATTGAAGTTTTGTGTTCATGATAATATTCAATCGGGTCTTCAACTGTAATAATGTGACAGTCTCTCTCAATGTTAATAATATTAATCATACTCGCAAGTGTTGTGGACTTACCGGAACCCGTAGGACCTGTCACGAGAATCATTCCTCGAGGTTTGTATAACAACTCTTTTACTTGAGTTGGTAAACCAATTTGCTCTAGTGTCAGCAAATTGGCTGGAATCTGACGAAGCACAACTCCCATAGCACCTTTTGCCATGAAACAACTTACACGAAAACGTGCCGCATCACCAAAACTAAAACCAAAGTCAACACTACCCTCTTCTCGTAGCTTTTGTTGATCTTCTGTTGATGTGATACTCTTCATTAATCGTTCTGTATCTTCTGGTGTCAGTATATCCACATCTAGAGGATTTAGATTGCCATTTATACGTAATGTTGGTGCTATACCAACTGCAATATGTACATCGGATGCACCTTCGTCAATAGACAACTGCAACAACTCATTCATTTCAACACTCATAATATTCTCCAATCATTTAAATTCGTTTTATTGTATTATTGTGCATCACCCATTGTGACACGCATTACTTCTTCAACAGTCGTCACTCCAGCAAGCACTTTCCTTACACCATCTTCACGTAGTGTACGCATTCCGTTTTCTCTAGCTTTAGCACGAAGCTCAATCGCACTCTCTTTATCAAAGATAAGATGCTGTACTTCATCTGTAATTCTGAAAATTTCAAATAGCCCTTTTCGACCTTTATATCCAGTTAGTGAACATTTACTGCAACCACGACCTTTATATAAAGGAGAATCAACTAAACTGGCACCCAGTGCCCCAAGGAACGCCAAGTCACTTTGGCTAGCTACAAAATCTTCCTTGCATTGTGGACAAATGCTTCGAACAAGTCTTTGTGCCATAATTGCACGAACAGAAGAAGCAACAAGGAATGGTTTAACACCAATATCCAAAAGACGAGTCACAGCACTAGGTGCATCATTTGTATGCAATGTACTGAACACCAAGTGACCTGTAAGAGCAGCTTCTGTAGCAATACTTGCTGTCTCATAGTCACGAATTTCACCAATCATAACGATGTTTGGTGCCTGACGCAAAATAGAACGAAGTGCTGCTGAAAAAGTGAATTTGATATCTTTCTCAACCTGCACCTGATTGATACCAGACATCTGATATTCAACCGGGTCTTCAACTGTAATAATCTTTCTGTCTGGTTTGTTGATTTGACTAAGACAGGCATAAAGAGTCGTCGTCTTACCTGAACCAGTTGGACCTGTAACAAGGATAATACCATCTGACAGGTTAATAAGACTGTCAAATGTTTTCTGGTCATCAGAGAAAAATCCAAGCTGTGGAAGCCCAAGTGCAAGGTTCTGCTTATCCAAGATACGCATAACAATACTTTCACCATGCTCTGTTGGAATTGAGGAAACACGAAGGTCAAGCTCTCTTCCGCCAATGTTAACCTGAATTCTACCATCTTGTGGTGAGCGTTTTTCTGAAATTTTCATGTGAGCCATGATTTTCATTCTACTGATAATTGCAGATTGCAGACGTTTTGGAGGACTATCTACTTCGTGCAGCACACCATCAATTCTATAACGCACTCTAAATCTTTTTTCAAGAGGTTCAAGGTGAATATCAGATGCATTGTTTTTGTAACCTTCCACAATAATCAAACTACATAGTTTGATGATTGGAGCATCGGTTTCAGTGGCCGTGCCATCATCCAATATATTATTCGATGAAGAAATGTCAACTGTACCATCTGCAACTTCTGAAATTTGGTCCAACATTGTGTCCATTGTTGAATCCATCTGGTAATAACGCTCTATAAGATCTTGGATTTCTTTACGAGTTGCAAGGACTGGTTCAACCTCTCTTTTTATTTTATAGCGAAGGTTGTCAAGAGATGTGTAGTCCAAAGGATCAGATATGCCGACAACCAAATTTCCGTTTTCATCCTCATAAAGAGGAATGATATGACTACTGTGAGCTGCATCAGATGTTGTGAGTTCAACAATTTCTGGCTTAATATCAAAATCTTCAAGAGTTACAACCTTCATGCCAAATTGTTCCCCAAGTGTACATAAAGTGTCCACTTCTGAAATGGCTCCTGAGTCTAAAAGTGCATCCACGATGCTAAGACTTGGATCATTCATCGTCATATTTCGGGCATGTTTAACCTGATCAGACCCGACTAAAGCATTTTCCTGGAGAATCTGCAGTACATAATCATCATTTGAAGTCAATTTTTTATCTCCGCTAATTATTAATAGTTCTAATTTCCGTTTATTGATAGATTTTGCACTATCAAAAACAAAAGAACATTATCTGTTATTGTAATTTTTCTAAAAGTAAACTTTCCGCAAGTTGTGGGTTTGCTTTCCCTTTGCTAAAACGCATAACCTGCCCAACTAAAAATTTGATTGCAGCCACCTTACCAGCCTTATAATCTTCAACAGATTTTGGGTTGGCGGCAATTGCTTCATCAACAAAGCCTTCAATGGCCCCGGTGTCACTAACTTGTGCCCAGCCATTTTCGTTAACAATTTTTTCAGGATCGCCACCCTCATTAAATAGTATATCAAATACCTTCTTGGCAGTGTTACTATTTATGGTTTTGGCATCCACAAGATTTGAAAGTTTTGCAAGAGCCTCTGGAGTCATTGTTACTTCTGAGATATCCTTTTCTGTTTCAGAAAGAATTCTGAGCATTTCCGTCATCATATAGTTTGATACCAGTTTAGGATTCTTGCTTAATTTGGCTGCTGCCTCAAAATAGTCTGCAATTGGTTTCTCTGCAACAAGCACCCCGGCATCATATGCTGGCAGTGAATAAGCAACCACAAAACGTTCACGACGTTTTGCAGGCAATTCAGGCAATGAGCTTCTTAGCTCTTCCAAATATTCATCATCAAAAACCATTGGCATAAGGTCAGGCTCTGGAAGATAACGGTAATCATGAGCATCTTCCTTGGTTCTCATAACTGTTGTTATACCGGCATCCGGATCCCAGCGACGTGTCTCTTGAGATACTGTTCCGCCCGATCTAAGAACATCTTTCTGCCTCTCAATCTCATACTGTAACGCATTGTATATTCCTTTGAAAGTGTTAAGATTCTTCATCTCAGTACGTTCGCCGAGTTTGACTTGTCCTTCAGGACGCACACTACAGTTAACATCACATCGAAGTTGACCAAGTTCAAGATTGCAATCACTCACACCTGTATAAACAACAATCTGACGTATTGCCTGCAAAAATGCATATGCCTCTTCTGGACTTTCAATCTCCGGCTCCGTAACAACCTCAATCAAAGGGGTTCCTGCACGATTAAAATCAACACCACTCATCTTTACAAGATGAAAATTCTTTGCAGCATTTTCTTCCAGATGTATCCTAGTGATTCCAATTGACTTTCTGGTACCATCCTCAAGCTCAATATCAATTGAACCACCCTCGCAGATTGGCAAATCAAATTGAGAGGTCTGAAAATTCTTTGACATATCTGGGTAGAAATAACTTTTTCTATCAAATTTGCTATATCGGTTGATTTTTGAGCCAATCATAAGTCCAGTCATAATACCATATTTAACCACTGTCTCATTTAGAGCAGGTAATGCTCCCGGATATCCAAGACAGACAGGGCAAACATTAGTGTTTGGCTCCGATTCAGAATCAACTGAACAACCACAAAAGATTTTTGTTTTTGTTTTTAACTGAACATGAACTTCAAGCCCAATTGTTGTTAAATAATTTATATTCTCACTCATCTTATTTTCTTTCTAAAGCATCGCCGATTTTTAAAATATTTTCTTCTTTGAACGCCGGTCCAAGAATTTGCACGCCAATGGATAGATCATCCTTTTTGCCGTATGGAACTGATAGACCGCATATGCCGGCAAGGTTTGCTGTCACTGTGAATATATCACCAAGATACATTTTCAGAGGATCATTCTCATTCTCACCAATTTTGTATCCAGGTACTGGAGATATTGGTGTGATCATTGCATCACAATCTTCAAATGCTTTGTCAAATTCCTGCATAATTAATGTACGAGCCTTTTGAGCAGACCCATAATATGCATCATAATAACCACTGCTCAAAACATACGTTCCAAGAATTATACGTCTCTTAACCTCTTCACCAAATCCGGCAGCCTTAGTTTTCTTGTACAAATCAATTGGATCCGTTGCGCCCTCAGCTCTGGCACCATATCTTACACCATCAAAACGAGCAAGATTTGTTGAAGCCTCAGCTGTTGCAATAATATAATAAGTTGCAATAGCATAATCAGTCAGAGGTAGGGAGATATCTTTAATCTCAGCACCAAGTTCCGCACACTTGTCAATTGCAGCTTTAACGGTCCTGCTGACTTCAGGGTCAATACCATCAATAAAATATTCTTTTGGAATTCCAATTGTCATACCTGTCAAGTCACCGGTAAGGTGTTTTGTATACTCTGGAACATCAACTGGAGCAGAACTTGCATCATATTCATCAACTCCTGCCATTACTTCAAGAAGAAGAGCAGCATCTTTAACTGTTTTAGTCATTGGCCCGGCCTGGTCAAATGAAGAACAATATGCTGTCAGTCCAAAACGTGAAACACGCCCGTAAGATGGCTTCAAACCAACACATCCGCAAAAACAGGCTGGTTGTCTGATTGAACCACCAGTGTCTGTTCCAAGTGCTGCAATTGCAAGCCCTGCACCAACAGCTGCTGCTGAACCACCACTGGAACCTCCAGGGACATAATCAGTGTTGCAAGGATTTTTCGTAACCTGAAATGCAGAGTTTTCAGTTGTTGAACCCATGGCAAATTCATCCATATTAGTTCTCCCAAGAAAAATAGCCCCAGCAGCCCTAAGCTTTGCAATCGCTGTTGCGTCATAAGGAGAAACATATCCTTCTAAAATCTTTGAACCGCAAGTGCACACCTGCCCTTCAACATTTAAAACATCCTTGATCGCAACAGGAATTCCAAGCAGTTTGCCTGTCTCTCCAGCTGCACGTTTTGCATCAGCACCCGCAGCCTGAGCAAGAGCATACTCTTCATCAAGCGTAAGATATGCATTGTATTTGCTGTCTTCAGCTTTAATTAAATCAATAAGAGCTTGTGTCAAACCAACCGAAGTAATCTCTCCGGAATCAAGCAGTACCAAAGCCCCTGTAATATCTAAATTTTTAATATCAAACATAAATTTCCTATTCAACAATCTTTGGTACCTTAAACAACCCGTTTAACTCTTCTGGTGCATTCGCCATTGCTTTGTCGTGAGAAAGACTGTCGCGCAGCTCATCTTTTCTATAAACATTATTCAAAGAACGCATTCTTGAGCTTGGTTCAACTCCATCCAAATCAAGCTCGCCAATCTTCTCAACATAACCGACAATCTGGTCCAGTTGAGACTGAAACTTCTCAATTTCATATTCTGTTAAGCTCATTCGGGCAAGATTTGCAACATAAGCAACATCAATACCATTATGTTTCTCTTCTGACATCCTAATATTTCCTCAAATTTCTTTATTTAATTATTTTCTATGATGTCGGGGTCGACATTGCTCTTAAACACACAAATAACCGTTTCCCCAAAAAAGGGAGCGGCAATGTCCTCATTGCCATTTTTTAACGATTATCGACTTACGCACAACGCCCGACGCTATCCGCCTTCATTCCTTCCAGCCTTCGCCTGCTAGGCTACGGCGGACAGGTCTTTGCGACAGGCAGGTGCTGTATCTACAAATGAAACCTAGTCCTCCAAAGTTGCTCCTCGGCTAGCTCGCTAGTCCCGCTCTGCGGGAGGAGCTGTCGAGCTTGCTCGACTGAGGGGTTCCTCATTAACCTTAACCTGTAAATCACAGATCACATGCCTTAAGAGCATTTTCAACTCTTTCAACAATTGGTGTTTCATCAATCACAAACACTTGACCAGTAATCATCTCATATGCCTTTATATATCTCTTGGCAGCTTCAACCTTAATTTCCTCTGTTAAAACTGGTGGTTCGCCATCGCCTAAGAATCCCTGAGCAGCAAGCCATTCTCTCACATACTCCTTGTCAATCTTCTTCTGTGATTTGCCAGCAGCAAACAGTTCGTCGTATGTGTCTGCATACCAGTAACGAGACGAATCAGGAGTGTTAACTTCATCACTGACAACCAATTTGCCGTCAATCTCGCCAAGTTCATATTTGGTATCCACAAAAATCAAACCACGAGTAAGTGCATATTCGGCAGCTCTTTGATATAACTTAAAGCAAATTTCACCAGCAGCATCAAAAGTTTCACTGTCAATCAAGCCTTCCGCAATTGCTTCAGTCTTTGATATAGAGCGGTCATGCTTCTCCAGTTTTGTAGTAGGGGTCAAAATTGGAGTATCAAATTTCTGATTCTTTTTCAAACCTTCTGGCAAAATATTCCCGCAGAAATCTCTTACACCATTTTCATAATTGTACCATGCAGATGTTTTTGTAACACCAGTGATGTATCCGCGAACAATAAATTCAAGAGGAAGTTGTTCGCATTCCTTAACAATCATAACATTTGGGTCGGGCACGGCAATCACATGATTGTCAACAATATCAGAAGTCTTGTTAAACCAGAAAGCAGCCAATTGGTTCAACACCTGCCCCTTGAAAGGAATTGTCCCAAGTACTCTGTCAAACGCTGAAATCCTATCAGTTACAATAATAACACGCTTGTCATCAAGAACATAAGAGTCTCTAACCTTACCCTTGATTCTCTTACCCAACCACTCAAAGTTTGATTCATCTAAAACATTGTTTAGTGCCGCATAAATTTTGTCTTCACCTATCATTTTCTCTGTTCTCCAAACTTAAATTTCTTGCATAAAATTAAACCCTATAATAATACATCAATTATGAACAAAAGTCAAGCCTCTCAAGTTATAAAAATGAACATAATAATGTAAATCTCAATTTTTCGGTTGAGTCATAGTATTAACCACACCTAGTCCGCTAAAGCTCCTCTCGGGCTAGCTCGCCAGTCCCGCTCTGCGGGATCACCTCGCCTGCGAGGTGGGAGGGGGATTCCATTTTATATTTTTCATACAACTTTTGACTCTCCATTTTCAACTCTCAATTATTTTATTGTATTCTCCCTTACTTTTACGGTTGGCGGTAAAGACGTGCATTTTAGAGGCTATTTCAAAAGTCTGATGTTTTCCAAAATTCGCTGACCTCAGCTACAGTAACCACCAGTTGCTTTCCAATGCCGACCAAGATCTAACATGTTTTACGCCAGATGGTTACGGCCTGTGCGCACTGAGTTTTTTGCATCGTTGTCGTTGTCGTATTCGTAATCGAAATAGATTTTCCTGACTTTTGAAATTGGCTCTTTAGTCAATAAAATTAGCAGAAAACACATTTTTTATCACCAAACGGGTGATAAATATGAAAATTTTATTTAAAAGGCGGGGTGAAGCACCCCGACCCTACAAAACACCTGCGAATCAACCTTTTAGCTTTGGTTGCAGCATCCGCAACTGTAGGGTCGGGGTCCGTGACCCCGTCAAAAAGGGTATCTCAACCGAAAAATCAAGGGTATTCTCACTTTGCTCTCTTTTTCTCTTGCAAAACCATCCTCGCACTAGTATCATATCCAAAAATTTTATAAAACCACAAAAGGAGTAACAATGATACGTCATGCGGTTGTTTTTAAATTAAAACATGCAAAGGGATCAAAAGAAGAAATTGACTTTTTAACAGCAGGGCAGAAGCTTGCAGATATTGCATCTGTAAGAAACTTTGAATGTCTTCGTCAGGTCAGTCCGAAAAATGATTATGATTTTGGCTTTTCAATGGAGTTTGAATCGGACGCTGATTACAAATTTTATAATGAGCATGAGGCTCATGTCAACTTTGTTCAAACCCGTTGGAACCCCGAAGTGGTTGATTGTATGGAAATCGACTACGAAGCCTATTCTGAGAATTAAGATAAAGGTTAAGATTAAGAACAGGCGGACAGGTCGTATGAGAAACGGTGGGGATGCAAGAATCACTCTGTAGCCGAGTCGCTTCGGCTCGGGATAACTGGTAAGTTTCTCGCAGAAGCGTAGAATTAACGTCGCTCCTAATATGTTTTTTTGCCGACGCAGTCGCCATTCGTCCCATTGGTCTCATCTGTCCCATAGTGAAAAATGGGTGATGCTAGTCAGACACCACAGAACACCGACCACCGAACTTTGGCTCGAAAGAAATAAGATTTTCTTTTGTTAATTTAAAACTTGATTTTTTGTCAGTTGTTTTTTAGAACACCCTTTAGTTTATAGTTAAACAAGGTCGTTTTCTGGCGAGGACAAAGATGGTAACGCACGCTTCCAGCTTGCAAGTGAAAAATGCTTACAATCCGGAAAATCATGCTACCCTATAAAATAACTACAAACGCTTTGAAAAGAATTGAAAACTATTTACATAACACGCAGTATGTACCACATATTACGTATTCATGTAATCTATTAGAACAAAAATAAGGTATGATAATAATATGACTATAAGTATAGAAAATTTGAGATGTGAGTATTTGGTTGATCCAACAGCTATTGAACGTGTTGCCCCAAGACTTAGTTGGGAAGTTGCCAGCAATGAAAAAAATGTAAAGCAGATGTCATATCGAGTTTTGGTTGCCAGCAGTGCAGATTCATTAAGTGAAGAGAAGTTGGATTTATGGGATTCCGGCATTGTTGAATCCTCCGCTCAAAATCAGATTACTTATAAAGGAAAACCACTTACATCTTTTCAAGATTGTTTTTGGAAGGTGATTCTTTATGTTTCAATTGACGGCTGCGATTCTTTTGAGGTTTATAGTGATACAGCTTTTTGGAAAATGGGAATTCTTGAAGCAGAATCTTGGCAAGGTGCATATATTTCTGCACATTGTGAGGGCGTCAAAGATGCAACCTACCTTCGGAAAGAGTTTTCTTTAAACAAGCAGGTGAAGAGTGCATGTCTGTATGCCACGGCAAAAGGTATCTTTGAGCTGTATCTTAATGGAGAAAAGGTCGATGAAGAACTGTTTGCTCCAGGATGGACAAACTATAAAGCATATACATATTATAGAGCCTATGACGTAACCAATATGATTGCTGATGGAGAAAATTGCATTGGCTCTATACTTGGTGATGGATGGTTTAAAGGTGCAATAGGATTTAGTGGAGCTTGCAGCATTTATGGCAATCGCTTAATGATGTTGGTTAACTTAAGAGTTGAGTATTGTGATGGAACTGTTGAAACCATTGCGTCCAATGGCGATTGGAAAGTTTCATATGGACCGATTCTGCAGTCCTCTTTTTTGTATGGAGAAAATTATGATGCCAGGCAAGAACTTGGCGATTGGTCTTCTGTGAGACTTGATGCATCTGATTGGAAACAAGCAGACGAGCACTCCTTTGATAAAACGTATTGGGATAACAAAGATTGGAAAATGGTTGAACCTGGTTTAAGACTTAAAGCACATCCTTGTCCTCCTGTTAGACCAATATGTGAGTTCCCTGCAAAAGAGTTCTGGTCAACAATGCCGGGAAGCTATGTGTTTGACCTTGGAAGAAATTTTGCCGGTTATGTGAGACTTAAAGTAAATGGTAAACCTGGGCAGATGATTCGCTTACGTTTTGCTGAGGTTCTTAATCCTGATCGCACTTTATATGTAGAGAACCTTCGTTCAGCATCAAGTACTGATACATACATCTGTAAAGGAACTGATGAAGAAGTTTGGGAACCCAAATTTACATTTCACGGGTTCCAATATGTGGAGGTTACAGGTGTTGATGAACCATCTCTGGATACAGTTTTGGGCATCGCTATTAGTTCTGATATTGAGAAAACTGGGAGCTTTAGATGTTCAAATGAAGAAGTTAACACTCTTTATGATAATACATACTGGACTCAAAGAGCAAACTTCATTGAAATTCCAACGGACTGTCCGCAGAGAGATGAACGTTTGGGGTGGACAGGGGATGCGCTGGCATTTGTGAATGCAGCCGCATATAATACAGACATCTCAGCATTCTTCACAAAATGGCTGAAAGATTTAAGAGATACAGCTCATGAAGATGGTTCAGTTGCAAATGTTGCTCCATCAGTGATTATTGACAGTCTTAGAGCTGATGCTGCATGGGCAGATGCAATTGTTGGCTGTCCTTGGGCTGTTTACAAATTCTATGATGACAAAACTGTTCTTCGTGATAACTATGAAGCAATGAAAGGTCATGTAAAATATTATAAAGAAACTTCAGAAAATTTAATCAGAAAAAGTATACATTGCTTTGGTGATTGGCTTTCTGACAATGCTCACACTCCAAATGCTGTTATCCAGACGGCATTCTTTGCAAAAAGTATTGCAACTCTATCTGAAGTGGCAAAGCTTTTAGGTGAAGATGAAGATGCTGAAAAATACAAAAACCTTGCAGATGAAATTACTGTTGCTTTCAATAAAGAATTTATCTCAGCTGATGGAATAATCAAGGGGGATACACAAACTTGCTATATTATCGCTCTTGCATTTGACCTTTTAGAAGTAGAAAAGCGAGATAAAGCTGTTGAAATCTTGGTTGAAAGAATTAAAGAACGTGGTTGGAAATTATCCACAGGCTTTATTGGCACATCAATGCTCATGCCAACCCTAAGTCGATTTGGTAAACATGATGTTGCATACAAGTTACTGCTTCAAGCAGAATATCCATCATGGTTGTTTCCAATTCGCAATGGTGCAACATCAATCTGGGAACGTTGGAATGGTTGGACCCCTACCGATGGCCCAGGTGATAGCAGCATGAACTCATATTCACACTACTCATTTGGCGCAGTTGTTGAATGGATGTATCGTACTATTGCTGGTATTGATATGACTAAACCAGGTTTTGAAGAAATATCTATTGCTCCTGTACCTGGTGGTGAACTTACATGGGTTGAGTGCTCATATCATTCTATTAGAGGAACAATTGTCAGCAACTGGAAAATTGAAGATGGAACATTTGCTTTAAATGTTACAATTCCGCCAAACACTACAGCAAAAATTACAATGCCGGGAGTTCTTGAACCAGAAAGAGATGCACACGTTGTGGCTGACCTGAAAACAGTTGACGATAAGTCTACGTTTACCGTTGGTTCTGGAGTTTATAGGTTTAGATCAATTGCAGGTTAGAAAAAGAATGTGAAAGATGGGAATTATGGGAAGTATGGTCACGCTCTAATTTCATCTGATGTTATCAGGCAAGATAAGAGCATAGCGAAAAGCTGTTTCCAATTAATGGTTAACCAGCATATCCCATAAATCCCATTGTTCTCATAATTCCCATGAGTCTTCTGGCGACGTTCTGCCTTTGACAGCAGATGCCGGCGTAAGCCGGCACTCACTTCCGAACTTTTACTTGCTTGCCCAGAGCATGCCCCTTCGTAGGATTTCTTTTGCTTCAGGAACGGCAAAGTCTGCCGCAACGTGTCCGAGTGATGTATAGAACACTTTGCCTTTTCCCCACATACGTTTCCATGCAACTGGCATTACTGTGCCAGCAATCCATGGTGCATCGCCTTCGGTGCCTGATAAAGTTGTTGTTGCCAGAACTTCGTTACCTGGGTCAGTGTGCATGTAATACTGTTCTGAGTGCATTTTGAATGTCTGCAAACCTGCAACAATTGGATCGTCTGATGTGATGTTCACTTCGTAGTCGATGATTCCTCCAGGATGAGATACCCACTGTCCTCCAACCATCCATTGGTATTCTGTGTTGTTACGGAATGAATCGCCCATGCCGCCATGCCAGCCTGCAATTCCTATACCACTTTTTACAGCGTTAAGAAGTCCATTCTGCTGTTCGTTTGTGATTGAACTCATTGTCCAGCATGGAACAATAAGATCCAGACTGTTCATTAGTTCTTCATCAAGATAGCAGGCTAGATTGTCTGTGAAGACAACTTCATAGCCTTCTGCTTCTAGTAAATCTTTTGCAATTATTGAACATTGTTCAGGTTCGTGACCATCCCAGCCACCCCATGTTATCAAAGCCTTCTTCATCATTTTCTTTTCCTTATTTTTTTTATTGTTATTTTTTTTCTCACCACGGAAAGCACAGAAATAATATTATTAATATTTATTTGATTCTCCGTGAGTTCAGTACTACAACCCTTAATGTTGCTACTCTACTTTGCGGGACTGGCAAGCCAGCTATATTTTCTTCATTTCATTACGAAATGCACTACCGTGAGTAGGGGCAAGCTTTGCTTGCTTTATTACCCAGGGCGATGCCCTGGGCTTTTATATTATGGGCTTTCAGCCCGTTAAATTGCAAAGCAATTGTTTATTCAAAACTGGGCGTTGAACTTTCCATGCTTCGCTTCGCTATGCAGGACACAGTCGATGTTCTTCTTCCAGCGAACGAAGTGAGCTCTCAACCTTTACCTTAATCTTAACCTGCTGGCGAAGCCAGCTATTAGCAGCTTAGCTGCTCAGAGCTTCCGGCTGTTCGCATGTGCTTTCAATGTTCACATGGCAACCTGAATCCGAAGATTTCTGGAATGCATGCATAACTTCAAGAACATGATATGCAAGCTCACCTGAACAGCGATTAATGCGTCCATTTTTAATTGCATCTGCCATATCAGATACGCCAAATATTCGAGCATTATCTGTAAACTTGTGTGAGTATGGCATCTCTTTCCAGTCACCTTTATATGTGCTCAGCAGAATTTCGCCACCAAAGCCGTTTGGATCAGGTACAACAAGGCTTCCCTCAGTACCGTATATCTCAATGTTCTTGTGAAAATGTTTTTGTACATCAAAACTCATTGTCATAGTGATAACTGTTCCACATTCAAAATCAAGAATACCTGTTAAGTGTGTTGCTGTCTCAACTGGCAATATTGTACCATTTGTAGATTCTGCAGTGCAAACTCTTTTTTCAAAACCTTTTCCAGTTGATGCACATACTCTTTTTATTGGTCCAAGCAGGTTAATAAGAGCTGTAATATAGTATGGACCCATATCAAACAGTGGTCCACCACCATTTAGATAGTAGAAACCTGGGTTTGGATGCCAGCTTTCGTGTCCTGGACACATCATAAATGCTGTGCCTGAAATTGGCTTGCCAATCCAGTTGTCATCAATTAGTTTTCGGCAGGTTTGAATTCCGCCACCTAAAAATGTGTCTGGAGCACAGCCTACATATAGATTCTTTTCTTTAGCAAGTTTAAGGACTTCCTGTCCCTCTTCCAAAGTTACAGCAAATGGTTTTTCGCAGTGAACATGTTTGCCTGCATTTAGAGCTTGAATATTTACAGAAGCATGAGCTTGTGGTATTGTCAAGTTGACAATGATTTCAATCTCTTTATCAGCAAGTATTTCATCAACGGTTACTGCTTTTATTTCAAACTCTTCAGCTTTAGCTTGTGCTGCTTCCATATTGATATCTGCAACCGCTGCAATCTCAATGTTTGGAAATTGTTTTACACAATTCAGGTAGGCTCCGCTAATATTTCCGCAGCCAATAATTCCAACTTTTGTTACTTTCATTTTTTGTCCTTTGTTTTCTTTTACTAAAAAAGTGCATAGTTCATACTTTAAGTCATCGGGGACGATGACCCTCCCGTACAGAAATCTAGACGTTAAACTGCAACATTCACGTGGGAGGGACGCTGTCCCCGGCGTCCGTATTAAATCATTTCAAAATTAACTAATCTTGTTTTTTATCCAAGGATCGCTGTAGGGTAGCACAACCTTCTAGCAACTGTGTTAATTTGCAAGCTGGAAGCTTGCGTTACCTTACTTGCATGCCAGAAAGACTCGGCTCTTAATCTAAATCTTAGCCTTTATCTTAACATTTTTTCTTTGACTTTAAAATCCAAATTTGTTAATTTTGCTTATTATAGTATTAAAATAATTATTTAACAATGTACAAAAAGATTTTTTTTATGGAAAATTTGCTCAAACATCTTGCTCCCATACCTCGAAGATTTAAAAATCAATATAGTGTGAATACAGTAGGGTATGTTAGAAATAAACAAGAGATTGTAAATGGTGATTTTGTATCGTTCAATTTTTCTATAATTTTGAGTGGGCATGGAACATATTCGTTCAATGGAAAGAGTTGGCCGGTTGAGGCTCCATGTGTGATTACACAATGGCCGGGAATTCATTATACGTATGGTCCAGAGTCCACATGGGAAGAATTGTTTTTCATCTATGACGGCTCTTATGCTCAGACGTTCAAAGAGAACTCTCTCTTCTCTTTTGAAAAACCAATTTGGTATATTAAAAGTTCTTTTGACATTCGAAAAAAGTTTAAAGAACTTGTTGCATTGCTGCAGCAACTGAATGGAGAAAGTGTTGCTGATAGAATTGACATTCTTTGTGAAAGCATGATTGTTGATAGTATCGTTGGTCAGGAAAATCCTCCGTTATCAAAAAATGAGGCTAGAATAAGAAGAATCAGATCGTATGTGAAACAAAATTTCTTGTTGCCGGTTGATTTTGAGAGTCTTGCTTTTGAACAAGATATGTCACCAGCATCTTTTAGACGTCATTGGAAAAATTATGTTGGGATATCTCCTGCAAAGTATGTGATGAGGTTGAAAATTCGCGAAGCGTGTCGCTTGTTGGTGGAGACTAAATATTCTGTTGGAAGAATTGCAAATGAGTTGAACTTTGAGGATCCTCTATATTTTTCCAAGAAGTTTCATCAGGAAGTGGGGCAGACAGCAACTGAGTATCGCATTGCGAACCACATCTAAGCTGGCTTCGCCAGCAGGTTAAGATTAAGGTAAAGGTTAAGGGTCAAGTCCTCCCTTAACCTCGGCTTTTCTAGGCGATGTAGTCGCCACATCAGTCCGATATGTCAGATCCGTCTGATGAGCAAAAAACTCAAAAAGTAATTTGAAGATTGCAATTTGTCTGTTTTAATATATAATTTGCGATTGATTTTTTAAAGAACAGGAATTACTGTTTAATGCAAGATTATGTATATTTTTGTGCTAAGATGATTTCGCCTTTAGCTAGCTAAAGGGAACTCATTGCAGTGCAAAAAGATGCGTGATATTGCATTACATATTCATAAAATATATTTGTAAAGCATTAATAATATTCGTTTTATGAATTAAACAGGATCCCTGAGTAAGCTTAAGGGAGCGCAATGGGAATTTTATTTTTAATTGGAATGTTGGTTTTTGGACTTTTGCTTGGTACGGTTGTTGGCATGACAGCAATCGGTACTGGTTTAATAGGAACATCGGGTTTTATTTTGTTTGGCATGAACAAGTTTCAAGCTGTGGGTACAATTGGCCTTGCAGGTGTTTTTCTTATGCTTTCCAGTGTGATAAAGCATTACAAAAACAAGAATGTAAACCTTAGAACAGCGGTCTTTTTTTCTATTACAGCATTTCCTATGTCATTTATATGTGCTCAGCATAAAGAGCAGCTCAATGAGTATATTAACTTGACTTATATTATTGCAATTGCAATTATAATTTCAGTAATAACACTTGTTTATAAATTCTTTATATGTAAAAAACCTGATATTGTTAAGTTTGAAAATAGTGCAAAAACAGATATCTTAAGTGTGGTGCTTGGACTTTTTATTGGATTTTTTATTGGTGCAACAAGTATATCCGGCTCTATGATTGTTATCACTATGATGCTGATTCTGAAAATGCCTGAGAAACTTGCAATTGGAACAACAAGCAGCATTGCAATTGTTTCGTTGGTTGCAGCATCTGTCGCCCATATAACTCATGGACATGTTAATTGGCCGGTCTTTGCAATATTTACTCCAACTGTTATGATCGGTGGATATTTCGGGGCTCATTTCGCTGATAAAATGCCTCAGAAACAACTTCGTATTATTATTCTGGCTTTGCTGTTTATTGCTGCAATCGCTCTCTTCTTCAAAGCTGACAGCACCCCTGCTCCCAAAGAAAACCACGGTGAGGCTGCCACTGAATTACAAGTTGCACCAGCTGAGTAATTAACATATTTTTTACCACGAAAAGCATAGGGCAGACGAGCCGCCTGTCTGCGTGAGTACACGAACAGGCAGGCAACCAAAAGAGATTTATCCGCAGATTTCGCAGATTAAAGGGATTAAGAAAGAGTATAAGCCACGGATTAACACTGATTTTCACGGATAAAGACAAAAGAATTTTTACCACGAAAGGCACGAAAAAGCACGAAAGAAGAAAAAACATGCGAATGTTTTTAAAGAATGTGTTGTTCCATTAACCTTTGGTCACATTGCTTTTGTTGTCACAAAACAATATAACCAAAGGCAAATGGAACAACACATGTTAAATCGCTTTAAATGTACTGCAACAATCATGGCTGAGAAAAGAATGCCAAAAGTTTATGGAACAATGCATGTTAGCAATTCTGATTACAGATGGCTAGCTCTGCTAGTCCCGTATGCGGGAAGCGATAGCATGTAGCCACGGGTGTAAACCCGTGGAGATAAA
>JAQICX010000050.1 GCA_027858345.1 Kiritimatiellia bacterium | reverse complement strand
TGTTGTCAACGGACGCCGAGGACGTATTAGCTCCTCCCCGGCTGTCCACGCCTTGCGGGATAGTCCCGCTCTGCGGGAGGAGGTGTTCGAGGAACGAGAACGGAGGGGTATTTCTCCCTTCTGGCAATATAATATTAAACTGAAAAATGGGAGGGTCAGCGTCCCCTCTGAAAGAAAAGCTATCCAACCGAAAATTAAGGCTCTATAATCTTTATTTATTTTTTGACAAACAACATTAATTCAACTAAAATGCTGACAAAACACAAAACATAGGAAAATCATGACACTTAGAGAATCATTTATTGCAGCACTGGAACGCCGAGAACCAACTGGAAGAGTTCCACATTTTGAATTGGAATTTTTTCTCACAATGGAGGCATTCAGCAGAGTTCATCCTTCACAGCGCCATTATAGCCAATGGAATCAGATGAGTGTTGCAGAACGAGATATGCACATACAAGATGTTGCTGACCTGCATGTCGAAGTTGCAAGAAGATTCGGCAATGCCGGCATGTTGTTCAATGCTCCAAGAGGCTGGAAAGATGAAGACACCAGGCAATCTCTAGAACACGTTCGAGAGCTTTCAGGAATGGAATATTTCACGTCTCTTCATGGAGATGCAACATATTCTCTACCAAATGGTAATGACATGATGGACTTTGTAATAAAAATTGCCGATGACCCTCAAGGAATGAAGGATGAGGCTCAACGAAAAGTTGACTCAGCCTTGACGCGTGGAGAGCAAATCAAGAATTGGGGAACAGTTGATGGATTCTGTCTCTGTTCAGACTACTGTTTTAACACAAGTCCATTTCTATCACCAGAAATGTTTGATGAATTTGTGACACCATACCTTTGTCAGTTGATAAAGGGATATAGAGACATGGGGTTTTATGTCATAAAACACACCGACGGAAACATTATGCCAATCTTGGATTCGCTAGTATCTGCAAATCCACATGCACTGCATAGCATTGACCCACAAGGAGGTGTTGACCTCGCTGAAGTCAAAAGACTTGTTGGCGACAAAGTGTGCGTTATAGGCAATGTCAATTGTGCTCTTCTGCAAACAGGAACGGAAGAACAGGTTGTTGAAGATGTCAACAGAGCTCTTACTGTTGGAATGCCAGGTGGTGGATACATTTTCGGAACAAGTAATTGCATCTATACCGGCATGCCTCTCGAACGATATGAGCTAATGCTTGATGTCTGGAAACAAAAAGGTAACTACTAAGACAGTAAAGCAAATTTATTAGTTGGATAGTTGGATGGAATGCCGTGGATGGCTCATAAAACATGCGGACTAATACGCTAATTTTCAATCAACATTAAACTGTACTTTTCATGCTGTAGCGTCGTGCGGTGACCGCCGAAGCTTGACATCAACCGAAAAATTAAGGTTTTTTATCTATATTGCTATTTAGACATTGAACATATCGTCGATATTATATATTATGCTTACTTTACTTAGAGCATTAAACAATGAAACGCTGTAAAGATTTTATTCGAGGAAGATGTTGGGCTTTAAAAAAAATCAAGTATTAGCAAGCCTATTGCCTGTTTTTTTGAAAGATTCAACGGAAGCCGCAGGACAAAGATTTACTGCGTTTCATGAGCAAAATGCTCCAAATTACAAATTATTATAGAAAG
The DNA here is from genome assembly GCA_027858345.1 of Kiritimatiellia bacterium. Taxonomy (GTDB): domain Bacteria; phylum Verrucomicrobiota; class Kiritimatiellia; order JAQICX01; family JAQICX01; genus JAQICX01. The sequence goes on along the minus strand of JAQICX010000050.1, from coordinate 35,814 downwards.
CAATAAAAAATGATTAAAACTTTAAAAAACAAGATCGCACTTAGTATTTTGACTGGCTTACTTATTGGCAGCTCTCTCTTTGCCGCGCAAGACGTTTCATACGTAATCAGACTAATCAACACTGGTGATGTTAAAAGCCTACAAAAACTGATTGAAGTTGCACCAGACAAAATTTTTCAAGCAAAATCAGAAAATGCTTCAGGTCCACTACATTGGGCAGTAGCACTAAATCAACCAAAGGTTGTTGAACTGTTTTTGGAAAAAGGATTGAGTCCAAATGCCAAGACACAACAGGGCACAACACCTCTGCATTATGCAACCAAATACAACAATGTAAAGATTGGTAAGATACTCATCAAAAATGGTGCTGATGTTAATTTCAAAAACGATAGCGGCTACACACCTATCTTCTTTTCTGCACTAAGTAACGACACGGACTTTGTAAGTCTTTTAGTCAAGAGTGGTGCTGAAGTCAATGTTGTTGCAGAAAATGATAGCACACCACTGCATTGGGCTGCAAGGGGAAATGCAGTTGATACCGCAAACTACTTAATAAAGCATGATGCTGAAGTTGACCCTCTAACAATCAACAATCACACACCTCTATATTACGCAATACAGAATCAAAATGTAAAATTGACAGAACTGCTTATTAAAAATGGGGCAGACCAAACTAAGGATACGGAAATTGCATCTCTAATAATAACCGACAAAAGACTTGCAAAACTGCTTGCAGAGAGCAAGCCTAAGGTAAAAAAGACGCCTGCACCAAACGAGCAAACAGAGAAAGAAAAAGAACTGAAAGCCTTGAAAGACAAAATTGCTGCTGAAAAAAAGATTATTAAAGAAAAGGGTGAGGAACGCTTTACAGGAACAATTACAGAATTGGATGGTTCACGCTATTCAGGCGACATTCTGCTGGGTAAACCAGCTGGATTCGGATCAAAGAAATATGCCAATAACGATTTGTATGCAGGAACATGGGAAGATGGTAAAATTCAAGGAAAAGGTACATATTCATTTGCAGACGGCAGTGAATATGCAGGATCTTGGATTAACAACAAATTCCATAGGCTAGGTAAATTTAAATACCCGAACGGAGATTACTTTGATGGCATATGGGTTGAAGGTCAATTCAAAAAAGGACAAGGCAGATATACATTCCCTGATGGAGATATCTATGAAGGAAAATGGCAGGATGGCTACCTATGGGGAGAAGGAACTTATATAATACATAATGGTTCAACCATCAATGGTATCTGGGAGCAAAATGATTTAATTGAGGAACTTATAAATGAATGAAAAATATCCATTTAGTGAGATAGAAAAAAAATGGCAGAAATATTGGGATACAGAAGGATTCTTTAAGGTTGATGAAACTGATACTGAAAACAAATTCTACTGTCTGATGATGTTCCCCTATCCTTCAGCTGCACTGCATGTTGGACATGGAAGAAACTATATCATTGGGGATGCTGTAGCCAGGTATAAAAAAATGCATGGTTTGAATGTGCTGAACCCAATGGGCTGGGACTCTTTTGGTCTACCAGCTGAAAATGCTGCGATTAAATCAGGAATACATCCAAAGAAAAGCACATTTGCCAACATAGACACAATGAAAAAGCAACTAAACACCTGGGGTGTATGCTTTGACTGGGATAGAGAAGTTGCGTCATGTACTCCTGAATACTACAAATGGACTCAATGGCTATTCCTGCAATTCTACAAGAAACAACTTGCATACAAGTCAAACTCTTCAGTTAACTGGTGTCCATCGTGTGCAACGGTACTAGCAAACGAACAAGTTGTTGAAAACAAATGCGAGCGCTGCTCATCTGAAGTTCAAGAGAAAAAACTTGACCAGTGGTTTTTCAAGATTACCGAATATGCACCACGTCTACTTGATGATTTAAGCAAACTTGATGGATGGCCGGAGCGAGTGAAGACAATGCAGAAAAACTGGATTGGCAAAAGTGTTGGTTCTGAAATTGACTTTCCTCTTGTACCACGTGAAGATGGCAAAAATGATTCAACAGATATGGTAAAATGTTTTACAACACGAGTTGACACAATTTATGGATGCACATATATGGTTATGGCTCCTGAACATCAAGTTCTAAGAGAGATTGTTTCAGGCCTGCCGCAAGAAGAAGCTGTCCTTGACTTTGTTACAGACGCTGCCAAGAAGACAACTATTGACAGAACAGATAATAAGGAAAAAAATGGAGTTTTCACAGGACGCTATGTTGTAAATCCATTTAATGGAGAAACAATTCCTCTGTGGGTAAGCGATTATGTTATCATGGACTACGGCAGTGGTGCTGTTATGGCTGTTCCTGCTCATGACACTCGTGATTGGGCTTTTGCAAAGAAATATGACCTGCCAATAAAAATTTCAATTCAGAACCAAGAAGGTTCTTTGTCAGATGAAATGACAGAGGCATATGTTGAAAATGGCATCGTTGCCAACTCTGAAATATTCACAGGCATGCCAAATATAAAAGCAATACCAAAAATGATTGCTTATGCAGAAGAAAAAGGGATTGGCAGATCTACAGTAAACTACAGACTTCGAGACTGGTTAATCAGTCGTCAGCGTTACTGGGGTGCACCAATTCCAATTGTGTATTGCGATGATTGTGGTGCTGTTCCTATACCAGAAAAAGATTTACCAGTACTGTTGCCGGAAGATGTTGAGTTCAAGCCTACAGGTCACTCGCCATTGAAAACATGTGAATCATTCATGAATACAACATGTCCAAAATGTGGCAAAGCAGCAACTCGTGAAAGCGATACAATGGACACATTTGTTGACTCAAGCTGGTATTTTCTTAGATACCTATCACCACATGATGACACACAGGCAATAAATACAGAAGCATGCAACAAGTGGCTTCCTGTTGACCAATACATTGGTGGAATTGAACATGCAATTTTGCATCTTCTATATGCTCGTTTCTTCACAAAGGTTATCCACGATTTAGGTCTAATTGATTTTGACGAACCATTTGCACATCTATTCACACAGGGCATGATCTGCAAGCGAAGTGAAAAAGATGGACAACTATACAAAATGTCCAAATCAAAGGGCAACGTTGTTTCACCAGATGGTTTGATTGAGCAATACGGTGCTGATACGGTTCGAGTATACACCCTATTCATTGGTCCACCAGAAAAAGATGCTGAATGGAATGATTCAGGTATCGAAGGTGCATCACGTTTTCTAAAAAGAGTTTGGAGAATTGTATATTCAAACAAAGAAACAATTTTGAAGTTCAAGGACACAACACCTGAAATTGCAAGCATGGAAAAGGTTGAACGAGATCTATACAGGAAGCTGAACGAGACGATAAAATCAGTAACTCATGATATGGATGGAAGTTTCCATTTTAACTCTGCAATTGCACAAATCATGGAGTTGATGAATACACTTGAAGCAGCTTCAATCCATGAAAATAGTTCTGAACAACATAACATTGTTTTCAGAACCACCATTGAATCCATTTTAATTCTATTATCACCATTTGCTCCTCATATCACAGAAGAGCTTTGGAGAGAAATTGGCTACAATGACAGTATCTTAACAGCAACATGGCCGGTATGTGTTGAAAAAGCCCTTGAAAAAGATGAAATGGATATTGTGCTGCAAGTGAATGGTAAAGTTCGCGGGCATATCACAATACAAGCTGGTACATCAAAAGATGACCTGGAAAAACTTGCTCTTGAAGATGAAGGTGTACTTAAATTTACTGAAGGTAAAACAATCAGAAAAGTTATTGTAATCCCAAACAAACTAGTCAATATTGCCGTTAGCTAAACGAATTAAGAATATTATAGTGTTTACTAAATGAGAACTATGGGAGTTATGGGAATTATATTTTGTGTTAGACATATACATAATTCACATCGTTCACATAATTCCCATTCTTAAACTTAGAACATAGAACTTAGAACGAAATAAAACAATATGAAGATAGATAAAGTAATAACAGGTGAATTTCAGGTGAACTGCTTCATCATTCACAATGATGGCGAAGCAATAATAATTGATCCAGGCGACGATGTCGACCTGATTGATGCAAAGCTTAAGGAACTAAAGTTAACCCCTGTTCTATACATACAGACACATGGTCACATGGATCATATATCTGCATTGGCAGAACTGCAATCAAGATTCCAAGCACCAGTTTACATGGCTGAAGAGGATGCAAAATGGGCATTTACAGATATCAACTGCATGCCTCCCTTCTTCCCTGCTCCACCAAACAGCACATCAATCTCAAAATATATTAAAGATGGCGATGAATTCAACTTTGCCGGAATGAATTTCAGAATAATTAAAACACCTGGACACACACCAGGAAGTTTATGCATATATTTCTATGAAGATAATTCTCTTTTCTCAGGTGACACAGTTTTTGCAGGTTCTGTAGGAAGAACAGATCTTCCAGGGGGTGATTCAAGAATTCTAACAGAATCTCTTAAAAAACTTTTGAAGGCAATTCCAAATAGTACTAGAATATATACTGGACACGGACCTGCAACGACAATGGATCTCGAAAAACGAAACAATTTCTATTTTCAAAACATCTCTGTAGAATAAGAATTCAATTAATAAATTTTAGCCACGTATGAACTTAGGGCGGTCTCTCGTGGCGGAGCCTAAGAGTGGCTGGAGCCTGCGACAGCAGCGAAGTGGCACCCCGCAACCAAAAGAGTTTTATCCGCAGATTTCGCAGATTAAAGGGATTATTAAGAAGAATTTTGAACCACGAAAGGCACGAAAAAACACGAAAGTTGCGTTGCTCAAAAAGAATGCATCGCCAAAAAAGTGCTAAGTCTAGCTCTGCTAGTCCCGGTCTGCGGGATTATGGAACAATGCATGTTAGCAATTCTGATTACAGATGGCTAGCTCTGCTAGTCCCGTATGCGGGAAGCGATAGCATGTAGCCACGGGTGTAAACCCGTGGAGATAAAATACAAGCAAAGCTTGCACCTGCTCACGGCAGTGTCTTAGCTAATAACTAAGAGCTAACAACTAATGACTTTTGTCTCGGTGATTTACAAGACAAAATACTTCTTACAGAACTAAAAAGAAGGACAAAAACATGGCTAATGATTCAATTTTTAATATTGGTGCTGATGTGCAAAACATCAATGCAGAAGAGATTGTCGCTCAAATCAGAGAAAAAGTTGAGCAGAACATGGACGATGGAATCTATCAGGATCCAACCATTGCTGCTGCTGAAAAACATCGTCTTATAAATGTTAAAGGCATTGAAGATTTTACTCCTTATTTTATGTCATGCCTAAAAGCCTCAATCAGCATTGATATTAACGATTTTGAAATTGTTGAGAAACGGTCCAAGTTTGGAAAAATTTTAGTTAAATACAAGACTCTAATCTGGAAGAGTCTAAAATTCTATACATATCGACTTTGGTCTCAACAAAACTATGTTAACTCCCTACTATTATCAGCACTTGAGACAGTAGAACAAAACCATAGAATCAAACTTGAGTCTCTCGAAAAAAGAATTGAGGAACTCGAGAAAAAACTTGAGGAGAAATAATGAACATTGCTCTCGTTGCACCAAGATTTGCAGAAGGAACTACTCTAGGTGGTGCTGAAACACTAATGCGGGAAACTGCATTAAGTCTGGCAAATTCAGGGCATACAGCCACTATTCTCTCAACTTGTGCCACCAACCATTTTACTTGGAAAAACGAACTACCCGAAGGTGAAAAAACATTTCAGAATATTAAGGTAATACTTTTCAAGACCAATGAAGATAGAGAACTTGATATTTTTTACAAAGTTCAAAACAAGATTTCAAACTATGAAGAGGTTACATTAGAAGAAGAGGAACTTTGGCATAAAAACAATGTAGGCAGTGATGATCTCTACAAGCATATTAAAGACAATATAGAAAACTATGATAAAATTATTGTAAGCCCCTACCTGTTTGGACTAATATATTACTCAGCACAAATTTGCCCTGAAAAAACAATTCTGTTGCCATGCCTGCATGATGAAGCATTTGCATATCTTCAAACAATTAAGAATATGTTCCTAAGTGTTAGCTCATACATATTCAACACAGAACCCGAGATGAATTTGGCAAAAAGACTTTATGACATCGACACATCAAAAGCAACCGTCATAGGAATGACAATTGAAGATTTTGAAGTTAGTCCAGGAGCGTTCAGCAAAAAACATGGTATCACTTCCCCATTTATATTGTACTGTGGACGCAGAGAAGTTCTTAAAGGCACACCAATGCTTATAGATTACTTTGCAGCATTTCGCCAGAGAACAGGAATTGACATCAAACTTGTATTCACCGGAAGTGGTGAAATTGAAGCATCCGAAGAGATTAAAAAACATATTATTGATGTTGGTTTTGTATCAGAAGAAGACAAACATAACGCAATGGCTGATGCCGTCGCACTATGTCATCCATCGCAAAATGAAAGTTTGAGCATTGTGATTCTTGAATCATGGCTTGCTGGAAAGCCGGTCATTGTCAACGGACAATGCGAAGTGCTAAAACATCAATGCAAAAAAAGTAATGCAGGTCTATGGTTCACCAACTATCCGGAATTTGAAATGGAACTTAAGCTTTTGCTTGAAAACCCGGAGCTGGCAAACCAAATGGCTGCCAACGGCAGAGATTTTGTAACACAGAATTATTCCGATCAAGCTATCTCGGAAAAACTAAACAAAGCTATTCTGCTATAAAAAGTTATTAGTTTTAGATAGTCCAGCATAAACCTTCGCTCGCTACCTCCTCCCGCAGAGCAGTATCCCGCTTTCCGGAACTAGCCGGGGAGGAGCCTTGGAGAACTAGGGTGAATTTTCAATTTAACGATTAACAATTTTTAGTCGTGAGTCCAGAGTCCAGAGTCGTAATTCACTAACTAGCCATTCAATGCAAATGTCGTCTTGACATTTGCTCTTGCAACGAAGATCGTTGCGTTCGTTACCCTGCAACAACGTTGCTGTTAAACAAGAGCTTTACTCCAATTCAACGCTCTCGAAAAGAGCATTCCCCAGCAACATAGTTGCGATTCAACAGGAGCTTAGCTCCAATTCAACGGTCGTGAAACGACCATTTATTGCTCCATAGAGACTTTTAAACGAATGAAGCCATTAGTATAAAATGGTATTCCAAATCTCCATTTTTCACTTGTCGAATCGGCCTCAAGCAATTGACTGACCATATTTGTTGGCATCCATTCACTATCCAACAGAGAACTTTTCCACTCCGGAGTTATTGTAACATCAGCAACCTTCGCTTTATCAAAAGTAATATAGAATTCTTCATCATAATTATTAATTGCATATTCAAAAACATTGCTCCATGCTGAGAAAGTTAAAGGGTCTAATTCCATTGCATATTTCCAGATATTTTCAATACCGTCACCAGCAGGATCATCATCCCATGCCTGTTCTCCAATAGGAACTGAGTTAGTTGCAATCCAGTCATTATAAACCATCTTTGTTATTGCATAGCCTGTTGCACCTAAACTGAAATCACTTTCATTCGCACCAGCTGCCGATGATGCGGCCACAACCCAATAATAGTAAGTTGAACTCGGATCTTCTCCAATATTAACGGGATTTGAAGCAAACCATCCTGTAGAACCTTGCCTATTGCCTAATGAGTCTCCATAATAAATTTTATAATGATTAGCCCCTGGCACACTATCCCAACTTAGGACAACACTATCTGAATAAGTTCCACTCGTTGCCTGAAAGTTGGTTGGAACATCCAAAGGAATGGTGGAATCAATGTTGACAACAGTAACTGCAACATGTGTCATACTTGAATACTGTCCACCCCAAGTCATGGAGTGTTGATCATAATTCCATGTGTCATGAAGATAAACATTACTGGTTGCCACATCATATCCAACCCCAAGCATTGTATGACCTGTGACATGTATAAACACAGGATTCCCCGCATCAATTGAATCCATATACTGCTCAAACGTAAACCCTTCAGTATTACCGTTGTACCCATATATTAGTTGATTATAATAAGTCGAAACGGAATATCCTTGATGTCTAATATAGCGTTGCACACCATAAGCAAGATCCCCAAAAGTAATGCCTGAATATGAGGAGCCATCTAAATAGTAAGCAAAACTTGTTCCTCCGTCAATATTATTCAGTTCAACGGGATACCACTGGCTCGTTCCCATAAAATCAGCAAGGCAATCTCCTGAATCCACAGCATTATGAGGTGTCCACTTTCCATAATATGGATCGCCGGTATCATTATAGTCAGTCCAATAGTCATCAACATGCCCCCTGGTCGTTCGCCCATCAATTCCCTGATGACTGGCGACAAACGAGCATTCTCCATCAGATCCCGGTGCTGTGGCAGCCCCCCAAGCTGAATTATCAAGAGGACATACCCCACCATTTATTGAGCCTGTATATAAATTTGAATAACCAGTTCTATCATAATACCCACACAACATGCCAGCCGAAGTTGCGCTGCATCCATAGGTCCAGTTAAATGCTGGAACATTGGAAACAATTACATCACTGCCTGAGAAACGCGTTATAACGTCTTGTGATATTCGTTCTTTTGGAGGAACACCTGGAACAACAACTTTCACGATGATTTGACCGCTATCATCTTCAACCATCTCTGTAACATATTTTCCCATAACCCCTAAAGAACTTCTGTCAATCTCAACAGTAGTTAATTTGCCAACATATGGCTTAATAATATTATCTTCATTTAAACCTGCACTGTAAGCACAAAATATTCCATTTAACAGGAATAATAAAATAGCCAGTGCAGCTCTAAATTTTTTATTGTACATATTCATAACAATCGACCTTTCTAATTGATATTTACAAATTTACATTTTTTTCAAAAAACTGTCAAGATTTTTCATTCCAACAATCTGAAAACCTTGATTTTTCGGTTGCAGTTTTTTTTCTCTTAGCCACGGATAAACACGGATTTTCACGGATAAATATATTTGTGTAATATATTGATAATTAAATAGATATACATATTGCTTGATACTTTAAGCCTGCTTGAAAGATATTTTATTAAAACATCCCCCAATATATAATATTTAAGAAAACTTGTAATGCAGCTGAATTGCAATATCAAATCATAAAAACAAACAGTTAATACTTATCTGCAACAACTTACACAAATAAAATCCGTGGTTATCAGTGTCACTCGCGCAAAGCAAGAGGGGCTTTAGACACTAATGATAAACTCAATAGTCTGAAGCAATGAGCGAAGCGAAAGGCCTATCCGTGGCTGATTAAAAAATATAACTATTTACCCGAAAAACTAGGAAGAAAAACATAAAAAGTGAGGACAAAAATAGAAATATGAAAAAACTGATTGTGTAAAATGGTGGAATAAAATATAATGGCTGAAGTTAACATATCGTAATAGACATAGAAGGTTCAATTTATGGCATCAGGAACAACATTAAGAGCAATGAAGAATGCCCTTATCCAAGGGACCAGTCAGATTATCACCTGGAGTCTTACATGGGCACTTCTTATTGTACTACCCAAAGAGCTTGGTGACGCAAACTTTGGTAGATACTTTTTTGCTATATCATATTGTACAATGTTTGGCACATTGATGAATCTGGGGATTAACACCTGGCTCGCAAGAGAAATTGCCATAGAGACCCCTGACCACAGCAACATATCTGAAAAGCACCAGCTACTCAAAAAGATTACAGGCAATGTTTATTCCATTAAACTAATTTTGACTTTGGCTACCTATATAGTTCAATCAGCAATACTTATGTCTGTCGGCAAAGATACAATTGCAATGCAGGCATCACTCATAATTGGCATCAGTTTTGTTTTTGACAACCTTTCATTCACTGTATCATCTATTTTACAGGGACTTGAACGAATGTTCTATATTAATCTAGCGGGAATTATCAGTAAGATTATTATTACATTTGGTGCAATTTATCTGTTGCTTACAGGACATGGTCTACTTGAGGTATGCTGGGTACATGTTGTATCATCCATTGTTTATGCATTAATCATTTTTTCAGTGATCCACAAGACAATTCCAGTAAGCTTGGGGTGGAATAAAAGCTGGATGAAACGTATTATACACGGTGGTTTGCCATTTCTTATCTGGACAATCTTCAGTGAAATTTATTTGAGAGTTGATGTAATCATGCTTAAAGGCATGACCAATGACTCAATTGTTGGTTGGTATGGTGCTGGGTTCAGGCTATACAATGCTTTTATGTTCCTGCCTCACATCTTTAACACCGTCTTTTTCCCTCCAATGACGCGAGTTGCAAATGATCCAGACAAACAAGAGGCCTTCAAAAAGAATGTGCATAGACTTCTAAATCTTATGCTGCTGGTTGCAACCCCTGTTTCAATTGTGCTTTTTGTTCTTGCAAAACCAGCCTTACTGTTACTGTATGGTGATGGACCATATTTAAACGCAGCTCCCTGCCTGCAGTTGTTTGCGGCATCACTTTTCCTGACATGTATTGATGTTCTGCTTGCAACAATTCTTGTAACAAAAAACAAAGAGAAACAGTGGTCCTATATGGCAGTTATCGCCGCAATGTTTAATCCTGCAATGAATGCATGGATGATTCCATGGACTCAAAATGCATACGGCAATGGTGGCATTGGTGCTGCTGGTGCAACTGTAATAACAGAAATATTAATGATGTTTGGTGCTCTCTGTCTTCTTCCTAAAGGTATCTTGTCTTTTAAGAGTGCACTACCAAATGTTGCAAAGGCATTGATTGCCGGTGCAGCAATGGCTGCAACAATATATCTTATTCCTGATGTCTTCGCCCTATCAAGTATCAAGCTAGGACAATTTCTGAACCTTGCAATACGAGCATCCTCAGGTGGAATCGTATTCCTGATTATGGCATACATTCTTCAATTTCCTCCAAAAGAAGATATTGCACACATTGTTGATGCTATAAAAAGAAGATAAAACGCAAATTAAATAAGAAAAAAGAGAAACGCAAATGACGCTAGCGACGCAAATGACGCAATAATTTAAGAAATAAAGCCTTAAAGAAAACATCTTGCGCCTTTACATCGTTTGCGACCCTTGCGTTAAAACCAATAAAAATGAAAAAGAAGAAAAGCAGAATATACAGACTTTCAATGATAGTTTTACAAATATATATAATTATTGGCCTCTTTCTATACCTTAGACAAAGAAAGATGATCTATTTCCCTCCTGAAAAGGAAAATCACAATTTTTTAGTTGAAACACTTGAAAATGAGGGAGAGTCTATTGATATAATTGTGCTGAACAAAGGTCAACAGGAAGCCATCATCTACTTTGGAGGTAATGCAGAGAATGTTCTATATAGTGCCATAGATTATAAACAACTTGATTATGCTTTATATCTAGTAAACTATAGAGGATACGGCGGTAGCACAGGCAAACCAACCGAACAAGGTTTATACTCTGATGCAATAGAAATATACGACCACGTTGCACAAAGCCATACCAACATTTCGGTTGTGGGGCGAAGTCTCGGCACAGGTGTTGCCACATATCTGGCATCAAAAAAAGATGTGGAAAAACTTATGCTCATTACCCCATTCGACAGTATGCAGAGTATCGCACAAAAACAATTTCGACTGTACCCGGCATTTATAATCCTAAAAGATAAATACAGATCAATTGACAGAGTCGACAAAATCAAAGCTGAAACAACGGTTCTAATTGCAGAAAACGATCAGATTATACCATACAAGAACTCAATGAATCTGGTTAATGCTTTTCCTGAACAACAGATAACGACTAAAATAATCAGCAACAGAGGCCATAACGATATATCTTCATCAACTGAATTCATTGATGCATTAAACAGCTGCTTTGAAAAAAAACACTAAGCTTTAGTTTTTGATTGAAGGGATGTATAATTTATGTTTTTATATTGTTATTTGGGCAATGTTGAGACAGGCGCCATCATTGTGCAAAACAAAGTTTATTTGCAAGTTGGGAGTCCCGCCTTGCGGGATCCTCGATATCATCAATATCAGCAAAGATTATGGGTACTGTCAAAAGTCATATGAAAAAACATAAAAAGAACACCCCTCCGTCCTCGTTCCTCGGACACCTCCCCTAAAAGCGGGAGGAGTTTTGGCGGACTAGAGCCGATTTGCTGTTTCCCCGAGCCGGGGCGACTCGGCTACAGGGCTTAAATGAAGAACAAGGGTTAGATGCAAGATTCATAATTTTAGCTGACCTCCGGCTTATTGAGTCTTAGTCTCGAAGAGCGAATGCTGAAAAGGTCGCAAACATTGTCCGAGGTCTGCTGACCTCGGCTACAGTGGGGTAAACTTTGCAGGTTAACGGTTTGTTTGCAGGAACAGCCATGTAACCGAGTGTGAAGGAAATGGGCTCGGGGAAGATGTTGAATTGAAAAAATAATGATTATAGTCTCGCAAAGCGGGAACTTACATATCACTTATTACGTGTCGAACTGTATCCTACTGATTTATAACAAAATGGTTGCAGGCTCAGCCTGCAAATTTTTGACAGAACTCATTACTAACATAGGCAAGAAAAATGAAAAAAATATTTAAAATTTTATTTATAGGAATCATGATTATATGTTTTGGTTGTGGAAAGCCACAGATTCAGCCTATTTCAGATGATTCTGTTATAGTTGCATTTGGGGATAGCCTAACTCATGGTACAGGTGCAAACAGCGATGAAACTTATCCTGCAGTGCTTTCAAAACTTCTTGACACGGAGGTTATCAACACAGGAATACCCGGAGAAGACACAACTGAGGGACTTAAGAGATTACCCTCTGTCTTGAAAAAATACAAACCAACACTGGTTATTCTCTGTCATGGTGGAAATGACATGCTACAAAAGCAAAATTCTCAAACAACAATTAAGAACATCAATGCAATGATTTCCATGATTCAGAATAGTAATTGTGATGTTATTCTTGTTGGAGTTCCAAGACCTGCCCTACGACTCAAAACAGCAAAGTTCTATAAAGAAATTGCAAAACAGAATAAGATTCCATATCAGGAAAAAATCATTACAGAGGTGCTTTCAAAGCCATCACTGAAAAGTGATCGTGCTCATCCAAACGATGAAGGATACAAACTGATTGCACAGTCAATATTCAATCTCATCGATCAATCAGAAAGATAATTGAACCTAAAGTTAGTTTTTAGCAAAGGGGTTATTCCGGACTGGCTTAACTTGTACTATCTTGCCGTCACGCAGTGTTTTCTTAACTTGCCGTCACGCTGTGACCAAAAAAAAAGAGCGACTTGTGAAAGTCGCTCTTTTGTTTGCTCTGTAGTGCTTTTACTAATCGTTGAGAGTATAAGCAACACGTTTTTGATAAGTTGTATGCAAGTATTTGTGAGCATTGTGTCCCAAAGGTTCACCAAGAAAATCTTCATAGATCTTAGCAATCTCAGGGTTGTTGTGTGAACAACGTCTCACACTCTTTTCGTCATCAGTGTAGATGCCGGCCGTACGTTTCTTACGAACATCATCACAAGCAAGAACAGGCTGTCCACCGCCACCGATACATCCGCCTCGACATGCCATAACTTCGATAAAGTGCCATGGTGGCTCTTGACCAGCATCACGAGCAGCTCTAATTCTGTTAAGAACTTTTTCGATGCATGAAGTCATGTGTGCAACTGCAACTCTGACTTTGATACCTTTGATATCAATTTCAGCTTCTTTAATACCTTCAAGACCACGAACCTCAGTGAAGTTCACATCTTCAAGATCTTCTTTAGTAATTAAGAAATATGCTGAACGAAGAGCAGCTTCCATAACACCACCTGTTACACCAAAGATTGTTCCTGCACCAGTGTATTCACCAAGAATGCTGTCACATTTTTCATCTTCAAGTGTTGCAAAATTAATACCTGCAGCATTAATCATACGAGCCAGTTCACGAGTTGTAAGTACAGCATCAACATCCTGCTGATCTGTTGAGAACATGTTGTCATCACGTGTTATTTCATACTTCTTTGATGTACATGGCATAATTGCAACATTCTTAACCTTCTTAGGGTCAAGTTTCATTTGTTGCGGATAATATGTTTTTGACATAGCACCAAGCATCATCATTGGCGATTTTGCAGTGGAGAAATTGTCAATGAAGTCATTTGCATTTTTTTCCATATAATCCGTCCATGATGGGCAGCAACTTGTAATAAGAGGAAGAGTTCCACCTTTTGTGAAACGCTTAACAAACTCGTTACCTTCTTCAATAATTGTCAAGTCAGCAGAGAAGTTTGTATCGAACACAGCATCAAAGCCTAAACGACGTAATGCAGCATACATTTTACCAGTTGAGATTGTGCCTGGTTCAAAACCAAAAGCTTCACCAATTGCAACACGTGTTGCTGGTGCAATCTGAACGGTTACATGCAGCTCAGAATCTTCAATCATGTCCCAAACGGGTTTGATATCATCCTTTTCATAAATTGCACCAACCGGACAATGTGCTGAACACTGACCGCACTTGATACAAGGACTGTCAATCAAATCAACATCTGCTGCTGGTGCAATACGTGTGTCATCGCCTCTTCCAAGAAATTCAAGAGCCCAAGCTCCCTGCATTTCCTGACAAACTTTAGCACAACGACCGCACTGGATACATTTTGTTGGATCTAAAACAATTGAAGGTGTACTTTCGTCCTTTTCAAGTCTTTTAACTCTTCTCTGAAAATTTATTTCACGAATTCCGAGTTCAGCAGCCATAGCTTGAAGTTCACAATTTCCACTACGTGGACATGTCAAACATTCATTCGGATGCGTTGAAAGAATAAGCTCGATAACTGTACGACGAACTTTAATGATTTCAGGATCATGTGTGATGATTCTCATTCCCTGTGTAACTTCTGTTGCACATGCACGAAGCATTTTCGGGGAACCTTCCTGCTTTACGATACATATACCGCAAGCAGCCCAGGCTTCAATGTCAGGATGATAACACAATGTCGGTATATCAACGCTGACCTTTCTCGCCGCTTCCACAATGGTGGTGCCAGGCTCAACAGAGACCTCGATACCATTTATAAATAAATTTATCATTTCCATAATAATTAATCTCCTAAATTTAGCCTACTAAAACAGCTTTGAATTTACATGCTGCAACACATTGACCACATTTAATACATTTTGTCTGGTCAATTACGTGAACACCCTTAATAACACCTGTTATTGCTTGAACAGGACATCTTCTTGCACATGCAGTACAACCAACACAGTTATCCGCAATAATTGAGTAATTGACAAGATCTTTACACTTACCAGCCGGACATGTTCCAGCAAGATGTGCCATATACTCGTCTTTAAAATACTTAAGTGTTGAAACAACTGGATTTGAAGCTGTCTGACCCAAACCGCAAAGAGAAGCTGTCTTCATTGCTTTTGAGAGCTCCAGCATCTTATCAAAATCTTCTTCTGCACCTAAACCCTTTGTTAGATTGTCTACTAAGTTGTATAGAGTTCTGCCACCAATACGACATGGTGAACATTTACCACAAGATTCATCAACTGTAAAATCAAGATAGAATTTAGCAACGTCAACGATACAGTCATCTTCGTCCATAACAATCAAACCGCCAGAACCCATGATTGAACCTAGGTCAGCAAGTGTCTGATAGTCAATTGGTGTATCAAGATAGTCAGCTGTAATAACACCGCCAGATGGACCACCTGTCTGTGCCGCCTTAAATTTCTTGCCATTTGGAATACCGCCACCAATATCATAAATGATTTCTCTCAGTGTTGTACCCATTGGAACTTCGATAAGACCTGAATTCTTGATTTTACCTGTTAGAGCAAAAACTTTTGTACCTTTGCTTGTTTCAGTGCCAATGTTTCCAAACCAATCACCACCCTTAAGGATGATTACAGGAACATTTGCCCATGTTTCAACGTTGTTAATAACAGTTGGCTTGCCCCATAGACCTTTAACCGCTGGGAAAGGAGGTCTTGTAGTCGGCATACCTCTGTTACCTTCAATTGAAGTTAACAAAGCTGTCTCTTCACCACATACGAAAGCACCTGCTCCCAGACGTAATTCAATTGTGAAACTGAAGTCTGTTCCAAGAATATTCTCACCAAGCAAACCATATTCAGTTGCCTGTTCGATTGCATTTTCAAGTCTTTCAATTGCCAATGGATATTCAGCTCGGATATAGATATATCCAGTGTCAGCACCAACTGTGCATCCGGCAATTGTCATAGCTTCAAGAACTGAATGAGGATCGCCTTCTAATGTACTTCTATCCATGTACGCACCTGGGTCACCCTCATCTGCATTACATACAATATACTTTTGATCACTCTCTACACCCTTAGAAAACATCCATTTTCTAAATGTTGGGAAACCTGCACCACCACGTCCACGAAGACCTGATTTTTCAAGTTCTGTGATAACATCATCTGGTGTCATTTCAAATAGAACTTTTTCCAAAGCTCCATAACCTTCACGAGCGATGTACTCATCAATTGAAGCTGGGTTAATTAAACCACAGTTTCTTAAAACAATACGAAATTGTTTTTGATAGAAGTCAATTTCTTCAACCCCTGATTTTATTGTTTTCTGCTCTTTATCGTAAAGGAGTCTTTCAACTGGACGCCCTTTGATAATATGCTCTTCAATAATTTCTTTTACATCTTCCGGTTTAACCATTACATAGAATGTTTCATCTGGAAGAATCTTAACAATTGGTCCTTGTGCACAGAAGCCAAAACAACCTGTTTTTACAAGCTGAGCTTCACCGTCTAAGCCCAATTCTTCAAGTTGAGTCTTAAACTCTTCGTTGATTTTCAAAGCACCATCTGATTCACACCCAGTACCGGCACAAACCAAAATATAATTTTTAAATGCCATTGTCTTTTCCCTCTTTCTACTCTTTAATGATATCCGCAGCTGGTTTATCAAAAATGTGATCATTAACTAACTCACCTTTTATGATGTGCTTCTGCACAATTTTACGAGCTACTTCTGGTGTTACATTACCATAAATAATTTCCGGCATTCCATTCACAACAACTCTAGCTGTTGGTTCCGAATGACACAAGCCCATGCAACCAGTCTGTTTCATAACAACATTTTGCAAACTTCTTGAATCAATCTCTTCTACAAAAGCATCAAATGTCTGCTTTGAGCCTGCAGCAATACCACATGTACCCATTCCAACAATAACAACAGCTGAACCCTCTTCTGGAGCTCTTTTTGACATCTGTTGTCTCTTATCATCTCTAAGTTTTCTTAAATCATCTAGTGTTAATTTTGCCATCTCAAACACCTTTCTTATTTTATATCTTCTTCAAGACCTGTTATATATTCATCTGCCAATTTGATGCTTGATACATCTTCTAAGTCACCTAAAGCATCCAGCAATTCTGTTCGACTAATCTCAAATTCACCATTGATTGTCTTATATTTAACTATAAGCTCAAACTGACCGGGATAGCCCATCAGCATTACAATGGTTGAAACCAAATCGCCTGTAGGTGGAGTGTCAATGTTTTCCAAATCAACAGAAAACTTGATTACCGTTCCTTCATTTAAAACCGACGAAATCTCAAAACTGCCGTTACAAAGTTCCGTTGTCTGAATTACAAATGGAATTCCAAGCCCCACTTTTCGTGAAACATGTTTTTTGCCATCTGTAAAGAATGGGTCCTTTACTTTTTTCAAAGTATTCTCATCCATTCCTGTACCGTCATCTTCAACCGCAATATTCAGGAACTTACTATCATTATATATAGACAGTATAATTTTCTCTGCATCTGCTTCAATCGAATTCGCTACTATATCAAGAACAATATCACTTATATTGGCGTGCACTATATCTCTATTAAATCATATATTTTTCTAAAATTCCAGAAACGTCTTTAGAAGAAACACGACCGACTACTTCTCCATTGAATGTAATAACTGGAGCTAATCCACAACATCCAACACAACGAACTGCTTCAACTGTGAATTCACCATCAGCGGTTGTTTCGCCAATTTCGACATTAAGCTGTCTTGAGAATTCATTTAAGATATCCCCGCTACCTTTTAGGTAACAAGCGGTTCCCAAACATACCGCAATCTTGTTGCGTCCAGGTTTCGTCAACTTAAAGAAATGATAAAATGTTATCACTCCAAAAATCTTGGCAACTGGAACATTCAGAAGTCTTGCAACTTCAAATGCTGTTGACTCAGGAATATACCCAAAATGTTCCTGTACTTGATGCAGAACCATAATTAGGTTTCCCGGCTTGGATTTCCAAAGTTTTATGAAATCCTTTAATTCTTGTGTCAAACTTATTTGTTCAACATCTCCATTAATTTTTACTGAATTCTTCAAGGGCAGATACTCCTTAAGTATTTACTGTTCACCTAAAATATGAAATTATAAATCCATATCACATATTCAAACTCAAAAGATCGAGCTCGTTTTATATTTAAGCGAGAAATTATATACTTTATCGCCATAAACTTCAAACTTTTTTTGATTTTTTAATTAAAAAACTTTTTTATTTGCCAAAAGCCTCTCTTCTTGTTACAATCGTGTCATGTTTTCAAGATTTTTATATTTTAATGTTACAAAAGGCGGTTATGATGAAAATATCAAAAGATACAATCCTGCGTTTATCGCAATACAAGAACATTACAGTCAAACTTAAATCATTAGGTTTTGTAAAAGTGTTTTCTGACAACTTAGCGGATGCCCTTGGAATTTCATCTTCATTGGTAAGAAAAGACTTTTCAATGTTTGAAATCACGGGAAATAAAAGAGGAGGTTACGCCGTTGATGAGCTTATTGAGAAATTAAATACAATACTTGGAAAAGATAAAGTACAGAATGTCATAATTGTTGGCTGCGGACGAATTGGTTCAGCTCTATTAAACTACTACAGATATCCAAAAGATGGCATAACAGTAAAAGCCGGTTTTGACATATCTCCGGCAGATGTTACTTCTCTAAATGACTCAAATATTCCAATATACGACATTTCCGAGCTTGAGAGCTTTATAAAAGATAACAATATTAAGATTGCAATTATATGCGTTTCTGAAAACAGTGCAACAGCCGTAACAGAAAACCTGATAAGATATGGCATTGAGGGGATACTGAATTTTACGCCAGTACTTTTGAAGAATCATGCTGACTGTTTTATATCCAATGTAAATATAAAATCAGAAATAGAAAACATATTCTATTTTGTCCACTTTGCCAATCAGGAAAATATTGAAAAACAATCTTAAATATATATAAACTTGAAATTTGGTACTGTCAAAAATTGTATGAAAAACATGATAACTGATATATTAAATGGAATATCCAATAACCAACACGGAATATCCAAGGAATAAGGATGTACCCCTCCCACCTCGCAGGCGAGGTGACCTCCCCTAAAAGCGGGAGGAGTTTTGGCGGACAAGGTTTAGATTGCTGATACAACATCTGTAGCGTCGGGCGGTGACCGACGAAAATACAGGGCTGAAAGCCCGTAATATCGCTGCCTAGGGCATCAGCCTTCGCTCTTCGAGACTACGGCTCGACAAGTCGCCCTAGGTAAAATAATAAAAACAAAGTTTTTACCTGCCCACGGCTGTGTCAGGCGTAGCTCGAAGAGCGAAGGCGGGAGTGTCTTACCTTGGATGTTGGATTTGAGTGTTGGATATTGGATGTTGGAAAAAAGGTGGGGATAAGACCAAAAAGTCTGTATCCTACTGATTTATAACGAAATGGGTGCAGGCTCAGCCTGCAAACTTTTGACAGAACCTGAAATTTAACAAGGGAAAATAATGAAAATCAACGATATACAAAAACAATTAGATGCCGACGTAATTTTTATGGCAAGTGATGCAGAGGACATAACAATAAACAACGTTACAATTTCAGACCTTATGAGCGACGTACTGGTTGTTGACGAACACGAACTAATGATTGTATCTTCTCTGGCAACAGATCAGGTGCTCAGAACAGCAGACATCGTATGTGCATCCTGCGTTGTCATCGTAAATGGAAAAAATCTTAGCAGTAACATGATTGAACGTGCAGAAGAATTTGACATAACACTGCTGAGAACCCCGCACACAACATTTGATACATGCGCAAAGCTTAAAGAACTAATGGATAATTAACATTATATATACAAACTGAACATCCAATAGCCGTAGCAAAGTTGGTTAGAAGGTTAGACTGTTAGAGAGTTAGACAGGACACTCCGTGGGCAGGAGGAAATTCACCCCTCCCACGCTCGCACGCGAGGTGACCTCCCCTAAAAAAGGGAGGAGTTTTAGCGGATGAAAGTTGTGTTGTTGCAAAGGAGAACTTCCAACATCGAACGTTCAACGTCCAATTTTGAATAAAGAAAAAGCTTGTTGGCATTGGTTTGGGTCACCTCGGGGCTTGTCCCCTTGGAACCGTGATTGGCGTAAACGCCTTAAGAAATAACAAACAACAGGGTTCTTCACCTGCTCACGGCAGTGTCTTTGCTAATAACTAATAACCGTTGTAGGGATAAGAAAAAACTCTTTATCCCGACCTGTCCGGCATAGCCCTTGGGCAAAGCGGGGTCGATTTATAACAAAACAGGGATGAAAAGAGGTTCAAACTCTTGACAGACCCCATACTAGAGATAGGTTAAAACATGGATAAAACAATAACCCCAAAAAATCCACCACTTATATTTATGGAAATGGTCTATAAGATGCGTATAAAAGACATCATGACCACCCCACCAATTACCATAGCACGAAAACAAACCATACGTGATGCAAAAAACATCATGAAAGAAAAACAGATTACAGGCATGCCTGTCGCAGAAAACAGACGTCTATTTGGTGTCATCAGTATGGATGATATAATTCAGGCTCTTGAGCTAAACCAGCTTGACGACCCTGTGGAAAAACATATGGTCACAAACGTGGTTGTTCTCGAACAAGATATGCCGGTTTCAATGGGAATTTCGTACTTTGGCAAATACAACTTCAGACGTTTCCCTGTGCTGGACCAAAACAATATTCTTGTTGGAATCATAACCAGTAGAGACATCAACACTTCCCTACTGCAGAAACTTTTGACAGAGATTAATAAACTCGAAGAAAACAACCAACACCAACCCGACGAAATGTCACTTGTCAAAACATATAACACAAACAAATATGACTTTGAACATGCTGGCCGTGCGGCAAATGACATCAAAAAATTCATGAAGTCAAAACATCGCAACCCCAAAAACATTCGACGTGTTGCAGTTGCTGCATATGAACTGGAGATGAATCAGGTTGTTCACTCAGATGGAGGAACCATAAGATTCACATTGACCTCTGACAAAGTTGAAATTGTTGCAGACGACATAGGTCCTGGTATTGATAACATAGAGCAAGCACTTGTAGAAGGTTTCAGTACCGCAAACGAATGGATTCGTTCACTTGGTTTTGGAGCTGGTATGGGGCTTGTAAATGTTCAGCGTGTATCTGATGAGTTTGACATCAAATCATCAAAAGAAAAAGGCACAACAGTCCACGCCTTCATCCATCTCAATTAATTTTTACTTGACGAACTCGCTGCAAACATTTATTATTCTCTGAAAATGAGTACTATTAAAATGTGGTACTGTCATAACTTATGAAACAGAATACCCCTCGCATCCGCCTTCGCAGTGCCTGACTACGGTGCGACAGACAAGGGCGTGAAATGAGCTTTGCTCATATTATGATTAAGCCAAACAGGGGCTTGGCGTTCCCTGGAGGAGCTTTGGCGGACTAAGTTTCATTTGCAGATACAGCACCTGTAGCGTCGGGCGGTGACCGACGAAAAAAAACGTGAAAAGAAGGCTAAATAATCTGTATACCATTGATTTACAAGGAACCAGGTCTAAAAAAACATGGGAGTAGTTTGAGCCTGAAAACTTTTTACAAAACCTACAATATAAAAAAGGAATGTAATTATGAATATGTTGAAAAAAATTGTTCTCGTCTCAATTTTTATGATTGTCTGCAGCCTGCATGCAAAAATTGAACTTTTTGGTATATACCCAAATTGCTATGATTACATCTTTATAGGAGAAGCCACAACAGAAGATGGCAAACAGCTGCTAACCTTTCAAGACTTGAAATATAAAACCGTCATGCAGCCAGTTGGGGGCAAACTTGGCAACATAACAATTAAATCATATGACAAAAAAATCAAAGACATTCCAAGTTCAAGTGGCGACACGGTAAAAGCAGAAGTTGCCTACGTAACCATGCAGGCTCCAGATGGAAAAGAGCTTGAACTTATCCAAAATCAACCTGCATATTTCCCTGGATATCTAGGCAAATTTGTTGCCCCTGAAACAATCGAAATTCAAATTGCCAGAGAGAACAGTGTCATCAACGATGGAGAACATCTATGCACTGTGAGTCTGCTCTCAAGTAACGAAATCAAACTTGCATATGGTGATAAAGTTGAAACTTATATACCAATGAACAAAACAGAACAAGAAACTCTACTAAAAAGTATTTCAGAGAAGAAAAAAGATAATCTTGCCAAAACAATTAAAGAATATGACGAGAAAAACACCCCAAAAAAAAGTGCTACATCGCAGGCTTTCGCCGACTACCAGAAATTTATATACGATACATCACTTAGCCAATCAGAACAGGACCCTTCAGATATTCAGCAAATCAATGCAACACGTAATGACCTAAGATCTGAAATGCTATATGGTGAAGGCAAGGTTATTGAACAAAAAAATAATCCTTATACAAAGACTAGCGGAACATACTCTTCAAAGACAACTCCAAAAAACGACTATGATACATATGTTGAAGACACCGACTATGTAGAACGTGAAAAGGAAGAAAAACAGAAAATCAAAAAAGAAAAAAGATAAAAATTAAGGTTAAGATCAAGACACCTTAATTTTTAGGTTGATACACTTTATGAGAACGAGGACGTTCTCGCTCCCAAACTTGCAAATTAATATTGTCTTGTAGGACCGGGCTTGTCCTGCGTAGCCTAATAGGCGAAGCATTGGGAGCGACGATGTCCTCATCGTCATTAAAAATTATTTTTTTGACTAATAAAACTCTTTAAAATAAGGCTTTTATAAAATTAAATAGACAAGAATTAGACACTATGTGATGATAGTGAACTAACAGCTAAAAACTAATAACTATTTGGCGAACAAACCATGACAGACAAAATATGCATTAAAAATTTGACCATCGATTGTGAAATTGGTGTTTATGATGAAGAACGAGGACGTACACAACCTTTATGTTTTGACATAGAATTGTCCACCGATTTGAGTGCTTCATCAAAAACAGATAGCTTATCTGATACGGTCGATTATTTTGAACTAACAACAAAAATTGTCACCGCTGTCAAAAAAAGTCATTTTCAGCTTATCGAAAGCCTTGCTGAACATGTTGTCGACATCTGCCTGCATGAATCCAAGATTTCATCTGTAAACATTACCTTAAAAAAGCCAATGGCACTGAACTGCTTTGGCGCAGAGGTATCTATCAATGTTACCCGCAATAAAAAAGTCTGATTTTTCCTTTTTTTTGTTTAAAGGGCTTGACAATTTTATCTAATTTTAGTTTACTTCCGCCTTTATGTTTCAAAAAGACACAATTTTTATTAAGGCTGCGGGTAAAATCAACCTGTTTTTGGACATCCTCGGAAAACGTCAAGATGGCTACCATAATCTTAAAAGCATACTGGTGCCTGTTAACATTTATGACGATATCGAAATCAGCTACTTAGATGACAAAGTTTTGGTAGAACTCGAATATGAATTTGAACATCTTGATGATATTCCTTATATAGAAGAAAAAGATAATCTTGGTTATAAAGTTGCAATTGCCTTGAAAGAATTGACTGGATATTCTGGTGGTGCCCATATTAAGATTCTAAAAAGAATACCAATGGCTGCCGGTTTGGGCGGCGGGAGTGCTGATGCTGCCGCTGTTTTGAACGGACTAAATGATTTTTGGAACTTAAACTTGTCTTTAGAGACATTAATGGATGT
The DNA here is from genome assembly GCA_027858345.1 of Kiritimatiellia bacterium. Lineage (GTDB taxonomy): Bacteria > Verrucomicrobiota > Kiritimatiellia > JAQICX01 > JAQICX01 > JAQICX01. The sequence goes on along the minus strand of JAQICX010000050.1, from coordinate 11,779 downwards.
TGCTGCAAAATTCGGATCTGACATTCCCGCCATGGTTATGGGTGGAGCTGTTCTTATGGAAGGAAGAGGCGAAATCTGCAGCAACATTGATTTAAACAATAAGATAAAAGATTGGCAAATCGTACTGTTTAACCCTGGTATTGAGGTGGCGACTGGCGATATTTACAAAAGATACAATTCTTTGTTGACAAAAAACAGGAAATTGTACTATAATACCCTTTCTTTTTTACAACGAGGTGAACTTGTTGACGTGGATAAGATCTTATTTAATGATCTTCAGGCAACTGTTTTTGCTAAATATCCACTAATTGATATGCTCGTAGATACTATATGTGAGAAAAAACCATATGGATGCTTGTTGTCTGGTTCTGGTGCTACTGTCTTCGCTGTTGTCGAAGATGAAAAAGCTGCTGAAAACTTGATTGAACATGTTAAAGTCAATATGGAATGCCCTCTATGGAGTAGAGTAGTAAATTTATTGCCTGATAGTGTAACGGTAGCACACGGCCCTTTGACGGCCTGAGTCTAGGTTCAAATCCTAGTCGGGCAACCATCTAGATGGTTGACAATTTTAGTTTAGTAAGTTATAAAAAATACAGTATTTATATGCTGTTTTTTTTTTAAATTTTAATATATTATAAGAGTAAGAGATTCAGATGATTATTTTCTCAGGTACAGCAAATAGACCTTTGACAGAAAAGATATGCGAATATTTAAACGAACCACTTGGTGATGTTGATATTACAAAATTCCCTGATGGGGAAGTTTTTGTAAAAGTTAACGTCAGTATTAGAGGCAAGGATGTATTTGTCGTTCAACCAATCTGTACTCCTCCAAATGAAGCTCTTATGGAACTTCTTATAATGATTGATGCCATGAAAAGAGCATCTGCTTCCCGAATAACAGCCGTTATTCCTTATTATGGCTACGCTAGACAAGATCGAAAAGATCAACCTAGAGTGCCGATTACTTCAAAACTTGTGGCAAACTTGCTTGTTGCTTCAGGTGCAGACAGAATTTTAACAATGGATCTCCACGCTCACCAAATTATGGGATTTTTTGATATCCCTGTGGACCATTTGTACGCTTCGCCGGTTATATTAGAGTATCTAAAAAGTAAAAATCCGGAGTCACCGGTGATTGTATCACCTGACACGGGTGCAGTTAAAGCTGCAAATGCATACTCACAGACATTGGGATGGAACCTTGCTATAGTTGCAAAGCAAAGACTTGGTCCTGACGAAGTGAATGCAATAACAGTTGTAGGTGATGTCAAAGGCAAAACTGCCTTTATGATTGATGACATGACCTCAACAGCAGGAACGTTGAGTTCTGCTGCGGATATACTACTTGAGCGTGGTGCTAAAGAAGTATATGCGGCCGTAACACATCTTCTTTTAAATGAAAAAGGTGTGGAGCGTTTGCAGAATTCATCAATAAAAGAACTGGTTGTAACTGATACAGTTCCTATAAACATGGATATTGAAGGTTTGCCTATAACTCGACTTAGTGTAAGTAGTCTTATGGGTGAAGCTATTCTTCGTATACATGAGAACAGGTCAGTTTCATCTTTAATTAAGTAAATATTTGTGTTTAAATCTCAAATTGAATATATAAATTCAAATTTTAGGAGAAAGAATGGCTGAATTAATAAAAGCTATGAGCAGAACGGAAAAAGGTTCAACTGCGTGTAATAGAGTTAGACGAGCAGGACTTATTCCAGCTGTTTTAAATGGTGAACATTGTGGCTCACTAAAACTGAAGCTTGATGCACATGATTTCGAACAACTTATTAAACATCATACAGGCACAAACATTGTTTGTAATATTGCTGTTGATGGCAGTGATGAAATTGTGGCTCTACTTGACGAGCTACAAGTTCATACTGTAAATGGGAAGATCATTCATGCTGACTTTAAAGAAGTTTCAGTAACCAAAAAACTTCATACGCAGATTGAAGTTATTCTAACTGGAGATCCAGTGGGAACTACTATGGATCAAGGTGTCCTTGAGCAAACAATGCACGAACTTGAAGTTGAATGTCTATACACTGCACTTGTTGAAAGTATCAGCGTTGATGTTACAGATCTAAAAGTTGGTGACAAAGTCTCTGTTGAAGATGTTGTAGCCCCTAATGGTATTACAATATTAAGTGACCCGGATTTGACCATCGCTTCTGTTAACATACCTTCTGTTAAAACAGAAGTAGAAGAGGAAGATGGAGAACCTGAACTGATAGATGGTGAAGAAGTTGCTGAAAAAGCTGCTGAAGAAAACGAATAAGACGATTAATGAAAATTGTTGTTGGTCTTGGTAATCCTGGAAAAAAATATGCCGGAACGCGTCATAACATTGGATTTGACCTTTTAAATATTTTAGCAGAAAAACATGCAGTGTCGTTTAAAAAAAATACGAGACTACTGTCTGAAACTGCAACTGTAAATTTGGATGGAGAACAAGTTTTGCTTGTAAAACCACAAACTTACATGAATAACAGCGGGCAAGCAGTTGCTGCTGTTAAAAATTATTATAAATTGACTAACGATGATCTTATTATAATATATGACGATGCCGATTTAACAGTCGGTCGATTAAGACTTAGAGCTGCCGGGAGCAGTGGCGGTCACCGCGGAGTTGAATCGATTATTGAACATTTGGGCGGAGATAATAATTTGGCCCGAATCAAACTGGGAATCGGTAAAGAAAAGTCAGAGAATGGACTCATTAACTATGTTTTAGGTTCGTTTTCGTCTGAAGAGAAAAGAATAATAGCACCAGTGCTCGAAGCTGCTGAACTGGCTCTAAAAGACATCATCTTTGATGATTTCTCGAAAGCCATGAATAAATTCAATAGCTTTGGACAGTTGGATTAAATTTTTAAAAATTAATTGTGGAGAACGCAATTGAAAACTTATGAAGCAATGTTTATTTTTCCTAACAAATATAGTGAAGAAAAATTGAAAAGCGCTCTTAAAGAAGCGAATAAAGAAATAGTAAATCATGGTGGCGAAATCAAAGGTGTTGTCGAAGTCGGTAGCCGTAGATTCTCTCGTCCTATGCACAAGAAGACAGCGGGTCAATATGTGAAGGTTCTTTTTGATATAGAGCCAAGCCAAATCGCAGTTCTTACTGGAAGATATAAGCTGAATGATGATGTATTTAGATTTCAGTTGGTTGTTGCAGATGAAGTAATCATCGGTAACTATAATGAAAAGCCGGAAGAAGTTACTGAAGAAACGGTAGAAACAAAAGAAACAGCGAAATAATTGAGTTTAGGAGATAAAAATGGCTAGTCTTAACCAAGTTTTTTTATTGGGTAATTTAACAGCTGACCCAGAAGTTAGATATATTTCTAGCGGCAATGCTGTTTGTGAATTACGCATGGCAGTTAATAGACGTTATAAAACACGTGACGGACAGGACGCTGAAGAAGTATGTTATGTTTCAGTTGATGTCTGGGGAAAGCAAGCAGAAAATTGCGGAAAATATTTAAATAAAGGTTCTGGAGTTCTTGTTAGCGGACGTCTAAAGTTTGATTCATGGGAAAAAGATGGTCAGAAATTTAGTAGACTTAAAGTTACGGCAACTAATGTTCAGTTTATGAGCAGAGGGAACCATGAGCAAAGTGGCGGCGGAAACCATCAGCAAAACGCTGGTGGATATTCACAACCTCAGCAAACTCAACAGTCTTACGGCGGACAATCTGCTCAGCAGCAAGCTCCGGCTCCTCAACCTCAGTATAACAATGACGTTGATTTTGTAAATGATACCGGTGATGACGACTCATTACCGTTTTAAAAATTCTATTTAGGAGAATTACCAATGGGTAAAAAGAATACATCTAGAAGAGCTCCAAGAAAAAAGAAGTTCGTAGAAAAGAAGCGTGTCAGCATCTTGAAAAAGACTACTGTCATCGATGGAACTGATATGGAGTTCTTGAGTAACTTCGTAACAGGTTTTGGCAAAATTGTTCCTGCACGTTTATCTGGCGCTAATGCTAAGCAACAACGCCAAATTAAAAGAGCAGTAAGAAGAGCTCGTAATATGGGTATGTTAAAATAAACCATAACATATTAAAAAAAAAGGAATTCTTATGTCAAAAGAAATTATTTTATTAAAGGATGTTGAACATCTGGGAGAAGCAGGCGACATTGTGGTCGTTGCTGATGGATATGCTAGAAACTACCTTTTTCCAAAAGGTTATGCCGATGTTGTTTCTGAAACAACAAAGCGGAAACTAGTGAAGATTCAAAAGATAAATGCTATTGAAAAAGAAGCTGACATTTCTACTGCAACAGTATTGCTATCCCAACTAGCAGGCGTTCAATGCACAATTGCTGTGAAAGTAACAGAAGATGACAAAATGTACGGTTCAGTTACAGAGGAAGACATTATCAGCGCTCTAAATGATCTCGAGATTGAGCTACCTAAGAACGTTCTTGTGCTTGAAGAACACATCAAAGAACTTGGTGTTTTTGACATCGCTGTCAAACTTCATCCAGAAGTTTTAGGTTCATTCAAACTTTGGGTTGTTAACGAGGAATCATAATGCCCCTGGAAGATGCTTCTTTAAATATTGATGGTGCCCCCCCTACTATGTTAGATCGTGTGCCTCCATATAGTGAAGAAGCAGAGATGGGCGTGTTGGGCTCAATTCTGCTCGATTACGCCCGCTCAATGGATTTGTGCCTCCATAGTCAACTTGACGAGGAGGCATTTTATCTTCCAAACCATAAATCCATATTCGAATGCATGCTGAAAATGTATTCAGCTCAAAAAGTCATCGACCTTCTAACTCTCTCGGAGTATATGGCAAGTGTTCCTGACAAAGCTCCAAACCGATGGAAAAAAGAGGAGGAGCAACCAAATGGTCCATCCAAACTTGAAGCCATAGGAGGACCTCTCCTACTTGAACAACTGATTAACTCCACTCCGACCGTCGCACATGTAGAATATTACATTGGTATTGTTCGCGAAAAATACATGCGAAGAAAAATCATTGCATGTGCAAGAAAAGCCGAAAACCAATGCTATACAAGTCCTGATTCTGCTGACCAAATACTTGGCAGTGCTGAACAATCATTTATGGATGTGACAAAAGATCAGAACTCTACTATTATGAGTTGGAGCGACACCGTCAACCATACAATGGAGCAGATTGAAAAAACTTCCAGAGGAGATAAAGCCGCCAACGGACTACCAACTGGATTAAAAAATTTAGATAAAAAGTTTTTAGGATTGAGACCTGCTGAAATGATTATTATTGCAGCTCGTCCATCGCAGGGCAAAACATCACTTGTTATGAATATTGCCGAAAACATAGCCCTTGGAAATGTTTCAGACAACAAATCAAGAGCTGTGGCAATGTTCAGCTTGGAAATGTCAACTGCCTCTCTTGCCATGAGAATGTTATGCTGTAATGCAAGAGCTTCAGCTTTTATGATTGCTCAAGGTCAGCACGTATCCAAAGAAATTCATAAAAGACTTTGTGAATCGGCATCTGCACTACGGAAAGCTCCAATATACATTGACGACACAGGTGGCTTGGATGTGATGGAAATGCGAGCAAGAGCAAGACGTATGAAACAGAAGTACGACATTCAGCTTATAATCGTTGACTATCTGCAGCTGTTGAACTGCAAAGAATACTCTCACCAGGGTCGTCAAATTGAAACGATGGCAATTTCAAGTAATATTAAATCAATGGCAAAAGAGCTTAACATACCTGTTATTGCACTAAGTCAGTTGAGCCGTGCATCTGAGAACAGAGATAAAAATAGTGGTGGTCCAAAACTTTCAGACTTGAGAGACTCGGGTGCAATCGAGCAGGATGCCGACGTTGTTTGTATGCTGAGAAGACCTATCAGATATAAAGAAGAGAAATATGCAGATTATCCAAACATTGCAATTGTAGACGTTGCAAAACAACGTAATGGCCCTACAGGTGAAGTATATCTACATTTTGAAGATCAATATACACTGTTCAGAGACGCTGAAAACCCACATAGAGAACAACAATTGCAAGAAGATATGGAAACCGGAGGATACCAACAGTGATCAAAAAAGTAATATTTCTAATTTCTTTATCTATAATAGCAAATGCATTTGCTATAAATAGCCCAATTATTCAGGATGTTGAATATCATAACGTCGGGACAGGTGTTATTGACACTGAATATATTAAAACATATACAACAACCAAAGCTGGGGATGAGTTCGATAGAGTTGCAGTATCAAGAGACCTTAAAGCTTTGATTAACACAAAACTGTTTTCAGATGTTGAAGTCAAAACCACACCTGTTGGCAATGAAATGATACTGGCGTTCTATTTCCAAAACAAATATCGTTTGAGCACCAAACCAAAAATTAAAGGTAATAAAAAATTCAGCACAAGGAAAATCAACCGACTTCTTGAGCTCAATCAGCAGGACTTAATTGATGATCAGGTGATGGCAAATCTGGCACTTAAGATTGAACGAGAATATAAAAAAGCCAACTATCCGGATGCAAAAGTTAGGTGGGATATAAAAATAGTCAACGAAGACGAAGGTACTGCATCTGTTGTCATAAAGATTGATGAAGGCAAAAAAGAATATGTCAAATATGTCTATTTTAAAGGAAACACTGCCATATCAGATGATGAACTTGACAAAGTTATTCGCTTCCCGGTCTGGTGGAATCCAGTTGACTGGTTCAGAAAAGTCACTCCTGGTGCAATTGAACTTGATGCATACCGTCAAATGATAAAAGAACAATTTCTTAATATGGGATATCTCGATATCAGTGTGTCGCCAGCTCTTATAGGCAGAACAAAAAAAGGCGAACTAACTGTTACATACCAGATTCAGGAAGGTAACGAATATTACTTTGGTGACATATCTTTACAAGGTGTTACAACATTTCCTTTGGCTGCTATAGAAAAAAATGTTTTAGCTGTTTCAGGAGAACCTGCTGCTGTAAATATTGCCGAACAGACACAAAACAACATCCAGGACTATTACGGACAACGTGGATACCTGAACACAATCGTCAGACCTCTATATATACCTTCTATTACAAATCATGTTGTTGACATTCAATACAAAGTTCAAGAAGGATACTTAACAAAAATTCATGATATAATCATTAAAGGTAATGTCAGAACAAAAGATAAAGTAATCAGACGTGAACTATTGGTTGAACCAGGTGACATCTACAACACAGTGAGACTTAGAACTAGTGAAAACAGACTTCGTAACCTTGGATTCTTCGACCTTATTCGTAGTAACCCGAGAGTAACTGATATTCCTGATGAAAAAGATCTTGTTCTTGAAGTCAGAGAACAGAAAACAGGGAACATTATGCTTGGAGCAGGTTTCTCAAGTATTGATAGCCTAACTGGTTTTATTGAATTTTCTCAAGGCAATTTTGATATATTCAATTGGCCTCGCTTTACTGGTGGGGGTCAAAAACTAAAGGTAAAACTACAGCTAGGTACTAAAAGAAATGAATTCAACATGTCGTTCGTTGAGCCTTGGTTTCTCGATAGAAAACTCTCATTCGGAACTGATATCTTCTGGCTAGACTATGAATATGATGAATATAGCCTTGAAAGATCTGGTGTTGCATTCAGTCTTAGTCGTCCCCTATTTGGACCAGCAAGAATTAGTTTTTCGTTGGGAATTCAAGATGAGGATATTTCAAACACTGATAAAGACGAGTACTGGTATGTTGATGATATCGAAAGCTCTTATTACTTCAAAGATCAAGACTTTTTTAAAACAACACTTGGAGTAAATATTCTCTACGATACAAGAAACCATCCTTTCACGCCAAGTCGAGGAGATAGAATCAGACTATTTGCAAAATATTCAGGCGGTATAATAGGTGGAGATGTCGATACATATCGTTTGGGACTTTCATACAGAAAATATATTCCACTATGGGCGGGACATATTCTTGCATTGAAACTTCAAGGAGAAGTTGTTGATAGCTTTGATGGTTCTAACGAAAACATTCCTCTATCCGACAGGCTCTACATAGGTGGTGGAAGAACTATTAGGGGCTACAAGTACCGCCAGGTTGGTCCAAAAGTTAGACGTCCTCAATATGATGAAGCAACAGACATTGAACCTATTGGTGGTTGTACATTTGGTCTTTTCAGTGCTGAATATATTATTCCTGTAACACGAGGCCTTAGCTTTGCTGTATTTTATGATCTTGGTAATGTTTGGTATGATCCATTTAAAATGACATCAGACCTTGCTTCAAGTACTGGATGTGGTCTCAGACTAAACATGCCGGGATTTCCAATCAGAATTGACTACGCTGTTCCTGTAAAAAAGGATAACGAACTCACCGAAGAAGAAACCTGGAACTTCTGGATTGGCTACGACATCTAAGCTGACTTCATCAGCAGGTTAAGGCTAAGATTAAGATAAAGGGCTGGCAAAGCCAGCAGACGAAAAACGCCAAACCAACTATCGAACTAATCAACTATCGCTACATCCGTCCTATCGGTCCCATCCGTCCCATAAAAAAGACCTGCAAAGCAACAACCGAAAAATCAAGGGTTAATTTTTAATTGTCAACTATTCAAAGTTTTCTGTAATTTATTCCCAGTTCATCAAGATGCTTCAAAATATTTGGAAGACGCACTTTAAAATTATCAAAATCATTAACATCTTCTGTTGACCAAAGTTTTTCTGCAATTGCAAAAGCCCTAGGATATGACATATATTGAGCTTGCTCAACAGTAGGCATATACTCACTCCAAACATTTGCCTGCCCACCAATGATATGCTTCTGCTTATCTTTAGATAGTTCAGGAGGCATTGGATTAAAGGCATATACTTTTTCTAGCGGCAAGAAACCTCCAATTGCTGGCGGCTCATTTTCAGGTTTATCCTGATAGTGATCAAAATAACAATGAGAGCCTGGCGACATAATCACATCGTTTCCGGAATTCGCAGCAAACACGGCATCCTTCATACCATCATTACGCCAAACCATAACAGTTGCATTAGGAGCTAAACCACCTTCAAGTATTTCATCCCAACCAATCATATTTCGCCCCTTGGAATTCAAATACTGTTCCACCTTTTGTATAAACCAGCTTTGCAGTCCAAGCTCATCTTTTAAATTGTTTTCTTTAATTGTTGCCTGACACTTTGGACACTCTTTCCAACGTTCCTTAGGACATTCATCTCCTCCAATATGAATATATTCAGATGGAAAAATTTCTAAGATTTCATCAAATACATCTTGAAGAAACTCAAAAACATCAGGGTTGCCAGCACAGTAAACATCTTTTTCAATTCCCCAGAAACATCTAACTTCATATGGTCCACCTGTACAACCAAGGTTTGGATATGCTGCCAAAACCTCAACAGAATGTCCTGGTAACTCTATTTCCGGCACAACAGTAATAAATCTATCCGCAGCATACTTAACAATCTCTCTTGCTTCTTCCTGTGTATAGAAACCACTATATGGTATACCATCCAACGACTCTCTATCACCAAGCACTGGTGTTGCAGCCCGTTCTGAAGAAATTTCTGTTAGCTTTGGATATTTCTTGATCTCAATACGCCAGCCCTGATCTTCAGTCAGATGCCAATGAAACTTGTTCATCTTGTTGAAAGCAAGCATATCAATGTAGCTCTTGACCATTGAAACAGGATATATATGACGAGCTGTATCAAGGTGCATTCCGCGCCACTTGAAGCGTGGATAATCTGTGATTTCCAAACATGGCAAACTGAACTCTGATAATTTAGTTGAAATCATAGATGCTGGCATAAGTTGTTTCAAAGTCTGTATGCCATAAAAAAGTCCATTAAGAGCCTTTGCTGTTACAACAATTCTAGATGAGTCGATACTTAAGCAATATCCTTCTTCAGACTCAAATGGCAAATCCTTATTCAGCTTAAAACATATAGAATTTGTACACTCGGTGCCTGAACAGTCAATAACGCCATTCTCACATCCAATATAATCACATAAAACCTTTGCCACATTTTCAATGCCATAGCCTGATTCACAGCAAACAACTGTCTCGGCATCAAACTCAAAACTTCCTTCAGCCAAACTGACTTTAACTGGTTGTGGTATAACTGGTATATCCTGTCCCATCACTATCCCCTTTTAATTTATTAAAACTTAAAACCCATTTATCATTAATTTGTCAATTCTACACAATGCCACACACCATGTCCATGTCATAAACCAAAAGTACAAAAAAAATGTTATTTACAAAATAGCATATTTTTGTCAAAATATGAACTTACTTTGTAAATGGCATATGATTTACAACACTCAATACTTATAACAAAAAAAAAGGAATACGCAATGGAGCAACTAATAATAAAAAAACTTTTAGTGTTTTCTCTGATTATTTACACGACTATGACTTTGATCGCCGAAGACAAAGTTCTATTTTCTGAACAAGATTCTATCTTATATAATTCTCTTAACTTGCATACAATTTCAAGCGAGGAACAACTGAGAGATGTTTTTCGTCAGGATCAAGTTAGCTATTTACTATTTGCCCCACCATCTGTTGATCTAATACTTTTTCAATATGGCGGCTCACTTCTTGTCACAAATGCAAGTGATTTTTCTTCATCTTTTATTAGCTCTCTTGAGGCAGAACCGAGTGATAGTTCAGTACAGCATTATCCAATATGGATTTATGAAAACAAAGATGGCTCAATAACTATAGAAAATTTAAGTGGAAACATTGTTGCATCCTTGAAACGAGAGAAAAAATATTCTACAGATTGGCTTGCATTGTTATATTATCCCGATTTATATAGCTATGCTAATGATATCATAGATTCTCTTATTGAACTTTATTCACCTCAAAGAATCTGTATGCAATATGACATTATAATTGGAGAAGATAATTCGTACGCTTCATTGACAGAATCGGTGAAGTACGCAACGACCAGTGACATTGAATTAGCAAGTATTGTCATGAGAAGTTCTGTTATAATATCAAATCTCTGCTTTACGGCAGTAACTCCTAATACTAATGGTACCGTTGAACTCTCCATTGCCTGGCCATCGTCCGGTATGACAACTAATGGAGTTGATTTCTTTGTTTCTACCAATCTGCTCAATAATACTTGGAACATCGGGCTTACCACAAATCTAAACTTATCTTCAGGTGTTTTTTCATGGATTGATACGCCTGCAACAAACACTGCTGGACGATTCTATGATCTTTGGACGCTATATGACTATGATGGCGATGGCTTGAGTGATGGACGAGAATTTCGACTATACGGAACAGATGCCGGACTCTTTGATACCAGCGGGGATGGACTTGGAGATGGCATATCTGTTTTTTATGGCTTGAATCCTGCAGGGAACAATGCTTTGAGCGACCCAGACGATGATGGTTTCAGCACTCTTGAAGAGACTCTGAATGAAACAAACCCGACCCAAGCCAATCAAAATAACTTTACGGGAGAAACTGGTACGATTCGATTTTATTATGATAAAGACGATCGCTTGACCTCTTCCTTCTCGGATACTCGTGCAGCAATTTCAACAACACTTGATAATACTCATAATATTACCAAAAGTATTACTGCTGGAGGTGAAGAATAATGAAAAACTATCTACAAATTATTCAAACAGTATTATTTCTTTTGTTTTCTACAACTCTTATGGCTCAGTGGGAGATGAATATACTGCCAGTTAATACAAACCTTGTATTAGGCGCTAACGAAGAGCAGCAATTAATGACATTATCCCAAGATGCTTCCGGTACCTTAATATGTACAAATGAAAC
>JAQICX010000117.1 GCA_027858345.1 Kiritimatiellia bacterium | reverse complement strand
CTGCTTAACAACCGTCTTTTATACGATAAATAAGCAAAATCTCATATAAACAACTTATTTTCTTCCATCTTTGAAATTTCTAAGCTAATATATCTCTGACTTTTGAAAAAGGCTCTATGTTCCAAGTCTAGTCATTAAGTTTTTTAAGGAGAAGAGCCATTGATTGACCAAGGTCGGCCATGTTAGCCATGCCCTCTTCATCATCCAACACTTCCCCAGGATTTCTGCCATAGCACATATTCCAGTACGTTGAACCAACCATAAACATACTGTTAATCTGAAAAAAACGATTCATACTATCAAAAACGTGTATTGCACCTGCACGCCGAACAGCAACAACAGACACCCCGACTTTATGCTTGAGAACTCTTCCATTACGTAGAGCAACATATCCTGCACGGTCAATAAGAGCCTTCATTTCTGTAGTGACATCTGCAAAATATGTTGGACTACCAAGAATAATGCCATCGGCATCAATCATTTTTTCAACAACCTCATTAAGTATATCGGTTTTAATAACGCATGTATTGTTCAGCATTTCTCCACATTTACCACATGCCATACAGCCACGGTTGATTTCCCCACCTATCTGAACTAATTCAGTTTCAATTCCTTCAGCTTCCAACTGCTCAAAAACTTTATTAATCATCTGTTCCGTATTTCCACCTTTACGTGGACTTCCATTAATTCCTATAACTTTCATTTTTTCTCCATGGTTAAATTTGTTGAGTTAACGATACAAAATCAGACAAGAATCTTCAAGCATTTTCTTCCAAAATAGCTTTTCTTTCAGAATCATTCCTTCATTTCAATTTAGAATTGACACAAAAACCTTATTAATATACACTGTCACCAATTTACATTATTTCAAGAAAGATTAATTAATAACATGAGCAACTCTTTTGGGGACTTATTCAGCGAATTTTATTTGTGGGCAGCGTTTTTTGGTTGGATGACAGCACAATCTATTAAAATTTTAATTGCTTTGATTAAAACTAAAAAGTTTGATTGTCGATACTATATGAGCACAGGCGGAATGCCGAGTGCACACTCGGCTTCGGTTTCAGCACTAGCTACAGCAATTGGATTAGGTGCTGGATGGGATCAGCCAATCACCGTTCTCGCAATCTTATTTGCAATGATTACAATGTTTGATGCTTCAACAGTCAGAAAAGCTGCAGGAGAACAGGCAAAAATTATTAATGACATTGTTGAACAATTCTTTTCTCAACATAAAGTATCAGAGGAAAAACTAAAAGAACTTCTGGGACATACCAGATTGGAAGTTTTTATGGGTATGTTATTGGGAATCGTTGTTGCAATGCTAACATTCACTATATCACTTGACCTCAAAAAGAATCCAGACAACGAAAACGACTATATTGAAAAAGCTAAAAGTGTGATTCATTCATTAAAAGAAGATGAAGTATCTTAACAAACTTTTCAATAACATTTCGGAAGAAGATTGGCAGAGTTGGGAATGGCAACTTAAACACTCTTTTAGATCAATCAAAGAACTGCATGCACTTGGGCTGCACGAATCATTAACCGATGTTGAAGACAAATATCCATTTTGTCTATCCCCCTACTACTTATCACTCATAGATGAATTAAATTATGGGGATCCAATATACAAAATGTCCATTCCATCTATCTATGAAATTGCCCCAGCCATATATAATGAACCTGACCCTTTTGAAGAACAAAAGCACTCACCAATTCCAGGAATTATTAACAGGTATAAAAACCGTGTTGTTCTGTTAGCAACAAATCTTTGTGCCGTCAATTGCCGACACTGCACAAGAAAGAACACTCTTAAAAACATTGAAACACATGACTATTTTGATGCTATTTTTGAATATCTTGTTGAACACACTGAGATCAGAGAAGTTTTAGTTAGTGGCGGAGATCCTCTTATGTTATCTGATGAAAAGTTGGACTGGCTACTTGGAAACATCAAAAAAAATGAGCATATAAAAGTTATTAGAATTGGAACGAGAATACCAACAACACTTCCAATGCGGGTGACTCATGAGCTAGCAAAAACATTAGCAAAACACTCACCTGTGTGGATAAGCACACACTTTAACTCTCCAAAAGAATTGACAGAAGAGGCCAAAACAGCATGTGCAAGACTTGTGGATGCAGGTCTCCCAATTGTCAATCAAACCGTTCTGTTGAAAGATGTTAATGATGATATTAATATACTAAAAAATTTGTTTAATGGTTTACAAGAGACTAGAATTAAACCATACTATGCATTTCTTGGTGACCCGGTGCAGGGAACAGAACAATTTTATGTCTCTATTGAAGATGCTCTAATGCTAGAAAATAAATTAAGAAAAGAGATCAGTGGTTTATGCATGCCGGCATTTGTGGCTGATGTTGCAGACCAGGGAAGCAAAATACCAATAAGAGATTTAATGACAGTGGCAACAGAACAACCAAATAATAAAGAATAAACATGAATATATACTTAATAATAATTTTAGCGATACTTGTTGGACAGTATCTGCTCGGACTGATATCAGACTTACTAAACGTTTCAAACATTCAGGAAGAACTTCCAAAAGAGTTCAAAGATGTCTACGATAAAGAAAAATACAAAAAATCGCAGCAATATCTAAAAGATACAACAAAATTCGGATTATTTACATCAACAGTTTCAATCATATTTTTAATTCCATTCATTGTGTTTGGAGGATTTAGATATCTTGATATCGTAGCCAGAACTATAGCTAATAATCAAATATTACAGGGTCTGATTTTTGTTGGAATAATTGTAATTGGCGGAACCCTTATTGGCATACCATTCTCAATATACTCAACATTTCATATTGAAGAAAAATATGGTTTCAACAAGACCACACCAAAAACATTTGTTCTTGATATTGCAAAAACATTGCTGCTTGTCATCATCATTGGTGCTCCGATCATGGCACTTGTTTTATGGTTCTTCATGAAGTTTCAAGGAATAGCATGGCTTTATTGCTGGATAGCACTGACTGTTATTCAAATCATATTAACATTTCTTGCACCAATAATTATCATGCCGCTTTTCAACAAATTCATTCCTCTGCAAGAGTGTGAATTGAAAGATGAAATTGAGACATACGCAAACAAAGAAAATTTTAAAATGAAGGGCGTGTTCACAATGGATGGTTCAAAGCGTTCCTCTAAATCAAATGCATTCTTCACTGGCTTTGGAAAATCTCGAAGAATTGTTTTGTTTGATACGCTCATAGAAAAACAGACAAAAGAAGAGCTGACAGCTGTGCTTGCACATGAAATGGGACACTACCAGAAAAAACATATTCTTAAAATGATAATAACATCAATCATTGAATCTGGAATAATGTTCTACATACTTTCTTTATTTCTTAAGAATGAAGGACTCTTTCATGCATTTGGAATTTCTCCAGAACACATGTCTATATATGCAGGCATCGTTTTCTTTGGTTTCCTTTACGCCCCTATAAACACCATACTTGGTATATTCGCAAACATATCATCAAGAAAGCATGAATATGAAGCTGACAAGTTTTCTGTAGATACATATGGCCATGAAGATGCAATGATTAATGCTTTAAAGAAATTATCAGTTGATAACCTCTCAAATCTTACCCCGCATCCATTTACAGTATTTTTATCATACAGTCACCCACCAGTACTTGAAAGAATTAAGGCAATAAAACAATTAAAAATTAAAAATTACGGTTTGTGTGGGTAAAGATAAAGGTAACGCAACGATCTTCGTTGCAAGTGTCTTGGGGTAACGCACGCTTCCAGCTTGCAAGTTTGAAAAGATCAGGAAACCATTGTCCGTGCCGAAGCGACACGGCTACAGGGTTAACGTTGCAGGTTAACGGTGAAATTGCAGTTTCAGCAACTGTAGCCGAGTCGCCCCGGCTCGGAAAACTAAAACGCCTACAACCTAAACTCGTAGCGAAGCTTAAGAGAGGCTTTAGCATGTCTAAAGCAACGCAGTGGCCTACGTTGTGCTACCTTGTCAAAGACAATAGAAGTTTTGCAGTGGTCAAAATAACACAATATATTTTTTGTGCTTCTTGCCTTGTCCTGCGTAGCTCAACGAGCGAAGCTGAATGGCTAAAAAAAATAGTTAGATTCGTATGATTCGTGGTTAACAAACAATTTAGAAAGAAAGGTCATTACAATGGCAAATGCAAATAACTTTAAAAAAGTTCCAAAGAAATATCAGCCAAGGGGACTTGGTATTATTTATGAGGATCACGATATTATTGTCGTAAACAAAAGAAGTGGACTACTCACAATTAGTACCGACAAAGTCCGAGAGAATACAGCATATTACATACTAAGTGATTATGTAAAAAGAGGCGTCCAAAAATCCAGCAATAGAGTCTTTATAGTCCATAGACTAGACAAAGAGACATCAGGTGTCATTGTATTCGCAAAACATGAAAAAGCAAAACGCTATCTCCAGGATGAATGGCAAAAGTTCAGCAAAACATACTACTCTGTTGTTCATGGAACGTTCGAAAAAAAGGAAAATACCATAATTTCATTACTTGCAGAGAATAGTGCTCACAAAGTTTATTCCGTAAAAAGTTCTGAAGAGGGCAAAATTGCCAAAACACAATACAAAGTAATAAAAGAATCCCCTGAATTCAGCCTTCTTGAAATCAAGCTGCTGACAGGCAGAAAGAATCAGATAAGAGTGCATATGGCTGAAAGCGGTCACCCAATTGCAGGCGACCAAAGATATGGAAACCAAGATAAAACTATCAAAAAATTGGCACTTCATGCGGGTTCTTTAACAATCATTCATCCGCATACAAAAAAAGAGATGACCTTTGAATCAGAACTGCCTGTATACATACAAAAACTACTTAGGGGTAATTCAACCCAAAATAAATAATGAATAAGAATATATACAAATATGAATTTAAAGTACCCGAAAGCGTAATAGATGCCAACGAGCACGTAAATAACGTTGCTTACGTACAGTGGATGCAAGATGTGGCAATACAACATTCAACATCAACAGGAGCAACCGATGTAATGAACAGTGTTGGAGCAAGCTGGTTTGCACACTCGCATAACATTAAATATCTCAGCCCTGCTTTTCTGGATGAAGAAATTATTGCCCTGACATGGATTGCTGATATTCAAAAAGTTCGTTCTCAACGACGTTACATTTTTCTAAGAAAAAAAGACAATAAAGTTCTTGCTCGAGGCGAAACAGATTGGGTATTTATCGATGCCAAAACAGGAAGAGCAAAAAAGATTCCTGACGAAATCAGAGACCTATTTCATGCCGTCCCAGAAACAGACGAACCAGTGTTCTGAAAAAAACGGCGACCATTGGTCACCGTTATCAAAATTAATCATTTACAATTAAGGTTCTGTCACGGTTTCCGTGGGTCATGCCTTTTTGTTCGACCCAGCTATTAACTAGCGGTTATTTCGCTGAGTTAGTAGCTGGGTCGTCTTATGTTATTATACTAACCCCGTATTGCATACGGGGCTACTAAAGTTCAACTGCTTCTCAGTTGCTAATGACCACGGAGTGGTCTAATATTAATAGCCCCGTATGAAATACGGGTATAAATGTTAAACATTACATAACGACTACAACGTAGTCGAACATTTATTATCCGTGTTCATCCGTGTCAATCCGCGGCTAAGATTTATTAATTTTCTTTTTTACCCATTGAAACCGTGACAGAGCCACAATTAACAATTATTTCAAGTCTTCCTGAACTCTAGCATTACCATTAGCAACCTTTTCTTTTAGAGTTTCTTTAAACTCAACGAGAGTTTGTGTTAACTCAGAATTTCCCAGAGCAATCATTTGTGCTGCAAGGATTGCTGCATTAACAGGTCCTGCACTACCCAAAGTAACAGTAGCAACAGGAATTCCAGCAGGCATCTGCAATGTTGCAAGTAGAGCATCAATACCATTAAGTGCACCACCTTTAACAGGGATACCAATAACAGGCAAGATAGTATGTGCTGCAATAACACCACCAAGATGAGCTGCACCACCTGCGGCTGAAATAAGAACTTTCAATCCACGATCTGCTGCACTTGAAGCATATTCAAATGCCAACTCAGGTGTTCTGTGAGCAGAAATAACTCTAACTTCATAACCAAGTCCAAATTTTTCTAATGTCTCTGCAGCTGACTTTACCAACGGCCAATCAGAGTCACTTCCCATTACAATTCCAACTTCAATTTTATTCGTCATTCTTTATTCTCCAAATTTAATTTTAAAAAATTTAACAGATATTTTGACCAATGTAAAGCACAAAATCCATATTTACCAACCATTTTTTTGCACATCAAAAGCTATATATATAAAACAAATCACAGCCATCCTATAAGGATACAATATTATTATGTTAGCTCATATTTTCCTAATGTTTTGGCTGTTCTAAGCTAAGTTTTCTCAAGTCGATGTTTGCAATTTTTTTATAAATATTACTTCTCGAATATTAAGGGGTAACGCCCCGAGATAACAGAGCCTAGGGCGACGCCCTAGGTATAATATAACATACAAACAAGGGCTGAAAGCCCGAGATAAGTTGGTTCAAATAAACTTGTCTCGGGGCTTCACCCCTTATAGCTGTTTGTTTATTATGTTAACCTAGAGCGTTGCTCTGGGCTGTATTATCTCGGGTTTCAGCCCTATTTATAAACTATCTATGGGATAACTGTGAAAACAAATAATGAAATTTATCTAATTGATTTATAAAAGATACGAACTAACGCAACCGACTAAACAAATCATCTGTACTTGTGATTCTTAAGGGAGACACTAATTCTTTTGAGATAATCGCGACGTTTTTTAGCCTTCAATTGCTTTGTTTCTACAAATGATATATGGGAATCAAATGGCTCTCCCATCCTTAAATAGAATTTATAAAATGTTGATATATTCATAAACCATTTGAGAAGAAACTGTTGACGACTATCATTCTTTCTGATTTTATAAGCGGTTTTAGACATAAAGTGATAACTTTTACTAGCCCCCACTCCTTGAAAGTGTCTGACACCTGCATCCCATAGTTTCATTGAAAAGTCCGGGTCAGATCCCATGCCGGGAGAGAACTCAACACTCAGACCTCCAACAAGGTTCCATAGTTCTTTATAAACCACCATTGGATACCATGAACTGCCTGACCAATCAGGCAATTCATAATTGCTAACTTCTTTAAGAAACAGCTCTTCGTTAAAATCTTTTGCTGTAGTACCATAGTCTTTTGAACTTATTTTGTATGGTTTATCTGCATCAATTTCCATTCGAGTGCCAGATATTGCAAAGTAGTTGTGATCAAGCTTTTCAATTGCATTATAGAGATGAATATCCCACTCCGGTGCAAGATAGTTATCATCATCAATCAAAACAATGTAATTTGCAACGGCAAGATTTGCTGCGGCATTAAATGAATAGCATACACCAACATTTTCTTCTGAGTACGAGTAACTAAGGTTGTTTTCTATAGCCCACTTAAGAGTACCATCATCCCCTGTATTGATGTGTAAAATGACTTGATGCTCAAATATTGAATTTTTACGAATGCTTTGGACACAAAGTTTTACATATTCAAGATTATTCCATGTTGGAATTATTATTGAAAATGTAGGCTCAAAAGTTAAAGGTATTGAATTGTAAGTAATTTTCGTCATTCTCTATTTTATCTGGCAATTGATGAGAGTATGCAATTTTTAAGCCACTCTAAGCTTTCCTTTTTTTGTCCTTGAGCAATATGTAAACTCTTGAAATCTGATTTCAGCATCAGTCCCATGCCTCCATTATTGTTTTCTGACCTTGCAACTGATATGGTTTCTATTTCAGCACCTAGCTCACCTGTCAGTCCTGGTAGATTTAAATTTCTACAATGGGTTTCCCACAACACTCGCATGCCATTCTCGCTATTGCGTTGAACATCAAGTTTAATGTTAAGCTTCTTATCTGACATATGTAAGAGTTGGTTAATATAAAGGGTATAAGATGGACTATTTTTTCCTCCTGAATGGTACTCGGAATAGTTGCGAATGCCCTTGTAGTTGTTCAGATGTTCATTAAACTCTTTGTCACCAAAAATTGATTTAATGGATATTTTAACTCTATTATCATTAATAGCAACCCTCTTTTTATAAAACAATGAAGCTAATCCTCCAAAAAACATTCCTGTGCCTATAAAGGTAAAAAGAAGTATGGGCAACATTTCAGGTTTAAAAGTGCCGTTAAATATCGAAGAGACAAGTATAAAGGTTGGTATGCCCCCAAAAATCAGTGAAAAAATGATTAGTAAAACACCTAAGCCTTTGGTTCCCTTTCCTGAATCAATTTCAATTGGTTGTAATGATGTGTCAACATGCGTGTTACGACCTTTGCTTCTTCCATTCATACGTATAGTTGCCATATTTCTCCCTTCTAAAATTTTTTATTGTGACATTTCAAACGGTATTAACAGCATTAACAAGAAAATTGATTAATAAATGGCAAAATAATTGTTCGTGGTATCTATTGAGTTTAAGATTAAGGTAAAGATTGAGAAGACGCAGTCGCTACATCCGTCCCATGGATATCATACGTCCCATACTGGAAGATATGGAACAGACAACAATGCAGTGACCTCTTAACCTAACTATTCAACTAACCAACTATCCAACCAACAATATTACTCGCCTTTGGCTAAGCGTGTTGCCAATCTTTCAGGTAGGCCAGCTTCAAGCACTTTTTGTTGAGTTAATCTAAAGTCATAATCAACTCTTCGAAGTTCAACAGTTTTTGAAGAAAAATCATATATTACGTAGGCAGCACGTGGATCTCTATCTCTAGGTTGTCCGACACTACCAACATTAATGAAGAATTTTTTGCCAAACTCAATTTTAATTTTGTCGTAGCTACCGCTATTAACGCAATATTCTCTGATAAAAGCTACAGGCACATGTGTGTGACCATGAAAACATAATGATGTGGTCTGATTTTCAATGCTTATTTCTGCATCAATATCACCAAATACATATCCCCATTTTTCAGGCATATCCAGCGTGCTGTGAACAAGTGTAAAACCTGCAACTTTCTTTTCATATGGCAGATGTCGTAGATACTCGAGTTGGTCTTCAGACAATTGTTCTTTAGTCCATGTCATAACATGTGCTGCATGAGAATGAAAATCTTCAAGAGATTCTTCATGTGAACAATAGTGGTCATGGTTGCCTCGAACACAAACAGTATTTAGCTCTCTTATTTTATCTAAACATAACACAGGATCTGCATTATATCCAACAATGTCACCCACACACACATAGTGAGTAACCCCCTGTGCTTCTGCATCCTTCAAAACAGCACACAGTGCCTCCCAATTAGAATGTATATCACCTAAAATTGCAAATTTTTTACTCATAATTTTATAACTTAAGCAAAGCAGCAGCAATTGTAAGGTCATCTAGAGTTGTAATTTTCATATTACTAGTTTCACTTTCCACTAAATGAACATCCAAACCTGCAACCTCCAAAGCACTAGCCTCATCTGTTACTGTCAAATTGTTTTTGTTAATATAATCATATGCTTCTTTAAGCACTTTCACTTTAAATGTTTGAGGAGTCTGCACTGCCCACACCTTTGTTCTATCAAGAGTTTTAGTAACTTTCAGTCCAGATTCGACAAATTTTATTGTATCGGTCATTTTTATACCAGCAACGCCTGAGCCATAGCGTTTTGCAGCTTTAATGCTTGCGGAGATTAATTCGGGGGTAACAAGAGGTCTTGCACCGTCATGAACAGCAACAATAGTTGCTTCACGTGGAAGTTTTTCCATGCCTTTGGCTACTGATAGCTGGCGTTTGCTTCCCCCTGTGACAACAGCTTCAAGTTTTGAACAACCAAACATTTTAGCCATAGCTTTTGTGGAATCTACTCTATCTTTTTTTACCACAACAATAATTCCATCAATTTCAGGGCACTCTTCATATGCAATTAGGGAATATGCAAGTACAGGCTTTTGACCTAGAGGTACAAATGCCTTATCAACTTTAACTTTCATTCTTGAGCTCTGACCGGCCGCGACAATTATTGCGTAATTCATATAGGCTCTCCATTTTTGTTTATATTTCGTAATTGTTATGAATACTATACATTTTTCTTTAAGATGTCAATCCATTTACTACCAATATTTTACTAAATCTAACTTTTTCAGTTGAATCCTCCTCCAGCCTTCGCTCATTGAGCTTCCAGCCTTCGTCTCTCTTATCCGTGTTTATCAGTGTTCATGCGCAGCTATTTTTTTTCAACTAATAACAATTTGTATTGATATTGGATATCCAAAGAAAAAAGCAGGGTTTTTGATTCTAGTTTTTCGGTTGTACTTTAAAACATCCTTAGTTTTTCGGTTAAATGGCTATATTTTTTTAATCAGCCACGGATTGACACGGATTAACACGGATTATATTTATGTAAATCATTGCAGATAAGCATTTTCTGTTTGTTATTATAATTTGACATTGCAATTAAACTGAATGACATATTTTTTTTATATCATCTACTGGGTGATGTTTTTATAAAATAATTTTAATCAGCTTACAGCATGAAACAATCTACATATGTGGTGAAGCATAAACACATTACATGAATGTATTTATCAGTGAAAATCCGTGTTTATCCGTGGCTAAGAGAAAAAAGAACCTGCATCCGAAAAATTAAGGTAAAGCATGCATTTTAAGCAATAGAATAAAACTATTTGTCATTATTGTGTCACCATTTGGGTGATAAAGTGGAAAATATTATTTTATGGCAATGAGGACATTGCCGCTCCCATTTTTCCAAGACAACGGTTGTTTGCGTGCTGGGAGCGACACTCGAGCCTGCGAGAGAGGCTTCTTTCTCTAATGAGAAAAGTAGAAAGGAGCAATGAGCGTAGCGAGTGGCCTACATTCGTCCTCGTTGTCATAACTACGTTCAA
>JAQICX010000027.1 GCA_027858345.1 Kiritimatiellia bacterium | reverse complement strand
TTTTTTTTGTTCTTTTTCTTTTGATTTTTTAGTAAAAATGGGATACTCCAAGTAATATATTTGTGTCATTCAAAAACCCAAACAAGGAGCATCCCATTGAAAAGTAATTTAAATAAAATTGTACGCTGGTTCTGCAGTAAGTTATCTTATAATGATCTGGGATCTGCTGTTGTCATTCTTCTAGAAGTTCTTAATGGTCAGCGTTCAAGTATAAAACTAAAACCTGATGAAGAACGACCACCACATTATAGACAATTCCGTGTGGCTAAAACACCTCCGTTAGTTGAGGCTCCAGCACCTCAAAAACATATTGCTGACTGGCAAGAGCTTCAAATACTTCACAAACAACAAAACGTAAAGGCAATCTCTCCTGTACGTAGAAGAGTCGGGGCTAAGGTGCCTCCACCCAAATGTAGATGCAACTACTGCAATGCTCCTGCAAGTTATCTTTATCTTAACAACGGGAGTATTAATACTCAAGTTAAATGTAAAATTTGTGGTAAAACATCACCAACCGATAAACCTCGTAGAGAAAGTAAAGCCCAATATTGGTGTCCTCACTGCAACTATGCTCTTGGTCTTTGGAAAGAACATGGATTGTACAATGCATTCAAATGCCCAAATAACAAATGCAGTTTCTACGTAAAAAACCTGAGGTCTTTAACATCCGAAGAACACAAGATGCGCAAGGATGGCAAATACAGCCAATTCAAGTTAAGATACTCGTTCAAGGAATATCATTTTGCCTCTGAAGGAGTAACATTAAAAAGACCTATTGCAGCACCTGTTGACTTAAACCGTATTCACAATAATCTAAATACCGTTGCTCTATGCCTAACGTTCTCTGTTAACTTTGGTCTTAGTGGTCGAATGACAGCATCAGTTCTAAAACAAGTTTTTGGAATAGAAATATCTTATCAAACTGTTCTTAACTATATAAACTCTTCTGCCGCCTATCTTAGCGACTTTGTTGATATGAATACACCTTTACCAACAGGTATAACAGCTGCCGATGAAACATATATTACTGTCGACGGTGTTACTCGTTACACCTGGTTTATTATAGATAAAATCAGCAGAGCTATATCAGCATATGACCTCTCTGAAACAAGAGTTGCAGAGCCTGCTATGGCATTACTGGTGAACTGTTACGGACCTCCAGAAACAACAAAGTGCAAAGATGCTGAAATAGTCACAGACGGTTTGCCATCATACGACTGCGCTGTTATGGCATATAATACCGTTGCTTTAAAAACAAACAAAAACGCCTGTATTACAAAGCACACTGTAATAGGTCTGCAGAATCTTAACTCTGAAAGCAAAGAATACCGCGTATACAAACAACATATTGAAAGACTGAATCGCACATATAAATACCATACAAGACCACGTGCAGGCTTTAAGTCTTTTAACGGTGCAGTATCTCTAACAACATTATTTGTTGCTTATTACAATTTTATGAGACCACATAGCTACCTTAAAGGTAAACCACCTGTTCAGTTAGAATGCCTTAACGACAAAAAACTTTACCAGAACATGTGGGTCGAGCTACTAAGCCAAGCTGCTTGAACTAAAAAATCAATTTTCAAAGATCAACGGTGCTTTTTACAAACACCTCCTAACTGTGTCCAAATCAATATTCAGACACATTTTTTTCTACAATTCCCAAAGAATATTTGGGATGAAATCCAATTTTACAGACACCAACGCCTGCATTTTATTACACTTATTCGCAAAAAAGCACCACTAACAAATCGATACTCTATCTTTCATCTTTTTTCATAGAATTCTTGACAGAACCGTTTCATTAATTTTCATTATTCCAAAAAACGAGATTACTTTCAAGTTTTAAAAGCAATAAATATGCCAAAAAATGGAAAGTAATGCATTTAGGCTGAGAGATTGCTAGGAAATTAGTAAGGAAGTAGGCGATTAGGCTAGTAGACCGGTAGGCGGGAAGGAGGATAAGCTAGTAGACAATTAGGAGGATAGACCAGTAGGCGGGGAGAAGACCAACGCAATGCGTGACAAAACAATCACATAGGGTGATGTTTATATCACGTTAAAATATTTTTTCTAAGTGCTCAAATTCACTAATATTCATCTTACAATCCTCAAGTGCTCTCTTGATACGTCTTGAAAAAATGTATCTGTCATTATATTTAAGCACTCTAGCAAGCTCTGTTTTCTGCTTCAAACCGGATTCTTTGACAATGCGGTCGCACAAAACAAGCTCTGATCTTGCAAGCCATGTTTTATAATCCATGTCAATGTCACCGTTAATTGCTGGTATATAATTGCTGTTTTCAACCCTCATCAAGGTTGTAGGCAAGTGTTCAAGTGTAATAGCATTCTCATTACTTGTTTTTGCACGAATAGCTGAGAACTCAATTACATTTTTAAGTTCTCTTATATTTCCAGGCCAACTGTATTGACTAAGAATTTCAAATACTTTTCTATGGATTACTGTTGCGCTGGTTCTACCATCTTCCACCATCTTTTTCAAAAAGTATTCAGCAAGCATAACGATATCCTTTTTACGTTCTCGAAGAGGAGAAACTTTTATTTCAAATGCCTGAAGACGATAATAAAGATCTTGCCGGAATGCTTTCTGTTCAATCAGTTCTTTAAGATTCTGGTTTGTTGCTGTTACAAGTTGAAAATCAGCAGATATTTCTCGGTTTCCACCAAGACGCTGAAAAGTTCTTGTCTCAAGTACTCGCAACAGTTTTACTTGTGCTTCCATATTAAGATCCCCTATTTCATCAAGGAATAGAGTGCCACCGTTTGCTTCCTCAATATATCCCTTCCTACGAGAGGTTGCTCCTGTGAAAGAACCTTTTTCATGACCGAAAAGTGCACTATGCATGGTTTCCTTGTGCAACCCGGCAACAGAAACGGCAACAAAAGGTTCTTCTCTTCGGAGCGGACTCAAGCGATGAATGTTTTGGGCTACCAATTCCTTGCCTGTACCACTTTCCCCATGAATTAGAACTGTTACTTCTCCGTCAGTTGCCGCCTGCCTAACTTTTTCCTGAATCATTCGTAGTTCAGGACTTTGTCCAACCATGTTTATTGAATCCACTGTATCAAGTCGTTTTTCAAGAGTTGCAACTTTTCTGCGCAAATGCCCCTGATGAAGAATTACATCAATCATCTGCGCAATAAAAGGTAATGAAAACTCATCTTTATTTAAATACAGCTGCGCTCCTGATTCTATGGCAGAGATATGGGTTTCAGTATCAACATATTTTGTCACAATAATTACGAGCTGAAAGGGATCTATTTCCATGATTTCAGAAAGAATTTCAAGTCCGTCACGTTCTTTTTCAAGTCGCATATCAAGAACAACCAAGGCAAAAGCGTATGGTTCAAAGATTTGTTGAAATGTTTTTGTTGAGTCTGCGTTACTGACTCTATACATTTTCTCAAGTTGTTCAGAGAGGTCGTCTCTAAAAACTGAATCGTCATCGACAATTAAAATATTATTTTTCTTCATAATGTGATAAATTTATCACAAACTAGATGGTTTTGCAATTGTTTTTTAGGAAATTAGTGTAAAAAGAAGAAAGAGAGGCGATAAGACTGGTAGGGGGTTAGAAGAAAAGGGAAGACTAAGGAACTAAAGATCTAACCAATAATAACATAGTAGGCTAAAAGGCTAAAGACCTAAGTAACCTAATGGTCTAACAAGCTAATTTCAAAAACTGGCATATTTTCTGCT
Organism: Kiritimatiellia bacterium; assembly: GCA_027858345.1. Classification (GTDB taxonomy): domain Bacteria; phylum Verrucomicrobiota; class Kiritimatiellia; order JAQICX01; family JAQICX01; genus JAQICX01. The sequence continues at coordinate 10,455 of JAQICX010000027.1, read as the reverse complement.
TTTGTAATTGTTTGATTAATCATTATAGGGTATTATTTGAAGTGAATTAACTTTAAGGACATTTTATGAGTAAAAAAATTTTAGTGGTTGATGATATTAGTGAATATGCAATTGTTCTGCAAATGTATTTTCCCGATGATGCAGAAGTTTTTACAGCGACAAATATTGACGAGGCGAAAGCAGTCTTTTTAAAAACCGAAAACATTGATTTGGCAATTGTTGACATCCGGTTAAATGAAAAAGACACTTCAGATACCAGTGGAATGGAACTGTTACGCTGGATTAAAGAAAACTATCAGAGTACAGAGGTTGTGATGATAAGTGCATACATGAGCAGCGAGTATGAGATGGAGGCTCTGGAGCGTGGTGCATTCTGTTTTATAAAGAAGCCTCTTCAACCGGAGATTATTAGAGAGATGTTGAGGAAATTAGGCGGGTAGACTATTAAGTGATTATGACGGTAGACGGTTAAGATAACTGACTAATGGACTAACTGTCTAAAAGTCCAAACACCTAACGGTCTAAGATTAAGGACACAAATTTATGAGTTTATTTTTACAATTACTATCGAATGGGATTATTCAAGGGGTAATGATAGCCTGCATGGCTGTTGGCTTTGGTATTGTTTACAGGTCTTTTAAGATTTTTCACATTGCCCTCGGAGCTCAGTTTATTTTTTCATGCTATGCCTTCTACTTTTTCACATCTGTCTTTCCCCTGCCACTTATATTAGCAATCTTGATGTCTATTATCTTTAGTATTGCTTTCGGAATTTTAATTGAGAAAGCAGTGTATTATCCCTTTTACAAGAAACATTGTTCTTCCGGGGTAATAATGATTGCTTCTCTTGGAGTGTTAATTATTACTGAAAACCTTATTGCATTATACTTTGGAAATCAGGTCAAAACAATCTCAAACACTCTTGAACCATCTGTGGTCTTTGCGTGGCTTCGCTTTACTAGGATTCAGCTAATTCAGTTGTTTCTGGGAAGTGGAATATTTGTTGCTATGGGAATTCTTGTCAGTAAGAACAAAATTTTCAAGACAGTCTGGGCAATGGGAGATCAGGCTGAACTTATTCCTGTGTTAGGATTGCCATTGCTTAAAATAAGAATGCTGATTATATCTGTCAGTGCTGTTATGATTTCAGTTCCGGCTTTGTTAATTTCTTATGACATCGGGATGGATCCTCATATTGGAATGCACTATTTACTTTTGGCAGCTGTTGCCGTTTTTTTTGGAGGAACAGACAAGTACTGGGCTTGGGGGATTGGGGCAATTGTTCTTTCTGTCTTACAAAGTTTAACTGTCTGGAAGTTTTCTGCCAGATGGATTGATTTGGTTACATTTGCGATTCTTATTTTTGTGTTGATGTTTCGTCCGCAAGGTTTGATGGGAACTAGGACGAGGTTGGAGGAGGATTAGGGGGGAATACTAATAGGTTGGGAAGAAAAGTTAGACTGAGTGGTCTAATAGACTGAAAAACTAGCAGGCTAAAAGCTAACGGACTAACGGTCTAAAAAGAAAACCAAAGGATTATAAGAAGGATGAATTATTTTTTACATTTAGGGGTGATGATAGCAATCTACATCATGTTAGCATATTCTCTTAACTTAGTTATTGGCTACGGAGGATTGCTTGCTCTTTCTCAAGCTGCATTTTATGGGATTGGGGCATATGCTTATACACTTGTCTCAATGCATTTAGGATTGTCATTTTTCCCGGCAACGTTGATAGCTATGTTTGTTTGCGGAGTAATTGGATGCTTGTTTGCGATGGCAGTTTTAAAATTTAGAAATGAAACATTTGCATTAGCTACAATTGGGTTTCAGATGATTGTGTTTGTGATTCTTTATAACTGGACACCTTTCACAAAGGGGCCATATGGAATATCAGGCATTGCAAGACCTACATTCTTTGGTTTAACAATTGAAAGTGTTCCTCAATTTTTTATATTTGTAGTAATTATTGCATTACTTGTAACTGGAATTATGAAAATATTATATATCAGTCCATTTGCTTTGTCTTTGAAAGCATTACGTGATGATGAAAAGGCGGCTCAGACGCTTGGTATATCTCCATACCGTCAATATGTCAGAGCAATGATTATATGCAGTGCAATTGCAGCAATACCTGGTGCCTGCTTTGCCAGTTATGTTACATATATTGACCCTACATCTTTCACGCTTCAGGAAAGTATATTTATTGCTTCTATTCTGCTTGTTGGGGGATCCGGAAATTTAAAAGGTCCTACTGCTGGTGTATTATTAATGTTACTACTACCAGAAGTGCTACGTTTTGTGGGAATGCCAAATGCTGTGGCTGCAAACATGCGAGAAATTATTTATGGACTGATGCTGATTTTACTGATGTATTTCCGTCCAAAAGGAATTGCAGGTGCTTATGCCTTTAAATAGAAAGACAAGACAATGACAGACAACAGACCACCGACCATTACCTTAAAGGGAATAAAAAAAACATTTGGTAGTTTTCAAGCCCTGAAGCAAGTTGACGCAACTATATTACCAGGAAGGATATCTGCTTTTGTTGGGCCTAACGGAGCTGGCAAAACTACGCTATTTCACATTTTAACGGGTAACCTGAAACCAGATGCAGGAACTGTCAAAATTAACAATAAAAATATTACGGGAATGGAACCTTGGCGAATTGCGGAACTCGGAGTTGGCAAGCTTTTTCAGGATGTCCGTATCTTTGAAAATATGACAGTATTAGAAAATGTTGTTGTTGCTTTGATGAAAAGAAAAGAAGAAAATCCTTTGTATGCGTTCACAAGTCTTTTTAAAAACAAGGAAATTTACAATAGATACAACGATGAGGCTATGCATTGTCTTGAATACGTGGGTTTAGAGAGCCGGTCTACTACACTTGGAGGGGAACTCTCTTTTGGACAACAGAAATTGCTTTCAATTGCCAGGCTTATTGCACATAAGTCCAGCTGCTTATTGCTAGATGAACCAACAGCAGCACTGTCACCAACAATGACAAAAGAGATGATCAAATTAATACAGCGTTTAATTTCTGAAAAAGATATTTCAATTGCCTTAATTGAACATAATATGACGGTTGTTCGCGAACTTGCTTTCTACACTTATTTCATGCATGAGGGAGAAATTTTCTGCCACGGAACACAAAACTGCGTTTTGGAAAATCCTGATGTAAGAGAGCTATACATGGGACTTTCAGGAGTTACAAATGAAAAATAACAATCATAACATACTGGAAATAAAAAATGTCAACTGCGGATATGGTTCGAGACCCGTATTACATGATATTTCTCTGAATATTTCCGTAGGAGAAACCGTTTTACTTGCCGGACCAAATGGTTGCGGCAAATCAACACTTTTAAAGGCTATAGTTGGTATGCTCCCTATTGAAACAGGATCAATTGAGTTTTCGGGCAAACAGTTAAAACATCAAGCAACTGAAAAAAGAATTAATGCTGGAATAGGATATTTGCAACAAACCAATAATATTTTTTCAAGCCTTTCCGTAAAGGAAAACCTTGAGATTGCTGGTCTTTCATTTTCTAAAAATGATTTTGACAAAAACATCAACAGAGTTTTATCTATTTTTGATTTTTTGAATGAAATTCTGGGAAAAAGAGCCGGTCTTCTCTCAGGGGGACAGCGTCAGGCTCTTGCTATTTCAATGGTATTGCTGCATCCAAAAAAACTTTACTTGCTTGACGAACCAACAGCGGGACTTTCTCCAAAGGCTGCCAAGGATATTATGCAACGACTTGAAAACTTTGCAATGCAAAACAAGGATGTGTCTATATTGATTGTTGAGCATAGGCTTGAATTATTAAACTGGATAGACAGAGCTGTTGTCTTGGTTCAGGGCAAAGTAAAAATAGAAACCGAGGATACAAATCTATTATTCAATCCCAAGTGGCTAGCGGAGCATTATTTCTAACATGCAAATTAACGGAAAAAAACAGATATTACTTTGGGGTGAAGATGCTGCTTTAATGCGTGTGATTGAAAGATATATCCGCTTTCAGCCTGCATTGTCACAATATACTGTTTCAGCTCAAATTGAATACGGTCATACATCCCTAATTACAGGTTCAATGCTTCAAAATGCAGACACTGTTATGTATGGCCTGTTTCGTCGATATGGCATGCGAGTCCGAGCCGAAGGTGTCCCTGCTCTAAAGCCCCGTGTTACATGTGGAAAACAAGGATTAATTTATTGCGTTGGTATTTCAGAGATTGCTTCAAATCCCTTGGTATGGGACATCATCAGTGATTTCCCATTAGAAAAAAAACTAGCTGATTTAGAAACAATTTCAGACAAGCAAAGTTATATGCATGAACTACAAATCTATTTCAAGTCTTCAATTTTCTCAGTGGATGGACACGAAAAATAAGCCATCAATGCTTAAGCAATTACATTAATACAGTAATTGCTTAACAACATGCCAATGGGATCATTGAAATATAACCACAGCTATGAAGAATTAGCAAACTTAATAGAAACAATGCGAAACAAGTTACAGGAAAATAAGTTATAATGAACATAACAACACTATTTGATAAATCCTTTTTACAATCACTCAGTTTAAATGAGTCCGTTTGGTTCGATCATTTCTTTCTTACAAATATCTGCCCCCTTTTTTATGTTGAGACACTGGCTGACTTAGCAAAAAAAACAAAAAGTCATACTTCTGATACACAAGTTAGAAAGATTGCCGACAAGTTTCCTGAAATGCACGGAACACCTAACGTTCATCATTCAAAGATTTGCTTAGCAGAGCTTATGGGCGAACAAATAGCAATGAACGGACAAATCATCACTCCTAATGGTCAATATTTTGGGAATAATAACAAACTAGATCTTGTTATAAACCAATCCCCGGAATATAACGCTTTCTTACGTTGGCAAGACAAGGAGTTCCTTCAAATAGAGAAGGATTATGCACGAGATTGGCGTATTCAGCTATCAAATCTTAATTTAAGAAAGGTTTTTGCCGCAACAAGTTCTGATGAAACAAAGATTAAAGACTACAAATCTCTTGCTGATATCAAGTGTTTTGCCGACAACTTTATTAATAATCCTAAAAATAAAAACGAGAATATAAAAGCAGTTTTTGAGTCTTTAAACATTCCTAAGCAATTTCATATACCAATAATGAAAAGATGGCATACGTTCAACTCGCCAAGTTTAAAAACATATGCTCCATATACGGCTCATATATTAACAGTTAATGTCTTTTTTAAATCGGCATTGCTTGCAAATTTAATATCACCCGACAGACCAAGTAATTTTATAGACATAGCATACCTTTACTATCTACCTTTTTGCAAATTATTTGTATCAAACGACAAACTTCATCAAAAATGCACTCCTTTGTTTCTGAGGAGAGACCAAGAATTTATATGGGGACCAGAACTGAAAAAAGGGTTAAACGAAGTCAACGATACTTTTATAAACTTACCAAAGGAAACACAAGAAAAGGGTATAATGGCTTTCAAGTATTTACCAGAAGAAAGTAACATTCTCAGCAATATTTGGGATAGACATTCTCCAAGCTGGCGAGCAAAAGAAGAAAACAAAGAATCAAAAACATATCACAACCATGCAGACACCATTAATAGACTAGCAAAATACAATTATGCAAAACCTTTAAAAGAAAATGAAATAGATTTAAAGAATCATGATGTAGAATCCTTATCACTAAATAAAACAGTAAGGGAACGCAAAGGTTCTCTATATCAAGTTCCAAAATCTCAAACTAAAAACACTACTTAAACAAGAACAAAACTCTCTCCCACCAAAATTAAAAACAAAGCATTATAGTTCTTGCAGCATCAATCTTTTTATTATTTTATGCATTTTATGTTGATTTTATGCATAAAATTTCATATCATTATGCATACAAACAAAATAATAGTTAGGGGAAAACAATGAGAACAACAATAGAGTTACCAAATAAACTGGTTAACGACGCTTTATCTCTATCCAATGTGAAAACAAAAAAAGCAGTCATTACTATTGCCTTGGAAGATTTTGTAAGAAAGCAGAAAATACACGAGATTAAGCAATTCAAAGGTAAAATAAACTTAAATCTAGATCTTGATGCTTTAAGGAAAAGATAATGCCGGTTCTAATAGACAGCTCAATATGGATAGATTATTTTAAAGATGGGAAAAAATCAACCAAACTTGACTTGTTAATTGACGAAAATCAAATTGTACTTAATAACTTGATTCTTGCAGAACTAATACCTGTTCTAGCAAAAAACAGAGAAAGTAGACTAATTGATCTTTTATATTCTGTCGAGAGAATCCCTATACAAATTGACTGGCATGAAATAATAGAACTGCAAACTTTATGTTTAAAAAACGGCATCAATAAAGTAGGGATATCTGATCTGATAATAGTTCAAAACTGTATTCAGAACAATGTAATACTTTATTCTATTGATAAACATTTTAAGCTTATACAGAATATAACAAGTCTTAAAATGCTGTAAATAGTCGTCGCTGAAAATCATCAGTTTATGTCAAATGCAAGGAAATGAGCCCAGCCACGGGCTAGAGACCCCGACAATGTCTTCTTGCTCTTACCTTTTACGAGCAAGAAATTCTGGCTTCAGGATTTACGACTCCCTGGCCCATTGCATTGATCATTATAACGGGGCTAACACCCTTCACACATTTCGCATTGTGGCTGATGAACCGCTACTTTCACAGCTTCGACCGTTTCGTTACCTCCACGACCGTGTGATTATATTCCGTGCTGGTGATTAGCCTTTACACGGACTGGATTGTCCAGCTTGTTTGTACCAGCTTAGCTTGGCACTCCGTAAAATAATGTTTTTTTCTACCTGAATCAGTTAAATCTTTTTATCTAATCTGCATATTTCTTTATATTCCCATACATTTGCCAAAAATACTCGACAGACCCTACGGGTATGCCTGTGTTTTTTAGCAAAAGTCTGAGAGCAAAATACATACACATTTCAAATGAAAATCTTTTACGGATTAAGGTTATATTTTGTTAATAATCTCAAAGAGCATTTTTTTGCTCTTTGACGTTTAAAAATTAAGTCAATTCTATAATCAATCATTGCTGTTGTCAAGTATCGACTTGTTCCATGAAAACTTTTTCTGAAAGTGTTTCTCGCCAACGTTAAGATGAGGCGCGAGTTTACGAGGCGCCTCCATCTGATTGTTGAGAATGTTTTTTCATTCTATTGATTTGTTTTGTATTATGGGCTGAGCCCAAAACTTATTTTCCTTTGCCCTATCTGGCAAAGCCTATCAATTCTTTTTCTCCATGTAAAGGAGCTTGCTGCCGAGACGTGCAATTTCCTTTCCTGCCTGTGTGCTCATAAACCTGTCTATCGGGATGATTCCAACACGTCCCAGATCAAGGCGGTCTGAGTCCCAGCACGCACCGATCGTTGGGTCTTCAGACGTATTGCCGTCGGTATGATGACGGATGGCATATTCCAGGAGATTGAGCTGATCAGGTCTGAGAATCGATAGTTCCTCTGGAAGTTTGTCGAGATTATCAGCCGACCTTGGATCATGGTCGAGATCGGATCCGTCGTTGACTCGGAATGCGTCATGCAGGAAGGCAAAGAACCGGACGACAACCAGGTCTGCCTGACTGTCTTCACATATGAGGCGGGCAGAATCGTCAACATTCTGCCAGTGATTAAAACCATGAATAGAGTGCAGTCCACACTTAAAAGTCGACTCTGCATAGGCTCTAAGTTTATCGAATATATCTTTTTTCATTTTTATAGTGTCGAACGTGTGCATGACAGTTTTTGAAAAAGCGCGCTTTTTCAAAATACTTGTCCATGCGATTGTTCGCTTATCCTATTCTTTTATGTACAACCAAAAGCACTTTGTCTAATTCTCTTGGGGTTAACTTTTCCTTGTAATTGTCCTCAATGCTTTTCCGCAACCAACGCATTCGCATACAGAATTTGTAATACAACTCATCTTTTTTATTTTCTGGCAAACTCACGCAGTCAATGTACCGACAATCGGGGGTGAGTTTGCTGATGGCTGTTTGTGCTCTGCTGTCATAAATAAAGAATAGGTCTGGTCTGTGAAAATGCAGGTACTTTGAAGCCAGGGAGCGTTTCTCCATGCCCGTTATAGATTCAAACAGAACGGTTATCTTCTTGTGCGTCGTGATGGTTACGGCAAGATTCACAACAGGATCAGCGGGACAAGCAGGGAGATTGGAAAGCAAGGTGTCGATATTGGAGGCGGATATAGTAGGTCCAACAATTTCTTCATAGAAATCGTCGGATCCATCTTTACTGTTTTTCCGTCGTTCAATGGCCGCAGCATATGATCTACCAATCAACCAAATTTTGGACACCACTTCTTCTGAGGTTGTATGCTCGGGATGTTCTGAACACATGTCGTACAGAACCTGGTTACCTAAATCCCACGGTGTTGGGTTCTTTGCGTAGTCAATATCACTCTGTTCAACAAGAAATCTTGGCATTTTTATTCTTCCTCTTATAGCTAACGTTTAGATGAGGCGCGAGTTTACGAGGCGCCTGCATCTGATTGTTAGAATTTATTTTTATTCTCTTGATTTGTTTTTTGTTATTTAAAAATAGTAAACTCAAGTAATTCATTATTCAACATTTAAAATTTATAATTTCCAAGCTATGCTTAGTATCTAGCACTCATTTATTCCGGAAAAGTGCTCGGCGGGATTTTGACAATAGTATTCCTGCAAAACACGATAAAGATCCGGAGCATGCTTAATCATTAACCGTGGCTGTTCAAAGAATTGCTCAGTAGCGACTGCGAAGAATTCTGCTTCGTTAGTCGCAGCATAGGAATTGAGAAATTTCTTCTTACCCTTTGCTGTGCTGTGTTTGATACGTAGATATTCCCGCGAACATGTTAGGTTCCAGTCACGATATTCAGCTCTGTCTCTTAGTGGAGGTGTTCCGTTAACCGTACCGTCTAGCATGTCTAATTTATGAGCGAATTCATGGTAAATAACATTGTGACCATCCTTAGAACGGCGGCCTCCATGCAGGGCTGCATCCCATATAATAATTACAGGTCCATGCTGGATCGCCTGCCCGAGAATGGGCTGTCCAACTTCCTCTTGTATCAATGTGTTTCCCAAAAAGCATGGCTGGCGTTGCGGTAGAACAACGGTGGAGGGATAAATGATGATGGAATCGACATTTTTATAGTAATTATGTGGTAGGCCTAGAAGAAGCAGACACGCTTGAGCCGAGACCGTGACGCGAATCTCATCAGTGAGTTCCAGTCCGCCAGCTCCTTCCCAATGTTTTTCAGCAATAAACACCTGAATTAAGGCTCGCAGGTGAGCGCGCTCAGCATCATCCATAACGCAGTAAAGGGCTATATTACGGCGAATTATATCCTCCCATAAAGGGAGAAAAGGAGCCTGAGTAAGCTTTTTTCGGCGACGATTGTTAAACCAACGAAACATTAAAATCTCCTATTATTATCTTTTACGCTAACTCGTTCTCCTGTTGAATGGGGAAACGTTTATTCCTCTAACGCGAGTTTACGAGGCGCCTGCAGGAATTTGTTAGATGATTTTACTCTTCTTTTCTGACAAGTACAGACGTCCCACACCGGAGGCAGAGATATCCAGTGCGCCTCATACCGCTGTCCAAGATTAGCCATTTTTTCTTCTGGTTTGGTTCGCGATGACGCGGCCGAAACCAAAGGCTCTGCCATGACATCCCGACGAAGAAAAGGAACCGCAATGCAGTGCCTTCCACCTTGAAGGTGCCAGTACTCATTTTTGTATCACACTTTGGGCAGTTCATAATTTTATTTCAATCAAGATTGATGACAAGTTTCGCTTTCTCATCAATTGTGCCGTCCGGATTTAGTTTCTTTCTGAAAATGTACTCTTCTCCTAATCCGGCTCGGTTAGGAGGAATGTATGTGCATTCAATGTATCCGAGCTCTGCACACAGTTCGCGGCCTCTGTGTTTCATTACTTCAAAATGAATAAACCAGGCAATTAAGCCGATGACTATGATTGGACCAAATATCCATTTGAGCAACCACACTCCAATTGTGTCTGGACTGGGATATGACATCTATTCTCTCATTTCTAACGGTTGCCTTGAGGGTTTGGCGCGTAAGCGACAATACCCTCCGAGGTCTTGTTAGATCCGTTTCTTCAATTGGTTCGTAACTGATTGGCTCAGAAGATGCTGAGCTTCGATAAGCTTTATGTATTTTGCTTCAATCTTCTCAATATTCCTGGACAGAATAGCTTTCAGTAAATCACCTTCCATTTCAGCGACATCTATTCTCTGATAGTAATCCATGGTTTCCTTGAGGTGGGCCAGAACAATCTTGCCCGTCAGGATCGGGTGGTTGTTCGTCACGTTGGCATCCTCGAATCGTGTGCCGTGTTCCAGTTCAACCTCCAGGCCCTTTCGAAACTCAT